>NZ_JAKZGP010000027.1 GCF_022549775.1 Belliella filtrata | reverse complement strand
GTGAGGACAAGGTAGATGCGGTAAAAGATAAGATCACGCATGCTGTTGTCATGGATGCTACAGATGCTCAAGCTGTGAAAAATCTTCCTTGCAAGGATGCCGATGTGGTGATTATTGCGATTGGAGAAGATTTTGGAGCATCGATTATGGTAACCGCAATATTTAAGCAGTTGAACATAAAAAGGTTGATAAGCAGATCGATCAATAAAATACATGAAACAGTAATCAAAGCCATTGGTGTGGATGAAATTCTGCATCCTGAAGAGGATTCGGCAGAGCGAATGGCTAAGAGCCTACAGATGAAAGGGGTTATTGATTCGCTAGATGTGTCTGATGATTATAACATCATTGAAGTTCAGACACCTAAGAGGTATGTGGGCTTGACCATTTCAGAGACAAAAATTAGACAAGATTATAATATCAATATCTTGAGCTTGATTAAAATGGAAGAGAAGTTGAATATTTTCGGTGTAAAATCAAAAACCAAGAAGGTTACTGGAGTAGTCACAGCCAATACCGTGATTGAAGATGGAGATATTCTGCTGCTTTTTGGGCATATCAAGGATATCAATACGATATTGAATTTAACAGACTAAAACATTGAAGCTGATGGAAGGAAAGATTTTACTGATCGATGATGAAAAGAAGCTTAGGGAATTAACTTCCAAATACCTTGAGTACGAAGGGTATGAAGTTATTGATGTAGAAAATATCCACTATGCAAAATCTAAAATCGACCAAATTTCTCCTGATTTAGTAATCTGTGACGTCAAGCTCCCTGATGGGAATGGCGTGGATTTTTGCATCAATTCAAAAAAGAAGTTCCCTGATATTGAGTTTATTCTATTGACTGCCTATGGAAGGATTCAGGATGGTGTACATGCTGTTAAAAACGGTGTGTTTGATTATTTGGTGAAAGGAGATGACAACGACAAACTTTTGCCTTTAGTAGAAAAAGCAATCACAAAGGCCAAACTCCAGAAAGAATTAAGTGCTTTAAAAATTAGAATTGGCAAGAAATACAGTTTTGATAGCATAATTGGCCAAAGTGAATCCATAAAAAAGTCTGTCACTTTGGCTAAAAAAGTAGCTAATTCAGATACAACGGTTCTGTTGACTGGTGCAACAGGTACAGGTAAAGAAGTTTTTGCCCAAGCCATCCATTATGAAAGTAGGAGATCCATCAAGCCTTTCGTAGCCATTAACTGCAGCGCCATTAGTGGTGAAATTTTGGAGAGTGAGCTGTTTGGGCATAAATCTGGTGCTTTTACTGGAGCTCAAAAAGATAAAAGAGGACTCTTTGAAGAAGCACATAAAGGCACTATGTTTTTGGATGAAATTGGAGAAATGCCAATGGATTTGCAAGCAAAATTCCTAAGGGTATTAGAGTCTGGAACATTCATCCCTGTTGGAGATACTAAAGAGATGAAAGTGGATGTAAGAATTATTGCCGCTACAAATCGAAACTTGGATGAGGAAGTCAAAAACAGTCATTTTAGGGAAGACCTACTCTACCGTCTTTCCGTAATTCAAATAAAACTTCCCTCCCTTGCTGAAAGGAAAGAAGATATTCCCGAGCTTGTCAAACATTTTACTGGGATATTTGCTGCAAAAACAAACCAAAAAGCTTTAGAAGCTACTCCTGAATTTTTAAAAGAAATTCAAAATCAACCTTTTAAAGGAAACATCAGGGAATTAAGAAATATTATTGAAAGGGCAGTGATTTTGAGTAATGGCAAATATTTAACACCTGATCTATTGCCTCCAAGACAGCTGATGAAGGAAGAGTCGAATCTGGACTTTACAATGGCATCAGCTGAGAAAGCACAAATATTAAGAGTACTAAACTTTGTTAATGGAAACAAAACACAAGCAGCCAAGCTCTTAGAAATAGGCTTGACAACCTTGTATAAAAAACTTCATGATTATCAAATAGAATGAAAAAGCGGCACTTAATTATTTTCATTTACCTCTTAGCACCATGTCTACTTGCTTGTCAGCAAAAAAATAAAGAAGATTACACGCTTCTTGAAGGTGAGGCACTTGGCACTTACTACCAAATTCTTTACAAAAGCAATGAAAATTTCTCTAAAGAAATTGAGCTGTTTTTTCAAGACTTTAATAATGCTGTGAATACCTACATACCTCAATCTGAAATTTCACAGTTCAATCAAATTGGCTATTGGGAATTTAAATCACCTTTATTCCCAGAAATGCTTTTCCTCTCACAAAAATTTGTAGTCAATACTGATAGCCTGTTTGACCCTACCATGATGCCACTGATTAATGCCTGGGGTTTTGGTTTTAGCAATAGAGAAAGTCTAAATGAAGAAAAAATTGACTCCATCAAAAGTTTAATTGGCTTTGAAAACCTAGAATTTACTGATGCTTTCATCAAAGCAAATAAGGATGGCGTAATGCTAGATTTTAGTGCCATGGGAGAAGGCTTTGCCATAGAAAAGATTTCTGAAATTTTAATATCACATGGTGTAGAAGATTTCAAGGTGGAGATTGGAGGGGAAATGAAATGTAAAGGCTTTAATCCAGATGGAAAATTATGGAGAATTGGTATTGAAAACCCAAATTCAACGGTTAATTCGCTAGTGGCAATAGTACAGCTTAATGATGAATCCCTTAGCACTTCTGGAAGCTATAGGAAATTTTTTATTGATGAAAATGGATTAAAAAAACCACATATCATTGATCCAAGATCGGGTTATCCTGTTGATCACCAACTGTTGAGTGCAAGTATCAAAACCAAAAATGCGATTAGAGCAGATGTAATGGCCACTACATGCATGATTATGGGAAAAGATCGTGCAATTGAGCTGATTTTAAATAATTCTGAGCTTGAAGGGTTTTTGGTCTTTATCGAAGATGGGGAAACAAGGACATGGAAATCCCCTCTATTTCAAATTGAATAATTGATCTATCTAAATTTTTGAACCCTTCCATTTTGGAAAAACACCCTTCGGAATCCGAAGGGTGTTTTCATTAGAAATCATTTAAATTTAATTACAAATATTTTTATAATACTGATTATTAATAGGTTATAATTTTTTGTTCGATATTTTTTATATCAGGATCGCCTCTTGCCAATGGAATTCCGAATCATCTTAAAATATCATGAACGGAATATTAATCATTGGGATGCTGCTCCTTGGTATAGCTATCCTAGCTGCAATTTTCAAATCCATAAAACTATTTGATGACTTATGAACATGAATAACTTCAAATCGATGTGCCTTGAAATCGAAAAGCAATTACCTGAATTTTCCAATGAGGTCAATTGCAGACAAAAGGAAAAAGAGAGATTACTGATCCTCTCACATATATCCCTTTTTGCAGAATTTACAGAAAGAGCCATTCTTTCTGGCAACATGACTACCGTAAAGAAATCTTTTGAATTGGCAGAAAAGCTTTACAAGGAGGGTGATGATATGATCAAAATAGGTCTTGAACATATTTTCTTACCTCACCTTCATCTTCAGCAAAACCACAGAATGTACAAAGAAGCTAAATCAATGCTTCCATTTTGTCTACTTCAATCATACTACTTATTGTACGAACATAATCGAATCGAAAAATGATACTTATTCTAATCACATCCCTTTTGGCTGCTGGATACCTCACCTATGCCATTATGAAACCCGAAAAGTTTTAAATCATGAACACAGAAATATTAGGCGTAATTTTCATTTTCCTCCTTTCCCTGCTACTGGCATGGCCATTGGGAAAATATATGGTAAAAGTATTTAAAGGAGAAAAGGTCTGGACTGACTTTATGAGTCCGCTTGAAAAATTGATTTTCAAAATAGCAGGTGCAAATCCAGATCAAAGTCTTAATTGGAAAGAAAATATGAAAGCTTTGCTTGTTATCAATATAGGCTTCTTCATATTGGCTTTTCTCTTTCTTGCCTTACAATCTTTGCATCCATTCTGGAATCCAAATGGATTTGGCAATTGGGAACCTACTTTGGCATTCAATACAGCTGTTAGTTTTACTACGAACACCAACCTCCAACACTATAGTGGAGAATCTGGAGCTTCTTATTATACGCAGTTATTGGTTTTTTGCTGGCTGCAATTTGTAAGTGCTGGAACAGGTATAGCTGCCTGTGCATTGCTTTTTCAAGGACTTAAAAATAAGGCAAGCGAAGGTTTGGGGAATTTCTTTAACCTTCTTGTCAAAAGTTGCACACGGATCTTATTGCCATTATCAATCATCTTAGCTATTATTTTGATGGTAAACGGCACACCTACAAATTTTGAAGGATTACAGGAGGTAGAAACCCTGGAGGGAGATATCCAATTGGTAGCTGCTGGCCCTGCTGCTCCAATGGTAGCCATCAAACAACTGGGCACCAATGGAGGTGGGTTTTTTGGACCAAATTCCACACATCCTTTTGAAAATCCCAACTACCTGACCAATATCGCTGAGAACGTTGCAATTCTATTGATACCGATGGCATTGGTATTTGCATTCGGTTTTTATACAGGAAGAAAAAAACTTGCCTTGCTGTTTATCGGTGTGATGTCAGCTCTATTTATTGCTTTCGTTGCCGTAAGTATCAGCCAAGAAATGAATGGCAACCCTGAATTCACAAAACTTGGATTATCCGATCCTACAAATCTTGAAGGGAAAGAGCTCAGATTTGGCCCAGCGGCATCATCTCTCTGGGGTGTATCTACCACAGCTACTTCCAACGGCTCGGTAAACTCCATGCATGATAGCCACACGCCATTATCAGGTGGGATTTTCTTTTTGGACATGTTTATCAATGCAATATATGGAGGTGTAGGTGTAGGTTTTATCAATTTCTTTGTATTCGTCATCGTAGCCGTTTTCATAGCTGGATTGATGATTGGTCGTACACCTGAATTTATGGGCAAAAAGATCGAAGCCAGAGAGGTGAAAATAGCTGCATTAATCATCATATTACATCCATTTTTAATTCTTGTAGGTACGGCCATTTCGAGTTATTTGTCAGCCACTGACCAGTCCCTTGCTAGTGAATGGATTCATAACCCAGGCTATCACGGCCTTTCAGAAATGCTTTATGAATTCACTTCTTCATCAGCAAATAACGGTTCTGGATTCGAGGGATTGGGAGATGATACACCATTTTGGAACATCATGAACGGGATTGTAATGCTATTGGGAAGGTTTTTACCAATCATCGGGCCTTTGGCGATTGTTGGATCCCTGGCAATCAAGAAAAGTGTACCTGAATCTGCGGGTAGCCTTCAACTGGAAACACCAGCATTTGCAGCAGTATTGATTTCAGTAATCCTGATTGTGGCAGCTCTTGCTTTTTTCCCTGTGATGGCATTGGGACCAATTGCTGAGTTCTTCTCCTTTTAACTATTCACGATATGAAAAATAAAAATAATCAAGTCAATACTTCACAAGCTTTTAAGGAAGCTTTTATAAAACTCAATCCGAGTTACATGATCAAAAACCCGGTAATGTTTACCGTAGAACTTGGAACTTTGATCATGCTTGTTGTCACCGTTGTCTCTTTGGTTTCACAAAATGATTTCTTGGGAAACTTTGGGTACAATCTTACGATCACCTTGCTATTGTTCTTGACAGTCTTGCTGGGGAATTTTGCTGAAGCTATAGCTGAGGCAAGGGGAAAAGCACAAGCTGACACTCTGCGAAAAACAAGACAGGATACTCCAGCCAGACTTTTGACAAATGGAAAAGAAGAGGTAGTAAGTTCGGCATCCCTAAAAAAAGGCGATTTGTTTGTCTGTGAAGCAAATGATATCATTCCTGCCGATGGTGAAATCGTCGAAGGATTGGCATCTATTGATGAATCAGCCATTACTGGAGAGTCTGCCCCTGTTATAAGGGAAGCTGGATCTGACCAAAATACGGTCATAGGTGGCACCAGAGTATTGAGCGATAGGATTGTGATCAGCGTCAGCTCAAACCCAGGGGAGAGTTTTTTGGATAAAATGATTGCTTTGGTAGAAGGAGCAAATAGACAAAAGACACCAAACGAAATCGCTTTGACGATTCTTTTGGCGGCATTTACACTGGTCTTTTTGATCGTGACAGTTACTTTAAAACCTTTTGCGGATTTTCTCAATGTAAGCTTGTCTCTTGCTGCTTTGGTTTCTCTATTCGTCTGCTTGATCCCTACCACTATTGGTGGATTACTTTCCGCTATAGGAATAGCGGGGATGGACAGGGCATTGAAAGCAAATATTATAGCCAAATCTGGAAAAGCAGTGGAAACTGCGGGAGATATAGATGTCTTGCTTCTTGATAAAACAGGTACAATTACTATTGGAAACAGAAAAGCTACTGCCTTCATCAATGCGCCAGAGGTGCCAATGGAAGACTTGGTGAAAGCTTCAGTACTAGGTTCCCTTGCCGATACCACACCAGAAGGAAAGTCCGTGGTAGAATTGGCTCGCAAAAAAGAAAATGCTACTTATGAGGCACCCAGATCATCTAGGTTCATAGACTTTTCTGCTGAGACTCGCATGAGTGGGATTGATCTACCGGATGGTACCAGGATCCGAAAAGGTGCATGGGACACCATCAAAAAATGGTCTGTAAAATCAAGTACTTCTGATTTGGATTTCCTGGAAAATGAAGTAACCAAAATAGCTGAAAAAGGAGGAACACCTCTAGCAGTATCTGTGAATGAACATGCCATTGGCGTCATTCAATTGGAAGATATTATCAAGCCCGGAATCCAGCAGCGGTTTGCAAGGCTTCGCAAAATGGGTGTCAAAACAGTGATGGTAACTGGTGATAACCCATTAACCGCAAAATTCATTGCTGAATTGGCTGGAGTAGATGATTTCATCGCCGAAGCTAAGCCGGAAGACAAAATGAATTATATCAAAAATGAGCAAAAGGAAGGCAAGTTGGTGGCAATGATGGGCGATGGTACAAATGATGCCCCTGCATTGGCTCAGGCAGATGTCGGTGTGGCAATGAATTCAGGAACTCAGGCGGCAAAAGAAGCGGCAAACATGGTTGATTTGGATTCAGATCCGACAAAACTTCTGGAAGTAGTTGAAATTGGAAAACAACTTTTGATTACGCGTGGAAACATTACCACATTCTCCATTGCAAATGATGTAGCAAAATACTTCGCAATTGTGCCTGCACTATTTGCAGCTTCTATCCCTGGATTGGCAGCACTGGATTTGATGGGGCTTTCCAGTCCAGAGTCGGCCATCCTTTCAGCAGTGATTTTCAATGCATTGATTATACCAGCCTTGATTCCATTGGCACTCAAAGGATCAAAATACAGACCGATTGGTGCTTCGGCTTTGCTGAGCAGAAACTTATTGATCTATGGATTAGGTGGTGTCATTCTTCCATTTATAGGTATAAAGGCCATTGACCTAGTAGTTTCATTATTTATTTAATAGCAAAATTTCTATGATACGTCAAAGTATAACATTCATTATTATATCTCTTGTGATTTTCGGGGTATTATATCCCATGACTATTTGGGGAGTTGGAAAATTGATGCCAAATGTATCAAATGGCAAACCAATCATTATTGAGGGCAAGCTTAAGGGTTTTGAAAATATCGCACAAGAATTCAGCAGCGAAAATTACTTCTGGAGCAGACCTTCTGCAGTAGAATATGATGCCTCTAGCACAGGGGGATCCAATTATGGACCTTCCAATGAAGTATTTTTGCAAGAGGTTTCTGATCGAATAGAATCCATTCTTCAAAGCCATCCTGAAAAAACAAAAGCTGAAATACCAATCGATATGGTCACAGCCTCGGGAAGCGGATTAGACCCTTATATCTCACTTGAATCTGCTCTTTTTCAGTCAGAAAGAATTTCCAATGCTAGAAGTATGGACAATGACCAACTCAAGCAATTAATCCTTGATCATAAAGAAGCAGCATTATTAGGGCTTTTTGGTCCAAAAGACCTTGTTAATGTATTGAAATTGAATATGGCATTGGACAATATCAGCCCATCCTTGACAAATAATTAAACCAACTGTAGAAATGAAAAAAATTATTCTATTTGCTGTCGCATTGATGGGAACCGTCCAAGCAATGGCGCAAGATCCCAAAAAACCAGATATTAAGTTCAGCGGTTTTGTGGATGTTTATTATGGTTTTGATTTTAATCAACCGTTTTCAAATGAGCGACCCGATTTTCTCTTCAATCACACCCGACACAATGAAGTGAATTTGAATTTGGGACTGGTAAACATGGAAATTGATGGTGGTTTTTATCGTGGAAATATAGGTCTCATGGTAGGAACATACGCTCAGTACAATCTTGCTGCGGAGCAGGATTTGCTGAAAAATGTATTTGAGGCAAACATTGGTTTGGCCTTGGACAAAGAAAGAAAACTATGGATAGATGCAGGTATATTTGCTTCCCATATAGGTTTTGAGTCTGCAATTTCAGCCCAGAACTATACCTTGACAAGAAGCTTGCTCGCCGAAAATTCACCATATTTCCTTTCCGGGGCCAAACTGACATATACTCCCAATGAAAAATGGGAGTTTGAAGGAGGTATTTTCAATGGCTGGCAGCGAATACAAAGATTGCCTGGAAATACTTCACCAGCTTTTGGCACCAGGGTAACCCATACACCAAATGATAAACTCACGTTTAACTGGAGTACATTTATTGGCAATGATTTTCCTCAAGAAGACAAAAGAATGCGTTATTTCAATAACCTGTATGCACAGCTTCAAGTGTCTCAAAAAGTTGGGTTGATATTGGGTTTTGATTATGGAATCCAAGAAGAATCATCTTCAATAGTAGCTGTAGGAGATGAAAGAGCATTCGAACAATGGTTTTCTCCAGTAGGGATTTTAAGAGTTGACTTCAATGAAAATTGGGGAATGGCTTTGAGAAGTGAATATTACCAAGATGAAAAAGGGGTGATCATATCTTCATTTTCTCCCGCAGGATTTAAGACTACAGGTTTTTCGATCAATATAGACAGAAAAATAACAGACAATATACTATTCCGAATTGAAGGAAGGCATTTACAAAATGCCAGTCCTAATTTCGAAAAAGACAGTGAACTAGTCAGAGGAAATACCCTTTTGATTGGTTCTTTAGCCATTACAATTCCATAAATCAACAAGACCCATCCCTTAACTGGGATGGGCTTTACAAATCATCCTAACCCATGGGAAGTAACCCAGACTATTTTCTTCAACTGATCAAGAAGTCTAAAAAAGGCAGATTGAAAGTCTATATAGGCATGATCGCTGGGGTTGGAAAATCTTACAGAATGCTCCAAGAGGCTCATGAATTACTGAGTGCGGGAGTTGATGTGCAAATAGGATTTATAGAAACACATGGAAGACCTGAAACAGAAGCCTTGGTTCATGGATTACCACAGATTCCATTGAAAGAGGTGTTTTATAAAGGTAAAAACCTAAAGGAAATGGACCTTGAGTCCATTTTGGAGAAAAAGCCTTCTATAGTGATTGTCGATGAACTGGCACACACCAATATCCCGGGATGCACGAATCAGAAAAGGTGGGAAGATGTACAGGATTTGATCGATGCTGGCATCCATGTCATCACTGCATTTAATGTACAGCACCTGGAAAGTTTAAATGACAAAGTGTTTCAGCTTAGTGGAATCGAGGTTTCGGAACGAATTCCAGATGTTTTTTTGAAGAAAGCTGATGAAGTGGTAAGCATAGACCTACCGGCAGAAGATTTGATCAAAAGGTTAAAAGATGGGAAAATATATAAAGGCCCGAAAATTCAACAAGCATTGGATAACTTTTTCCAGTCTGAAAAAATACTTCAACTCAGGGAGTTGGCATTGCTTCAAGTAGCCAAAAACTTGGAGCAGAAAATTAGTTTCGTCCAACAGAAGAAAGCCAGTGTAGTAGAGCGCTTTATGGCATGCATCAGTACCAATGATGTCATCGCACGGAAAGTCATCAGAAAAACTGCCCGTTTGGCAAATAATTACAATGCTGAATGGTATGTGGTATATGTAAAAATGCCAAGTGAGTCTCTTGAAAAAATTGATAGTAGAAAACAAACCAAATTACTTGCTAATTTTAAGCTTGCAAATACTTTGGGTGCAAAAGTATTTATTTACGCTGCAGGTGAAAAAAATTCTAAAGAAGTGATCCCTGATAAATTGCAACTTGTTCAAGAAGGGGCAACTACAGTTCCTACCATCAAAAAAAATGTTGCTGAGATACTATTTGAGGCTTCAATTGAAAATCTAGCAACCAATATTGTGATCGGAAGGCCAAATCAGAGTTTTTGCAGAACTTTCACAAGTAAAAACCACTTTCGAGAATTGGTAAAATTGATCGCACCAACAGATATTGACCTGATCGTAGTGACATAAAAGTAAAATGACATGAAACTTAAAACCAGATTATATTTTGCATTCGGCTTTCTATTTCTTCTTATAGTTCTGCTTTCAGGATTGGGGTCGATTTTCGTCAGACAACTTGCAGATGACTCTAAGTCTATCATTCAAGATAATTTTAGAACCTTGGATTATATGCAACAGATCAAATCTTCTTTGGATGTATTAATTGCCAATTCTGATAACCAAGATATCATTGGTAAAAACAAAGTGAATACCTCTATGGAAACTATTCAGGAAAGTCTTTCAAAACAAATGGAAAATGTAACCGAACCTGGTGAAGATAAACTAAGTAAAGAATTTGAAAGAGGCTTTGTGCTTTTACAAGAACTCCTTGAAGAAAGTATCAATAATGAAAACTCTAACCCGAGAGGAATAATTTCACAAGCAAGTAACCTCCAAGACCTGGCTAGTAAGATTTATGAATTGAATATTCAGACGCTGCTAAAGAAAAATGATATTGCGAATGAAACGGCAGAACGGGTTATACTGTACATGTCAATAACAGGAGTGACTGGCTCTATATTAAGTTTAATTTTTATCATAGGCTTTCCAGAAGTAATTTTTGATCCACTACAAAAGTTAAATGCTGGAATAAAGGCAATATCGGCGAAGAAATACGATCATCAACTTCCTGACAATGGGGGAAATGAATTAGGAGAAATTGCAAAATCTTTCAACGATATGGCTGTCAAGCTCAAGGAGTACGAGGCTTCAAATTATGTCATGTTATTTTCAGAAAAAAAGCGTATTGATGCAATCATCAATCAAATGCATGAAGGCATCATTGGAATAGATGAAAACCAAAGACTGCTGTTTGTAAATGACTATGCCAAATCACTGTTTAATTTGGGAGACAATATTAAAAAAGGAGAGCATATTCAAAATTTGGCGCAGAAAATTGATTTTTTCGCATCATTTGCGGTAGACTTCGCACTTGGTGGAGATGAAAGCCTGAAGCCTAAAACCGTTAAGATAATCCATAATGGGAAAGAGCTGACTTTTTCAAGAGAAATTATTCCAATTAATTCACCCAAATTTGAAAACCAACAACCTGTAAATATCGGTTATGTAGTGGTAGTATCTGATATTACCGATTTCAGTGATAAAGACAAGGCAAAAACACAGTTTATTGCCACTATTTCCCATGAATTGAAGACGCCGATATCTTCAATTGGTCTTGGAATAAAACTACTATCAGACAATAGAACTGGAGATCTTAATGTTGAACAAAAAAAGTTAATTGATGGATTGAAGGAAGATAAAAACAGGTTGCTATCGATAACGAGTGAGCTTTTGGATATCACTCAGGCAGAAACTGGGAACATAACCCTGGAAAAAGAAGCATTTGATCCTTCCGAAGTTATTTCTGATGCAGTAAATGCACTCTTTTTGCAGGCCAAAGAAAAATCCATTGAAATTCTAACAAGTGTAGAAGATAATTCTCTTGTATTGGGAGACTCCAATAAAGTGACTTGGGTACTTGTAAACCTACTGTCAAATGCAATTAGATATTCCAATGAAAACTCAACGATCAGGCTGATTTGTAAAGAATACTTTGGAGACAATTTAAAATTTGAAGTAGTAGATCAAGGAAAAGGTATTCCCTCAGAATTTAAAGAAAAGCTTTTTGAAAAATACTATAGAGTTCCTGGCAATAAAAACAATGGATCAGGGCTTGGATTAGCTATTAGCAAGGAATTCATAACAGCAATGGATGGCCAAATAGGTGTGCAGAGTGAAGAAGGAAAGGGCTCAGTTTTTTGGTTCACACTGAAAAAACAGTAGATGTATAAGTAAAGCCAGAGGACTGCAAATCCTGCGGGATTATTATGCAGTAACACAATTACAATCCTAACACTTTCAAAGAGTAAGTGAGTATTTCTCCAATTGCAGAAAAGCCATCAAATTTGGTGCAAAAAACTTCTCTCTTTCTTCTATCAGTCATTTTTTGATGACAATTATTTGGCTAATTTGAGGAGAAAACGAAACTTCTTTTTTTTTAATCTATTCAAATGCATGCTTTACCATTTCAGTTAGTTTATTTCTTCGACCAAAAAAAGGGCTATATAAGCCCTTCATCTGCAAATGAAAAGTATCCGTTATCCTTTGTAATGATTATTTGATCTATAATAGAAATATCAAGGATTTCTCCTGCTTTTTTTAGCTTTTGGGTTAGCCTGATATCTTGGTGACTTGGTTGAAGATTTCCAGAAGGATGGTTATGGGCTTTATGTAAAGCTTTACATAAAGCCCATTATGTAAAGTAAATACTTATGTAAAACGATGTAGATAATTGCCTCATTTTCAGAATACTGCTCACTATTTACTTTACATAATATTCTTGGATAGTATTGCAATATTCACTTAAACTCATTGCAATATGTAAGAACAAATTAGGGATCTCAACATCCTGACCGGAAAGGTGGCTGGCTATCTTGATTCACAACAGAATTTTTACCTCCTGCTATTGAACAGTACCAGAAGATCTGGCGGCGGGTTCGCTACTTTATGAATTCAAAAGGCTATCGGCAGTATAGTATTATGTAAAGTGGCATGTGGGTATTTGTTGGTCTACGTCATTCTAAGCATGGTAATCGCATGTTACTTTACATAAATAAATACTTTGCATAATGAGCTATAATAATAGATGAAACATTGGCTTTCAAAGCTCCTGCATAAATCAGTTTGACATCCACAATCGTTGCAGAAGTCCCACCGGTGGAGATTTCAACAATTCCAGTCACTTTGCTATTGCGGTTGAGATACATCACTTTGAACTGTTCTATAAATTCAATTTTATCGGTGTCCCAATTCTCCATAAGGATGGTTTTGGCATCATCCGAGTGAGTGATTTTTGGTCTGTCAGTTGCTTTTACTTTAGTCTTGTAGACCAACTCAATTTCAGCAACTTTTGGAGCAATGATGTTTTTTGAAGTTTCCATAACAAATTCGTTTAAAGGATTAGAAATTAATTATGGTACTTCCTCTGGCTTAGGGGAATCAAGCCCAAAAGGAAACGGAATAAGTCCCGAAGGGTGGCATGTTGAGGGACGAAACAGGACATTATGCCGTAGTCTTATGGAGCGCTTCAGCAGCCCTAAGCCGATATTTGTACTGGAATTAATGAGAAGAAAATAAGAAAGTCATTTTGCAAGCATCGACAACTTCCCGCACTCTCGAATAACCTAATTAAAAATGATCTCAGGAGTTTCGTTCTATGTTGAAAAGCTGATCTGCGGCTGATTTTTACTTACCTCTCCCCTATTCATCTCACTTTTTCAAAGCTCTATCAATTATACTGATGCTGAACCTTTCTAATCGATGACAAGAAAAAAGTCTATTTATAATTTCGACCAACTCGATTGCTTGATTCTGCGAACCCACCAAATGCTACCAAGAACTGAAAGAAAAAAAATAACTCCAAACTTGCTAGATATCCCCTTCCTGATCAACAAAGAACAGACAGGTTTCAAGGTAAAATTATTTAGGGTCAATCAACACTGCAACACAGCTTCATCTACTTTTAACCGTTGGGCAGTCAACATGCGGTGTGATGGATAAAGCGGGCAAGGCTGTCAGAGAAAATACTACCCAGCCTATAGTCTGGGTTGGATATTTTCTATAACAACTGTGAGAGAACTTGAGGTTATCCTTTTTAATTTCAAGAATTTCTACTGCTTTGACCAACAAAAAATCTTCCCTTATTGAGAAGAATGAAACGAAAAAACAGCCCCACCAAGGTAGGTAACGGCCAAATAAAAAAAGCCCCCGAAGGGACTTTTCACCAAGCATGTATCCAATTGACATTTACATTTTAAAGCCTCGCCTTTTGGCTGCTCTCTTTCTCTGAGCAGGTCTTTTGTTACTGATCCCCTCAAACAAGGCATCCGCAAATTCTTCCTGCCTGCTTGTTGGTGAAAGCAGTGGATTTGCATCAGGATCAATCTTACACTCCGACTCCCTTTTTCCTTGTAGGCCTTTTCTTGACTGAGGGCTGTTGGTTAACCTTGGGAGCGGACTTTTTTTTTGAGTCATCCTCGCTTTTACTGCTCTGTCCTGTGGGATTCTGCTTCTGACTTTCGGTCTTCTTCGTCCCTTGATGCTCCATTTTGATGTTGAGCTCATCTTTGGAAATCCTTTTGCCTGACTCGTCATAGAAATTAAAAGTTTTAAACTGTGGATTGGCCTCAACATAAATCTTTTCCGTCTTACCCTCCAACTCCATTGTTACGCCATGCCTATTGCCTTTTTGAAGGGATTTTTCGAGCCACTCGGCCTGTCTATCATCAAATTTGACTGGGAGCTGTCCAATGAGGTCTTTGAGATTGTAACCATAATTCTCATGGTATTGGTTGACCTTGTAATTGTTCCCTACATCCTTATCCTTCAAATCAAGCTGCAACCATGCTTTATAGGACTGCCCCTCTTTGTTGAAAAGGGTCTTGTCAACAGCCCTGCCTTGCAATAGGTTAAAAGCTTCCTTGGCAGATATGTTCTGGTTTTGGTAGAACGTATGGCTTACGGCAGCCCCATTTTCCATTGAAGGATGAAGCGTCACATCTGTTTTGTTGAAGAAGTACTTTTCAGAGGTGTCGGATTTGTTAAAATGGAGGTTGAAGTCCACTTTATTGCCTTCGATTTCCATCGTTCGCTGCAGCTGGAACTCCTTCAATCCTTTTTCCATCTGCTTTTCCATTTGCTGGATTAGTTCGGGATCGAAACCGGAATATTTGAGTTTTTCTTTGAGAAATTCGAGATTTTGCTGTTCCATGATTACTGATTTAAGGGTTGAGACTCACTTACTGGCAGGGCTTTCAACAGGTGCCTGCCTTTGACGGAAAGATCCAGATTCCTATCCCCACTCCGTTCAAATACCTGCATGATAAATCTTTTGGTGTCTGCGATCGTGAACTTTTCAAATGCAAGCACAATGGTATTGTTGTCCTTACCCGAAACACCTTTTGTAAGGCCAGGGTAAGCAAATACAGGCTCCATCTCCAATTCCCTTACTGCCGTCCGTTTGGCTTGTTTAGCATCCTGGACGAAGAAGCGCCACTGTTCAGTGTTAAAGTCTATCCCTGACCTGTTGGCAAGGGAAAGCTGGAAAAACATCACATCCTCGTGGATATAAATCCCTTGAAGGGTGAGTTTTATGCGGTTGCTTTTCTCGCTTTTTCTCAAAAACGGCTTTTTGTCCACCACCTTTTTCGCCATTAGCTGAACCTGTTCTTCATTGAGGGAGATGCGGTCAAACAGCATCGCTGTAGTCTCAAAGTGGTTCTGCAAACCCATGTCAATAACAGGGTTTGGAATATGATCGCTGTAGTTGACCGTGAAATGGTATAATTTCCCATCGGCAGTAATCACATTGAGGTTGCTTTCAGGAAAACCCTTTGCCGCTGCTTTTACCTTCAGCACATTTTGGGCTTTGTCGTCTTTTTGGGTAAGTATATGGCGACTTCCCCTGTCCGCACTTTCCACTGGGGAAGGGAATATCAATACCGTCGTCTTTTCCCAAGCAATATTGAGCTGGTAAGGCGTGATCAATGCCTGATGGAAAAAGGACTGGCTTTGTGCCGATACAGCATATGTGAAAATCATCGCTATCAGCATTACGGTGAGAATGTTTCTATTATTCATGGTATAAGGATTAAGTTTTTTGGAAATTATTGATGACGTTGGTTTTGGTCAACCAGCAGTATGGGATGGGTATCTTTTACAGTTACCCTGATAAGCTTGGCTTTTTTGCTAAACAGTCCTTTGGCTGCTTCAATACCTGCATTGGCAGCCTGCGCTTCAATTGAGGGGTTAAAGCCCATAAACTGCGTGCCCTGTATGGCACTTGCTGTTCCTTCCTTGACTGATTCACGGGTAATGGCTCCTGGGATGCGTATGCCTGAAATGGCGTCCATATCATAAACAGTCAGGCTTATGGGGAAAATAACCTCCCCGTGACGGATGCCATCTACGGCTATCTCCAGTCTTTCCCCCTGGATGCCACAGGTTCCAAACACAAAGCTTCCGGAAGGAATCCGCATGCCATTGACATAAATATCCCGGGTCAAACGCATTTTTACCGTAGCCCCGGCAGTTAGGGTCTGTTCACCATGGATGACCGCAGGGACGGCAAAAATATTGTCATCGCTAGAAACTGACTCTTCCTCCAATCCATAGAAGCCGTTGATTTGCTTGGATTGGGTAAAAGCAGGAGTATAATCGAGCTCATCATCAGCTAGCTCCAAAGAGCTGGGCTTAGGTTGGTTTTTGTTAGACAATGGTTTACTCTCAGTATGGATGGGGAACACTTTGCCTTTTTCCTCCCGTGATTTTTCCCTGAGCCTGTCCTGTACCCTTTGGGGATGCTGGATGTCAAGGATCTTTTCCAACATGTCCTCCACCTGTCTCATTTCGGGATCATCTTCGTCTCTTTGTGACATCCTTTGCATCATGGCTTCTAACCTATCGATGTCCCCAGTCAATGCTATAGGGAATTCCTTTTGGCTGGCCAAGGCTTTTTGCGAAGCAGGCTGAACATCTGGCTGATCAAGTACAGCCTGAAGCTGATCCAACTGTTGTCGTATCTTTTCTTCCTGTGCTTTCATCGGTGTTGATTCGATGATTGGAGACAGGTGATTGGCTTTTTCTATATCCTGGCTTTCCAGTTCGGCTTCCTTAATCTGGAAAAAATCGGCATAGGGATCTTGGGTATATTGCTTTTGCCTGTTGGAAGAATCTTTCTTCGCCTTCTCAAAAAGGGAAAGCTTGTCCATGGGCTTTTCTTCAATTTCAGGGGAAGGAAGTGTTCCGATCAGCTTGGCATTATCGTCTGCAATCTCCACGGTGGGATTACCTCCTCCCAATGCCCAGAAAGTGGTAACAAGGAAGGGAAGGACAAACAATGGGAGTACCAGCAGGAACTTGCGGTGCCGTTTGAATTTCTCGCTATGGGGTTGTGTTTTCATGATATTTGAGATTTGATTGATTATTTGTTGAAGGGGTTTCCTATAAGATTTCTGTGGGGAGGATGGGTAACAAAACCCTGATGGGACTGCCTGAGAATGTTTGTAACAGGATGTAGAGCAGACATCCGGCAAACAGCATGATATACAAAAGCAGCAGTAGTTGCTTTTGTCTTTTACTTAGTTTGGCTTCCTTTTTCTTGAGGTATAAGCTGAGACTTCGCCTTAATTGATGCCAGGGAATAATCTTTTTGTTGTTCATATCACATTACCGTTTATTGATGTCGATATCCCGGTTTTCGATAACTTTCCATCTTTCGATTAGAAAGCCATGCGGATTGAGGTCAGATCGGTTGACATTTCTGAGCCGTCCTTCGGTTATCAGCTTCCTTGTCACTACGCTGGTTGAGCGGATGACCTTCTGTGTGCCGTGATAGCGGAAGGAAAAGGGATAAATTGATGTATCAATCACAGCGCTATCCATGTAGATGGTCTGGCTGACGCTGCCTGAAATGATACCTGTATAATATCCAGCCTCTTTGAGATCACTGAATTGATTTGCGGCGGAGTTGTCTGCCAATCCAAGTGCTTTGTTGATGTTGCTTTCGATTACCTTTTCATCTGGATCAAGGGTGAAGAAATAGTGGTGGAACATCTTTACATGATCCCGTGCCTCCACTGGAATGTTGTCTTTCCGTTCAGCTGAAAAAGCCTCCAATGCCTTATCATTGGCCAGAAGGTAAATCCTTTCCTGTGCGGTGAGTACCATGTTGAAAGCCTGATACACGGTAAAGCAGCAAAGCAATGAGGAACCGACAACCACCATGATGGTAAAGGTTTTGATGTGCTGGAATGCAGTGTCTATATTTTTGAGTTGTCTGAACATTTTTTTGGGTTGGTTATCTTATTTCATCATTCCTACTGTTGCTGTGGCACCTGCTCCAACTGCACCTCCTGCCATTTTGGTTGCCTTGTGCAGAATACCGTCTCTACTCCCTCCTGAAATGATGTAGTTGGCAATGTTGGGTATGGTGAAGTATCCGATAATGGCAAGAAGCATGAATACCGAATATGCCAGTCCACCGAAGAATTCTGGGGATGTAAGCGCCATGTTTTCCAAGATCTTGGCAGTGATGGCTCCGAATATATTGGCGATGGGCAGCCACAGATAGACATTGACATATTTGGCAATCCAGTTGGAAAGTATGTGCTGAAAACCTTCGAACACAGAAAGTCCCAACACAACCGGTCCCAGGATGGTCAGCACGATCAGGTGGAATGTGCGAATGGTGTTGATACAGAGTGCGGCTGAAACATAGAGCAGTTCCAACAGCCACCGCATAGCTGAAAGCGCCATGTTTTTCATTCCTGCATACAGAATTCGTCCTCCCCAAGTACCACCGGACAGGTTTTCGTTGGCCTCCTGTTCTTCGTATTGGTCAAGCTCTGATTGGTTGGCAGGGGGTTGGTTCTCAATCGCCCAGCGGGTATCCTCTTTCTGTTTGTCAATGTGCCAAATGATGGCATCGTTACTGCTGTCTACCATGTTTTCCGTGCCCCTGACCAGCGGAGAGAGCACCCCATTCATCAATCCCATCAGGGACGGAAAGAGCAGGATGGCCATACCGATGGCGAACGGCCTCAATAGCGGGTACATGTCTATCGGCTCTGCGTTGGCAAGGTGGCGCCATACCCTTTGGGAGATAAATAGCAGGGAAGCAAAACCCGCTATTGCCCTGCCCACTCCGATAAGCTGGCTTGCCAAAGGGATCATGTCGTCATACAGCCTTTGGAGTATCCCATGAAATTGTCTGACGTTGCCAGTCAAACCTTGAGCAACCGTCTGTTCTGGAAGCATCACCAAAAGGACAAGAGCCATTACAAGCAGTGTTGTTTTATTTTTCATTGGTTGAATTTTAAGTTAAAGGCCATATATAGTTTTGAGCATTTCCTGGTTTTCCTTTTCATGGATTCGAAGGTTCTGGAGGCTTGTCGTTTGCTTGTTGAATCCCCGGAGAAACATGAGTTTTACTGTCATGTCCTCATAAATTCGGTCGATGGATTTGAGTCGTTCGGCATCATTCATCCTTACCTGACCTGCGGTAACGACCATGGTAAGTTCCTGTAGGTTTTGCAGGCTCTGCGTGAAAAGCTGACTGTATATCCGAGAGATATAGTCAATCTCTGAAGCAGTAAACTGTCCACTCGATACAAATAGATTATATGACCTGCTGTATTCGGAGAGGATGGTCTGTTGCTGGCCGATGATCTCAGCCACTCTTCGGTACTGGCGAACGGTCGGGTTCACTGCCATCAAACCATCCAGAAATGTTTGGTGCAGACTGAAATTACCCTGACTGATGTCCCTTACCGCATTGTATCCGTTGGTGATGATGGTGTATCCGGTGTACATATTGTCAAGGATACTGCGTAGCTGGGATAGTTTTTCCACGTTCAGAAGAAGCTGGGCAATCTCCTGCTCCTGTGCCTTAACGGGAACATGAAAGGCTATTGCCAAAAGGCATATCACAAGTGTTTTTTTCATCAATTATTATTTAAGGTTAGTAGATTTCTTCCAACATCAGCATATCGTTTCTTTCCCGTTGTCTTGCTTGGGAAAGTGAGCGGATATCCTTTCCCAGACGTTTGAGGACAAGGTAATTTTTCAGGTAATCCCGGTAGAGAAAGTCTATGCGTTCAATCCTTTCCGCATCGGTCATTTGAAGATTGCTGTTGGTTACCACATCCTGAAATTCAGCGGAAAGCTTGCTTGCCTGATCATAGATTTTACTCCGCATCTCCGAGACATAGTTGTTTTCGGGAGGAGTAAGTCCCGATTGACTGGACATGAAAAGACTCAGTGCCTGCCACTCCTCCACATAGAGGGCTTGCAGTTCCATGAAGCCGGAGACCCGCTTGTGGTTGCTTACCTCAGGGCTTACCGCTTCCAGACTGAGCATGTAGGCCCGGTGCTCGCCAAGCTCTCCCGAGGTAAAGCCGTGGATCATGCCCAAGCCATGTTGCATGATGTTGTAACCACCATTTGTTTGGGAATTAAGCATCCGGTAGGCAATGATCTGCTCGGTCAGGTATCTGATCTGCGTTCTGTTTTGCCTGAACCATTCATTGAAATTCTGGGCGTGGGATGCCACGGAAATGAACAGCAGAATTACGGTGATATATATGGTTCTTTTACAGCCCATGAATCTGTTGTATCAGGTCAAGATCTAGCAGATTGCCGCCCCTTTGTACATCAAGTCCTATATTCTGACGGTTGAACCTCCTTAAGTCGGCAAGATTGTTCCTTACATCCTGGTCAACCCGATGCACGAGTTCAAGCCTTTCTGCATCGCTCATCTGCGTTCTGAAAGCATTGACCACCACATGGATCTGTTGCATGTTGTTGATGCTCGTTTCGAGGATTTTGGAATAGACCCGTTCCATATAGGTGATTTCAGCCACCGAAAAATTGCCGCTGTTTCGCAAGAGGCTCCAAACAGCCTGATACTCCCGTACCAACAATGCCTGATTCTGGGCAATGTCACGGATGCGTTGGTATTGGGTGATCGTGTTTTTCACCCGCCAGAGTTCATTGTAGTAATCGCCAAACAAATCACCCTGCCTTTGTGCCCAATCGGAGATTTCATCCAGCTTTAGCTGAGACAGGACATTTTCCAGCGTTTTTTGGGCATTTTGAATCCATACGGTTTCAAGCTGCAATCTTTGGATTTGCAGATCAACGGCTTTTATGGCGCGTACAACACCCCTGCGGATGATCTCACCAATGATCGGGTCGGCTTTTGCCGGTTGGGGAACTATGGTGAATGCCATAACCACAGCAAGCACGATTGCTCTTATTGTTCTTTTCATCTGTTTATGGTTTGGTTTTGCGTAAATCTGTTGCCAATGCCCTGATGGCGGCTTTCATATCTCCTCCAAGTTTCTGGGTATATTCCTGAAGTTTCACCTTTTCACTTTCCTCGGTGGTGTAGGCAAGATATTCTTCCAGAGACACCTCCGTGCGGTACACTTTGGACATCTGCCCACCCAGACCGATAAATACTTCTTTGTACACCTTGTCGGGGTCATTGGCTTTGTTGATGGAAAGAATGAGGGACTTTTCCTTTTCGGTCAGTCCAAGCAATTCCTGAATTTGATCGAACTTGTTTTGGTATTTGCTCTGATCAAGCAGGATTTTGCAGTCCGAGTTGTTGATGATGGCCTGCTTGACCACGGGGGAGGAGATAATGTCTTCCACTTCCTGCGTGACCACAATGGCCTCACCGAAGAACTTCCTGACCGTCTTGAACAGGTATTTGATGTATTCTGCCATTCCCTCTTTGGCAATTGCCTTCCAAGCTTCCTCTATCAGGATCATCTTGCGGATGCCTTTGAGCTTCCTCATCTTGGAAATAAAAATCTCCATGATGATGATGGTGACAACGGGAAAAAGTATCGGGTGATCCTTGATGTTGTCGAGTTCAAAGACGATAAACCGCTGTCCCAACAAATCAAGATTTTTGCGGGCATTGAGCAGGTAATCGAACTCACCACCCTTATAGTAAGGCCGCAGGACATACAGGAAATTCTCCACGTCGAAATCCTTGTCCTTTACCCGGTCTTTTTTAAGGGTTTCGGTAAAGTCGTTTTGCAGGTATTCAAAGAAACTGTCAAAGCAGGGAAAAATGTCTGGGTGTTTATCGAGCTTTTGATAATAGCCTGTCAATGCATTGGAAAGGGCAACATATTCTGATCTTTTGAATACCTCGTCATCCTTCTTCCACAGTGCCAGCAGCAGCGTTTTCAGGCTTTCTTTTTTTTCGGTATCAAGTACAGCTCCACCTTCAAGATGAAATGGGTTGAAGCGAATGGGGTTGCTTTCTTCGTAGGTGAAGTAATATCCCTTGACCAAATCGCATAAGCCACGGTAGGAATGTCCTACATCTACCAGAACCACATGGGTTCCCTGCTCATAATAGCTGCGTACCATGTGGTTGGTAAAAAAAGATTTCCCGCTACCTGATGGTCCCAGAATGAATTTGTTTCGGTTGGTGATAAAGCCTCTTTTCATGGGTTCATCGGAAATGTCCACATGCACGGGTGTACCATTCAACCTTTCACCCAGCCTTATCCCAACTGGACTTATGGAAGAACGGTAGGCAGTTTCCACATTGAAAAAACAGGCAGCTTGATCAATAAAAGTGTCGAAGGTGTCATTTACGGGAATGTCACCCGCATTTCCCGGTATGCCCGCCCAAAACAGTTGGGGTGCACCTCGGGTTTCCAGTTTTGGGGTTGCATCCATTTTGGCAAGGGATGAGGATACCATGTTTCTGAGGTCTTTCAATCCTTCCCTTTCATCCGTCCAAACCAACACATTGAAATGGGCTTTGACGGGCAGCCGTTGCTCGCTGATGGCTTCATTGAGAAAATCCGATACAGCCTCTTTGGATATGGCATTTTCCCTGCTGTAGGCAGAAAGGGACTGCAATCGAAGCTGCTTGCTTTCAAGCTTTTTGAGCGTGATTGCAGCATCATCCACGACAATGTACTGGTTGTAGATGTGACTGCATGGCAAGAGATAGCCAAGCGGCGAGGCAAAGGATATGGAGAATCGGCTACGGTCGGTGGAGTAGCTTTCGTAACCTATGGAAGGGCTGCAAGTGGAAGGCAGGTCTTCCACATCTGCCATAGAATACATCAAACAATGGTTGAAGCCAATCTGCCATTCGGGTTTGAAGACAATGTCTCTTATTTGTGGCGCTTGTCCTTTCTCCAACAGGTAGCAATACCTTTCCAATAGTCCAGTCTCTGACTCTGTTCCAGCCAAACTTACGGATGAAAGCGATTCCAAGCGTACCATCCCACTGTCGGAAAGAATCCGCTTAAATTGACCGATGGAGTTTTCAAGCTCCTGCAATACCTGTTCATCAAGGGTCTCCTCAGGCACGATGCCCCTTCCAAAAAGGTTGGATACCGCCGAGGTAGAAAGTTTATGGCTGGGATGGCGCTGGGTGACAAAGAGGTAACACTCATGCTCCAGAAAGGGACGTTCATGGAAGAATCTATCGCTGGAAGATGAAAGAAAGGTTTTCTCCGTATCCGTGAAATCCGCTTGGAAACGGCTCTGTACAAACCAGTCTTGCTTGTGCAGAATGGTATGTTTGGGCAGGACTTTGATGGCCTTTACCCATGCCTGATGTAGGGTGGCATAGTCTTTCTCGGAAAGCGTGAATATTTCCGGTAGCTGCACACAAAATGCAGCAGTAATATCTCCCTGTCTGGAAACGAGAAGGTCATTCTCAATTTTCCAGATAGGTAAAGCTTTCTCCAGATCGATTGATTTACTGTGGTCTGTACTTATCATTTTGTTTTTGTCATGCGATAAAAAGATTTTCTGCTGGATGACAGCACGGCTCCCGGCACACTTCTGTAAGCCATTTCTTTGAGTAGACCATGCCTGCCATACTTCTTGCTCATGGCAAAGATTTTTGTGAAAAGCAGGACTCCTCCACCAATGATAAGCGGAAACAGCAGCAATAGTGGAAACCCAATTAGGTAAAGCACAGCGAATGCGATCAGCAACACCACCAGTCCGACACCCAAATAGGCGATGTACTGGGCTTTGAATCCTTTTAGTTCGATGGGTTTGTTGATGCCCTTATTGATCGTATAGCTCATAATTTTACACTTTACAAATTGGGAATTTGAAAAAATTGAGCATGCTACAGACCAAAGAAGCTGGAAAGGACAGTAGCCACCAAGACCAGAAAGATACAGGAGCCGAACCATGCTGTGGCCACTTTTCCAGTATCATGGTCACCGCTGTTCCATTTGTTGTATACTTTGATGGCACCGATCAGCCCTACCAATGCCCCGATGGCATACATCAGGTTGATGGCAGTCTGGTAATAGGTTATGATGTGATTGGTTGCATCCACTATCCCTGCCGTTCCGCTTTGGGAGTAGGCATTGTAGTAGCAAAGGACAAATGCGATAAGTAGCAGGATTAGGAATTTCCTATTTCTGTTGGGGCAGGTAGCAATGTTTACATTCATGGTTTTTAATTTTTATGGGTAGGCATATTTTCAATGAGGGCTTTCCAGCGGTTTTCCAGTTCCTCGTGGGTAATTTCCAGACCGATCTTCTTTGCTTAGGCATGGATACAGTTGTTGATGGCGTGCCTGAAAGCAGGGACATTCAAGCCCTCGAAGGTTTCCAGCTTTTGGGTGATTTGGAACAAGAGCACTTTTTTATCCTTAGACCGTGCAAAGGCTGGAATCACATTATCCCGCAAATCGGCGTTGATCATTTCCAGCTCACCAAATGCCTTGGCAAACTGCGATTCGGAAAGAAGGATACTTGTCTCAGGCTTCTGTCCTTTTTTCTTGGAAGGGATTTTCAATTCCATTTTTGAGGCTATATCTTTACCAAAGTAGCGTACTGCCACATAGAGATAGTAAGCCGTGAATAGGATTCCCAGAGCGAGGAAAAACTGTTCCCATGTAATTTCATTGAGCATAGTGATTGGTTTGAAGTTGAACTTTTCGGATACAATCGAGAAGTACAAAATTCACCTGCCGGGATTACTTTTATTCACACTGCGATTTGGAAGTGGGTCAAATTGATGGGTTAAAAAACTAAATCAGCCAAGAAGCTTCTGGTCTATTCATTTAAAAACAATTGGAGTTACTTTAACTAAAATAGATAATCTGGTGTGTTAGAATAAAAAAGTATAAGATATATCGGAATAAGTATGCTCAGGCTTCTAAATTCGGTGATTAAATTACTTTTATCTGATTGATAAAGCCTAATAAAGGCAAGTTGTATGAAAAGATGAAGAAAACAAAAAAAATAAGCATTCATCAAAATAAAAAACATTCAAAATTCTTAACTTAGTAAATAAAAAACACTCAAATAGTGGACTATAATTTACTTTCAAAATCTCATAAAATTAAAATTACGTTTTTTGATGTTAAAGGAGGAGATGCCATTTGGATTAGATTTTTTGGGAATGACAAAAAATGGCATAACATATTAGTTGACGGGGGGTATGGGAATACATATAAGGCAGTTTTTGGGCCTTTGATTTCCAAAATCACTAAAGATGAAGCAATTGATTTATGGATTGTTACACACCCTGATATTGATCATATAGGTGCCATTCTTGGATTCATCAATGACTCACAGATTAAAGATAAAATAAAGGTTCTTAAGCAAATTTGGTTTAATTATTCCCCTTCAATAGTAGATACAACAACAGGTAAGTTAGGTGTTAATCAAGGAGTTACTTTGAGGTCCTTTCTCGAAAATCATGGATTCGTTGTTATGCAATCAATAGATAATAATCTACCAAATCAAGATTTATTTGGTTTAAAAATTAAGATATTATCACCTGATCTAAAAAAACTAAAGAAATCAAAAGAACACTGGAAGCATTCGGAGCAGAAGGTAATAAAGTTAGGTAGGACTTTAAAACAAAGTGACTATAAAAATACAATTGAAGGACTAAACCTTAAAAGATTTATTGAAGACACAGACCCATGGAATGGAGGAGCGATAGCTTTCATGATTCAATTTGATAGTGTACAATGCTTGTTTTTGTCTGATAGTCATCCTAGTTCTGTCGAAACATCATTAAAAAATCTAGGTTATGGCCCTGATTTCCAGGTAAAATTTGATTTGGTTCAATTGTCTCATCACGGTAGCAAAGCTAACAATAGCCCAAGTCTATTAGATCTAATGAAGACATCGAGATTTGTAATCACAGGAAATGGTATAAACAATCACCATCCTGACAAAGAGACTTTGACAAGGATTCTAACAAAAGACCAAAGGGAAAATGATATTGAATTTGTATTTCCATCTGAAACTGATGCACTCAAAAACTTATTTTCGGTAGATAATAATCCCTTTTTGAGGTGGCGGTTCAAATGTACTTTCCCACCTAATAATCAAGGCTTTGTTGAATTTCTTTTTTTATCTTTAACCCAAACCTAAATTGATTTGAAAGAAAATATACTTCAATTGGCAACACTCAGAGTTCATTGTAATGGTGTAACTGGTACTGCTTTGCTTTTTTTTCCAGGGCAGCAAGTTGAGTATGTATATGTATTCACAGCGAAGCATTGTCTAGCAGGGGATGATTTTAAGTTCAAATTTTCAAATACTGATATTAAGCTTGAAAAGATTTTCAATTCCACAAATAAAAAATTTTATTCATATCAGCTTAAGGAAACTGATCGAGTAATTGCTTCAGATGATACAAATGATTTGGCTGTTTTAGTTTTGTCAAAACAAAAAATTCTTGAATTAACGGGGTTGGAGTTTTCCTACCAGATTATTGAACCAAATGAAGAAACAAGGGACTTCATTGTAAGAGGATTTGCTTACATGAATGAACAGAACGAAGATCGATTCTTTCCACTTTTTTTCTACGAGCAAACTAAAGATAACGATTCAAAAGTCATTTTTAAATCCAAAGAAGTTCTTGATACCTACTACCAGCAGGCAGGTGTCAACATGAAAGGGCTTTCTGGTGCCGGGATTTTTTCAAAAGTATTTGAAAATTATTACCTCGTTGGAATTGTCCAAAACTTCGAGGAAAAAAACCTTTTTCATGGTAAAAAGATTACTGTTTTAAATAATCTGCTAATTAAGGCTAATCTTGAAGAGATTTTGATCTCTAAACCGGAAACAAGTACACTTGTATTCGAAACTATTAAGCACATTGAGAGAAATGAAATTCAACTTAAATCAGGCATTTCAGAAACAATTGGAACTTTAAATATTACCAGAAATACCAAAGAAATTGAAAAAATTCTTCTTCGCAA
Organism: Belliella filtrata; assembly: GCF_022549775.1. Taxonomy (GTDB): domain Bacteria; phylum Bacteroidota; class Bacteroidia; order Cytophagales; family Cyclobacteriaceae; genus Belliella; species Belliella filtrata. Next base: position 32,740 of record NZ_JAKZGP010000027.1, on the reverse strand, counting down.
TAAAACAGCTGTAATTTTTGGAAAACCGGGAGTTGGCAAATCCGCAATTGCCAAATCTCTCATTTCTACTTTAAAGCAAAATAATAACGTAACAGTAATTTCATTCTCAAGTGAGCAAATTGCCTGTGATTCTTTAGAGGAAACAAATTCAAAAACTGGATTCAAAACCGAATTTCAATCAATCTTAAGAAGTCCGGCCATTTCCAGTCATGTAGTCATATGGATCGAAAGTTTTGAAAAAGTAATTGAGTCCAATCGATTGGGTGCCTTTAAAGAGTTGATTAAAGCTTGCAACCAATATTCTAATGTTCATCTTTTGATCACCATTAGAGATTACTCTTTGCAAAGTTTTAGAATCAATTTACGGTTTGAACTTTCTTCGGGAGAGATTTTTTATCAATTGAAGGAATTCAATGATGCTGAAATGGAGTTGGTAAAAAAGGAATTTCCGGAAATCAAGCCTCTCCTAAAAAATCATAAAATTAAAAATATACTTCGGACACCATACTATTTGGACAAGGCTATCAGGGTTTTGCCGGAATTACTTGTACATGATCAATTGGATGAGATTGGGTTCAAAAAATTGATGTGGCTACACATTGTAGAAAAGGGAGAGTCAAAAAGAGGAGAAATTTTTAAATCAATATGTGTGAAAAGGGCCCGTGAATTGGATCTATTTACAACTTCGAATAAATCGCATAAAGTCATTGGCAATTTGATCAAAGACGGCCTTCTCCAAACGAGTCCCGAAGAAATAGAACGCTATTCTCCATCACATGATATCCTTGAGGATTGGGCTTTAACCAGATATATTCAACAGAAGTTGATTTCATCAACTTCCCCTATCGAATTCCTAAAGTCTATTGAAAATAATCCCGGCATTATTAGGGCATTTCGAATTTGGTTAGAGGATTTTTATAAGAATAATCCAAAGTCAGCAATTAAGATGGCTAATTCGATTTTGGCTGACCCAAGTAATGATAATAATAAAGTGGATGTAATTTTAATTGCCACCCTAAGATCGGAAAGATCCCATGTTTTATTAGAGACATTAACTGAGAAATTTTTGAAAAATAGAGGTGAGTTTCTAAAAAAGATAATTCTGTTGCTAGAAACAGGATGCATGATCCAGAATTTTAATTCAACAAGCCTCAATGAATTTTTACCCATTGGATCTGGATGGGACTTTGTTCCTAAATTCATTAGAGAGAACCTTAAAACTGTGTTATCATTTCCAGGATTTGAAAATATCTATATTTCATTCTTGAAGTCATGGAGCAAACAACTTCCAGAATTCAATGTTTCACAATTACCTCAATCTGCCAAAGAAGTTGGTGAGCTAATTGTAGATTACATTTTTAGGCATCAATTTGAATACAATGATGACCTTTTTAAAAAGTTGAATGATACTATTCTAATGCCATTACTTTCCATTCTATTTAGTCTTACTTCAGCCTTACCGGAAACAATCAAAGGTCTAATAGATGCTGCAGAAAACATTGATGTTGAACACAGTAAATGGAAAGCAAAAGGACTCTTGAAAAACATCAGACATTATTTAATCCGAGGAGTATTGTCTGACCAAATATGCAAATATTATCCTGATAAAGTTATTAAAATAGCCATTGATGTATGGAGTAAAAAAGAAAAGTCATTTGGACTTGGGGGATTATTATCTCAAATACAAACAGTCCCTGATCTAAAAGATTTCGGTCTTAATAGCAATCTCAACTACATGTATGATTCTCCAAGTGGATTCCAAAGCTTTTTCTACTGGCATTTTCTTCATCATCCTGAATTAGCACTAGATTTTTGGATTCCATTCTTAAACCAAGCATTTAAAAATAATTACGAAGCTCGTTTGTTGAGACAAAGTGAAGCTTTAATTGTTTCGATTTCATTTTCTGATGGATCAACAAAGGAATATTATGGCAGTTCGGATTATTGGATTATGTATCGAGGAACAAATGCGATAAATCATTTAGTCTCTTCATTGCTTATGGCTCTTGAGAAAGGCGGGCTTGATCTTGCAGATTCAGGAGAAGATAATTTTTCTACTCTAAGAAAGATTTTAGAAAGATTAATAAAAGAGTCGAATAGTGTTTCGGTTTTGGCAGTTGTTTCGAGCATAATCCAAGCCTACCCTGAATTATTGGATGAAACGTCTGTCAGCCTTCTAGGAGTTAAGGAATTTTACAAATGGGATAGTTCACGATATAGTAGTGAATCATTCACATCTAATTATTATCACAATAATCTTTATTTGCGAGAAGAGAGGATATTAGAAAACAAAAGGCCACATCGGAAGAAGTATTTTTTGGGATTGGTCGGATTTGTGGCAGACTATATGTTTTACCACCAGACCTATAATACTCTTTTATTTAAGGAAGTCGATCGAATGTGGGAATCATTAGATGAAGGGGATAATCTAATGAGGAAATTCCTTTTCGATATGGATGCTAGAAAATATAACTATAGATCCTTAGACCAGCAAGGATTGGGAAATATGGTTCAAATTTCACCTGGGTATGATGATCAAATACAGGAAATGGTAACGAAAACAGGCGATTCCAAATTGTTTTTTCCAGCATTAGACAGCTTTTGGGCAAAACAGGTTTTTGATGGTGAAAAAGTGTTCGATAATGATTATGAATCATGGAAAGTCAGGTATCAGAATTGTGCTAGGGAAATAAAAGGATTAGAATTCCTTAATCATTCAAGCGCAATAGCAGCAGTTGGAATAAGGGACTTTCTTGCTGAACTAACCAAAAAAGAAAAACTATGGTGCAAAAATGAAATTTACAGTTTTGGAGAGAGGCTACTCTGCCCTACAGATCCTTATTCAATTCCTTCCATAAGTAGTTTTGACAAACCCGGATTTTTGGGGCTTTCTTTAATTTTTGGCATTTTGGAAAAAGATTCCGAGTTAAAGAAGTTTAAAAAATTGATTTTTAGACTTTTGATTTCAAATATAGATGAACAATCTAAAATATACCTTGAGCTTGGGCTAACAGAATATTTAAATAAAACACATCCGAATTTTGTATTGCAATGTTGGTTCGGTCTTCTTAATTATATTGAAAACAAACAAAAAGAATTTGAGAATGCTAAAAAAATTGACCCATATAATATTTATCCTGTCAAAAAAACAGAAAACAAAGACTGGATTGACAAACTTATAAAATCTGTTGTGGAAGGAACCTTTCAACCTAGTAATTGCTTAAACCTCCATTTTCACAAGTCAATAGATTCCTTTGTAGCTGATACAATTAGGATAATTCCTAAAGATTCAAAGATTAAGTTACATGCTGAATTTATCCAAAAGGTTTTGCAGTTTCATTTGGATACACTTTCCAAAGGGGATGAATATAGCGAATTTGAGTATGGGAAAAGTAGGCAAGCAATCCAATTCTTTTATGCAAGGTATGTTTTGTTACAACCTCAGCAAACTGCAAGAAAGCTTTTCATTGAACTGATCAGTAATACTCTAATTGAAAATAATACTGATGACAAATTTTATAGATCAGTTCAAATGACTCAACTAAGTAAAGCTAAGTTCGTTTATAGTTTAGTTGAAGAATTCATCTTGGCTGCAGCTCAGGGAAGCCCAGCATCAAATTTTTGGAACCTTTGGAAAAGTCTTCATGAATGGATTATCGAGAATAAGCGAGGATATTTAATTAATCTTTTCTTTTTGGATATTGATTGGGAAAAGTCTGTAGAAACTTGGGGGATTCTTGAAGGAAAAAACATTTTTTATGAGGAATTCATACTTAATTATGGCCATAATCAAGTCAATTCAGTAATTAAACTTCTCAAAGGTATCGCTTTCAGGAACTTTATGCCTGATTCAATTTCCTGGATAAGAAAAGTGCTGATTCACAATGAATTGTCTGATTCCCCCTCAAAAGAAGTCGATTTTAAACTCCTGGAAGAGTTTGCGATCAAGGCATTTTACAATTTTGCTAATATTATTAAAAATCAAAGGCTTATTATAAATAATTTCTTATTTATACTAGATTATCTAGTTGAAGAAGGTTCTACGGCTGCCTATTTGTTAAGGGAGGAACTGATCCAATATAAAACTGTTGATTAATATTCTTATTGCATTCCTTAGTTCTTACATTAACCACATAAAGATTAGAAAGAATCTCTTTTTTAGATCATTTATTACTTTTCTTTCAAAATCAATTTTTGCAAAAAATCAAAGGAACAAGATAAAAAGCTTTTAATTATACCATTTTTCGGAGATTTTTTTGCTGAATCTCCTAATTTATTAAATCGTCCGAAAATCTCTAGGTCAAACTTTGACACAAATAATATCTCATTGACAGGGAATACGATACCAAGTTTGTCGATTTTATCAGCTCTATCTTCTTCTACATATTTCTTAATTACGTCGGTATAAGAAATTGTAATTCTTAAATCTAAACTTTCATTGTCTCTATAGCCACTAAAACTCGGTATAAGGTTTATATGGTTTTCTCCCAATGGCTCAGATATTCGATTAATATAACCGATATACACTTTGCGACTTTTAGTTGTAATCATTAAAAGCTTATCTTCATCTTTCTTTTCCGCTAAAGAAAACCAAATCAACCTATCTAACTGATTTCCCCACCTTTCAATTGTGTAATCGAAGGCAAATTCTCTTGAAAAAAATAAATTTAAAAACCGTGCTAATGGCCACGAAATAACAAAAACTAGAATAGCATGTTTCAGTCCATTTGTTGGTTTAAATTTAAAAATATCACTTACATATTCATTAATCCAAGACCTGTAAAAACTAATATCACCAACTTTGAAATTACAAATAACTATGAATTTATCAGACTGTAATAAAAAATAATCAATCAAATAAACAACCATTGATAGTATTACAGCAGAGACTAAAGAATTATAAATAAGCTTTTGTCTCTCAAGTCGTAAGTGATAATATTTCGTCAGATTAAAGGTTACTAAAAAAATATATCCCCCTAACAAAGGAAGTAGAATTAAATCTAACCGAGGCATTTTTTATTCAGATGAAAGTAGAGATTCTTTAGAATACTCATTACGTTTCTTTATGGAATTGTTTAATTTTTCTAATAGGATCAATGCTTCTTCTTTGTTATTGAACAAGTCAACAGAATTCATGTAAAAGGCACCATTTGATGTTACTTTTATCTTTTTAAGATCAGAATTTTTTTTCCGTTCTTTCCAACTTGATATTGCTTTTATTAACCCCATTACGATTTGAATTTACAATTACAGATAAATATATAAATATAATCAATCAATAACAAATTTAATTCCAATTGAGCCCAATCAAATACCAAATTTTTTAATTACGAATTATTTGTTCCAAATTCCACCTAAAATACTCTTTACTAAAATTCCAGTGTATAATGGGGATGGTTATTATAAAACCGCATAATACACAGTTTTTGAAAATTATCTGGCAGGAAAAAAGCTACTCCCAAAAAATAAAAACTAAGTTACCAGAAATTGGGATATCAATTAGTCTAACAAAATGGACTATACCACTGCAGAATAATAAGCCAGGTTCATCTAAAGTCTGTCTCAAAAGGCTAGGATTACCCTTTGTTTCGACTAGACATGGTTTTTTTATTTTATCATCAATAAAATTTTTTCCAACGTATTCTCAGCGTTTTTCTTATAGTCTTCTTTTATATAATAATATTTTTTGGTTGCTTCCAATTTTTTAATGTAATATTCTTTTAGCTGATTATCTTTCCATTTTTCAAGGATAATTATTGTTCGTTCTTCCCATTCACCAAATTCGTCTTCGGTATAAAAACTACTAAGCCTTATGTCCGAAAGTTGGGTACTTAATTCTGATGAAATTTTACTGTTTAACTCAATATTTTCAACTTGTGAATGTAAATCTTTATTGATTAGTGAAATGCTGTCATTGATATTTATTAATAAGTTTATTGAATCTTTTTTCTGCGTTAAAGAGTCTTGATAAGAAGAATATAGTTTTTTATATTTATCCGTCTGATAGTTGTTTGAATATTTGTTTTCAAGTCCCCCTATGAAAAATGCTAACCCAGTAATAGGAACGATTATTATCCAAAATAGACTGTTCTCAAATATTGATTTAGAAGAGTTAATTTCTTTACCGTTTTCAAAATCTGCTTTCATTTGTAATAATACATTTGTAAGTATGTGCTTATCTTCATTAAAGGCTTCATCATCTAAATAATTTCCAAAATTTGCTCTTAAGGTTTTATGTCTGAATGTTAACTGAGAAACGACTTCTTTATATTCGCATTCTCCAAAATAAGTATCAATAAATGCTCGCACATCTCTTTTGATACTTTGTGCTTCCTCATATATTGAAGCAGTTTTAGAATAAATTTTTTCTTTTTCAGATTCGTCAATCTTATCATAAAATCTGCCAAGGTCAGAGCTATTTACCAATGTGTCTGGAAGAGAGTTAACCTTATCAAGCAATTCATCAATTCTTTTTATTAGTTTTTTTAGTTTATATTTTTTCATTCCATTAAAACTGGTTTTTTTTAAGCTTTTACCTAACTCTAACCAACCACTTCGATTTATTCTGATTTCTTGCTTTTGTTTGTCAGTCTGAATTTATCCATTTCTTTTTTAATTCTCTCAACTAATCCCAACTTTCTTTCCTAAGACCAATCTTATTCAATCACGCATCTTCTTGATCCAATTACATGATCTAAAAATCAATAATTGGTATCAAGACATGCAAGAATATCAAATACCCAAATATTAGGTAAGGAGATTCCATCCCCAAACAAAAGCAGAATCTCTTAAATACAACCAAAAACTAAAACAACCACTTCCTAAAATCCACCAATCAACTTGCTATTCCACCTAGCAAACCCTTCACCCTGCGGATGTCAGTCAACAGCCACTAGAAAAAGCCCTGATAGATTTTTTCTCCTATTAGGGCCTTTTTTCGAGGGCTTTTCTCTAGTAGGCTAAATGTTAGTGGCAGTTTATATTATTTCAAACATACTTTTCCGTTCTTCTTCTGAATTTAGTAAAAAATGATGCATATTCCAGGGTGCTGGTTTAACTTCATCTGAATAAAAACAACAATTAATCATTTCATAAGTCTGCAATTCTATACAAACTGCGTTTATGTCCAATTCATAACATTCTGAATAGGTCGAATGTGCTGGATTAGGAAAAGTGTCTTTATAGATTTTGTTATACTTTGGTTGAAAATATCGAATTAATGCAGCCTCTGTAAAGTTTATCTTCTGTTGTTCATTTATGCCTCCCCAATTGAGTCTCTCGGACACTTTTTTCCTTCTAATATCATCCTCTAGTAGCTCCTCTGTTGAAAATTTTGTCCGTCCGTCCATCATCATTAAATTTATTTGAGCAAATGATGCTAATGCTAAATAAATCTCACTATCGGGGTTATTGATTATAGCTTCAGCATAAATTCCTTGTAAAGTAGAATGACTTACTAACCTATCTGGTGCAGTCCTTGCACCATCTACGCCATAAGATTGTCCGATATAAAGAACCTCCAAATTTAAAAAGTCTCCTGATACTAAAGTTTGCAAGAATGGAGAAACTTTTGCGTCAACTAATTGCTCTCCTTTGCTTTTTAACTGAAATATGTTAAATGGATATTCAGAGATGATTTCAATATCTTCTGTGTCAAAATTGTTGGCAAACTTATATTCTATTTCTTCTATTTTTCCTTTCCTATTAACTCCAAAAGTCATTTTTATATATTCCTCAGTTGCTTCAAATTTTTCTGGAATTATAGTTAGTCTTGGCTTTTTACAAATGAAATAAATATGACAAGGGCTATTTTTATCAAAATAGTTGAATTCTGATACCAATTTTAGTTCTGGCTGTTGAAGAATAATCATTTTCTCCAAGTTCATATTTATTGCAAATTCTGTTGGTAGTCTTTTACTCATTTCTGTTTCGTTTAAATTGCCACTACATTTTACTCTCCGCAACTTGTGCCTATAGCATGCCATATGGCATGCTATAGGCACAAGTGTTGCTGATATTTCCCAATTACCAAACATAACCATTCCGATCTTAACATAAAATACCAACTAAAGGGTATTTTTCAAGGTAAAAAAAATAAAACCCCATATAAGAGGCTTTCAAAAAATTCATGGTGATAATGACAACTTTCTGCTCCTTCCACTTCTACTACAAACCGCCTGATGCGGGCGGGAAGACGGAGATCCGGGTCGGCGGTGGCATTGTGGGTAGATGAACTTCCGTGCAACGAATCGCCTGAAGCCCTCTTTTCGCTATTGTAAATTTAATAAAAACCTTTAAAAATTACTTGGAATTTAAGACAGTACCTCGACTGTGATGAGTTATATTTCAAATTTGTCTATTTCAAGGATTTCATAAGGAACTGTTGCTTTATCATTTGAAAGCCTTTCATATTTAATTCCCAATTTATCATGTAATTTTATATATCCCCATCTTGTCCATCCATGTTCAAAATTATCAACATGGAGAAAGAAATCATTTCCTTCCTCATCTTTTGCAAATATAAAGCTTGACATCCCAAAGCTATTTTCAGGTATATTATTTACACGCACGATAGTATAACCCTCATCAAGTAATTCCTCAATATGCTCTTTATCATATTGCTCCACCTTAACTGGAGTGAACCATTTTGAATTTTTCAGGGGATTTTCCGCAGACTCAAATTTTATATTTCGTAGGCCTTCTAAAAATGTTCTATTATCTGAATTGTCTATTGATTGCCCTTTGATTGCGGATACAATATTGAAAAAATGATTCGCAACAAATTCGATGAATTTATAAACGAAATCATTCGAAAATGAGGCATTAATATTAAAACTTGATAGATCCTTTAAAAATTTAAGCGTTTCATTGCAAGCAAGGTAGGGATAACTTTCCTTTTGAAAAATGAATTCATATATATCCAGAATTTTAGAATAAGCTTTCTCTTTTTCTGGATAATTGTGCCTTTTTATTTCAACTGTACGTTTCAAAGCTGTTGCCCTGTATGTACCCATCATAACTTTCCAGTCGCTTTCATTTTTCCAATCAATGCTTCTTTCCAAAATTTCTGTATATCGTCCAATATTTAACAGGCATAGAAAATTCAATTTGGTCAAAGAAGACGAATACTTTTTTGAAGAATTCTCTGGATTCCCATAACCATTATTTAAGAGCTTCTCAAATATTTCATTAGCCTTTTCAGAATCCTTTTGATGAAAGAGAATTAAACCTTTCGCAAATAAATATCTAGGATTGGAATTATCATGTTTCAATGCTTCCTCAATTACTTGTGTTTCTCCTGCTTCATCTCTTATCCCTTTTAAGATTCTTGAATAGTGAAATAGCAATTCATGATTAGATGAATTATATGCTATTAGTTCAGTAAATCTATTTTTGAGATTTACTAAATCAAAATGATTTCGCTTAGCAAAAGGTCTTGCCAATGCCTTATTTAAGTCAACAACTAAAGCTCTAATTGTATCTGATATGTTTTCTGAAATGAATTCTACATCAAACTCATTAATTCCTAATATTTGATTTCGATTTAATTGTTCTTGAATTTTGTTTTTTCGCTCCTTTACCTTATTTGAAATCTTACTCCGAACTTCAATATTAATAGGGTTAACAAGCAAAAGGTCTTTAATTGAATCACTTAGTTTGAATTGGTCATTTCCAGTCTCACTCGTATCTCTAACTACTAAACTAGTTTTAGACAGTTCGTTAATAGATTCTGAAATTTCATCATTTGATAACTCCAATAGGTCAAGTAATTGAGATTTACTGACTTGACCCGAAACGTAAATTGCCTCCAAAATCCAAATTGAGTATTCCTTTAGCGATTCGATAAGGTTGTTATATGAAAATGCAGCAATATCTTTTTGTGATTTGCTTATTGATTCTGCAATATCGATGCCTTTAACATATAGGTCTACAGTTAGTCGTATAGCAAGTGGGTTATTATTTGCTCTAAAGGCAATGTTTTCTAAATCCTCTTGTTTGAAGCTGCTTACGCCTCTTCTTTTAAAATAATTTCTACATAAATTAACCGCATGTCTTTTACCCAAAGGTTGTATAGGAACAGTTGTGGCAGAATCAATTGAAATTCTACTTGTCACAATTACTTTCCATAATAAAGGTAATGACTCATTGAAATTTAAAAATTCCTCTTGGGAATGAACTAATAATGTTTCAAGGTTATCAATACAAATTAGTATCTTTTCTGATTCGAGCTGTGTAGTTGCACCCTCAAAGGAATCAAATTTTTTGTCAAGATAAATTGAATTTAAATCATCTAACAATGAGGTCTTTATCTGGTCAATTCCATTTATAGCCTCTATTTTTTCAATTCCATCTGGGGTTAATCTTTCATTTTTTAATGTACAAAAAAGAATAGCATTGATTTTTGTAGACCATTTAGGGTTTAGGCTAATATCCTTTAAAAACTGCAAGATTAAAGCTGTTTTTCCAACACCACCAGGAGCAACAATTGCAACCAAATTATTTCTAGCTTTTGAAATAGTAGATTCCAGATCTTTAGTTTCTGAATCTCTTCCAAGTAATCCGGTTATTTCATGGTCAAATGACTCAGGCAAAGTATTAGGAATAGCCCACTTTACATTGTTAATCCAATCATCAGGTGGTGGTGATAATTGTTCAGCTTGAGCTGCATTTAATGCCTGCCTAACCTCTCCTAACCCTAACTGTAAAATTAATGGGTCACTTGCGATAGTAGCTGCTCTAAACCAATAAGTGTCAGGAAAAGGTCTGTTTGGATGACTTATTGCATTTCTTATATCAAAAATATTTAATGTAGAACAAAAATCCTTCAATGACCTCATTTTAACTTCATAGGAAGTGCCTTTTGTTATGTCGATTGCAAAGTTGAAAACTTCATCCAAATAACTTGATTCAATAAGTAATGTGATATTGTCCTTGTCAGAGAAATTTTGACCTTCTTTGAGTCTATTTGTAATTCCTGATATATTATTTTCAGAAATACTATCTTGAAATTCAGAACTAAGCACGAAGTTTCCAAGGCTTGTTTCGAGAGAATAAATAATCATTGCGCTTTTAATTCTAAGAATTTGTTCAGTAGTCATATTTAGATTCGTTTTTTATTAATTCATCACAATGTTAGCTGCTGGCTTTTTATTCAGTTCCTTTAAGTATTCATCTGCAATATAGAATGCAAATTTTCTTAATTCAGAGGTTTTAAGTTCGAGATTTAGTCCAATATTTCCATTTTGACCGTCTTGTATGATTACTCCTTTCCATTTATTGTCCTCACTAATCGATTCAATTCTTTGATGAGCGATTCCGTTTCTTATTCGGGTTAATAGATTCTTCAAGTCATTATTATTTCCACGTCTGTCAAAATGAAAATTTGGTGAGTTCAAAACAAATTGGATTTCTGGAATATCATTTAAATCCTTATTCATAAAATTAAGTTTTCTTACTCTTGCATTGTGTTGTTGTGGTAAGACAATTAAACTCAAAATTCCATTCATTAAAAGTGTCAGGTTGTATTTACCCTTATATGATTTAATTAATTCTTTTGTTCTGCGAATTAACTCTACATCGTATTTGCCATTTTGAATTCCCATAAATTTAATTTTGCTGGTCAAAATATAATTGAAAATGACCGTTTGGTCTTGTCAATCGGAAAGTAATTTCACCTAATATCCATTTTCTTCCAACCCATTCTTTTTCTTTAAATTCTTCATCTTTAATCTGTCCCAAGTTCTCAATATCATCTCCAAGTATTTCACATAATTGTTTATGTAAATGCTGGATTTCCATTGAGTAAATTCTATGATTACTTGGGCCATTTTGACTTAAAAGAAAAATTGTATCACTACCATCATTAGGAATTAGAACCATAATTTTATTAAAAAACCCAAAGAAAAAGAATGGAACGTAATAAGTTCTTAAAGTTGCTGATTCCATTACTTCTTCATAAAATTCAGCCGTTTTGATTATTTCGAATGGTATTCTGAAATTTAAAATAGCATCTTTTATATCAAGATATTTTTGATAGTATTCTATGAATTCAGACGGTTTAAAAACTATTGTATTAATTCCGAGTTTTTCATAAATCAATTTAGTTTTCTTATATGATTTATTGTCGTTTATTACATAAAAACTACAAGTAGAAGCAAATGCAGCGTGAAATGCATCTTCTGTTGTATTTCTAAATGTTTCTTTTCTTCCTTTTTTTATGTTTACTTTATCTTCTTGATAGCCGTGCATATCAAGTAAAAGATATTCATTTGTGATTTCATTAAACCACTCGGGTGCATTTTTTGAATTATCTATAAATTGATTTGGGCTAGTACCAATTTTTTTATATTTCCCGTCAATTATTTTATATGGGTCATCTGAGTCAAAAATCTTATCTCTATTAATTCCCATTCCTCCTTGAACAGTTTTTCTTAATTCTTGATATCCGTCAGATTCGTTAAGGTTTAAGTTCATTTTACTAAAACTCTTAAAAAATCCTTCCATTGTCGGATTTTCTTTAAGTCCTGGAAACATTTTGTCCATTTGTTCAGCACTTTCTGGATTTTCAAATGCTTGCTTGAATGATTCTTCGAGAGGTATTGATTTAAGCAGATTAATAAGCGATTTTCCAATACTTTTAATGAGGTCATCCTGTTCGAAAATTTTCATTAATCCATCAAGACTTATATCGTTAAAAAGGTCTTTTTCCTCAATTCTTTGTTCAAAAAGTTCTTTAGGTGGGTAAAAATCAAGCACAACATCTTTTCCTGTGTTCATTAAACATTTGTCTTTAGTTAACTCGGAAATAAAGTTTAAATCTGATTCTATATAATCTCTTTGTGTGTCTGTTTCTTTAAAGCTAGAAAATATATCTCCAATATGAGAAGTAGAAAAAGGAATGAATAATTTTTCATTATCAAAAATTATTTCTCTTAACTCTTTATGGTCACCATTTTTTATTTGCGACATTACGTTCCAATCGAAATATATTTTTATCATTTGCAGTTTGTGTTTTCAAGCTTGCAGCTAACGTTTGCTCTCCGCAACTCTTACGCTATGTATGCCATATGGCATGCTATACTCATAAGTGTTACTGATATTTCTTAATTATCACCAAACATACCCATTCCGATCTTAACATAAAATACCAACTACAGGGTATTTTTCACTGAAAAAACTTTTTATTTTCAACTTTAGCCGCCTTATGCAGACAGGAACGAATTTCGAGCGAGCCGGCGATGGTGATAGTGGGGGAGCGTTCGAAATTATTATTTTTTTGGTTACTTTTTGCATCAAGGTAAAAAGTAAAAAATGAATGAATGAAGAACTTAACTTTAAATTGAGTGGGGATTGTTAAATTCCAAGATTATTTTGTTACCCAAATCATTAATTCTTTCGAAAGTATTTAAAAATAGAAGAATTGGAAAAGGTGTCTTCTATAAACAGTACTTTGTCTTCTTTGTGTAACCTTTCTATTTCCTTAGCCATAGCAGAATCAGTATATATTGTTTTATAATTTTTTGATGCCTTTAGTCTATTAATCATATCTTTTTTCTGATGAGGATCTTTAAAATAATCATCTTTAAGAATTTGCTTACGAACAAAATGAGCTGCTTTTGATAACTTGGTTTTAGATTTGAAAAAACTACGGTTTCCTGTATTGTTGTTTTTGAAATCATTAAATGGAGCATCCTCAAAACCTTCAGGAATCGACTTTATGGAAACTTTATCTATGGTGTTTAATGTGATCCCATAAAAAATTTCAATTTTATTTCTATTACTTTTTGAGAGATTTGTATTTAGGTCAAACACTCTACGTAATGTTGGAGAGGAAACTTTAGCTCCTTCTGCCAAAGCATCCCAAGTCAAATCTGATATCTTCAATAGATATTCTATGTTCTTTTTTACACGCTTGGCAATTACTAAGTCTATCTGTCCCATAGACAAATTGACTTTAAATTGTCGCGACAAAATTTATCAAAATGTTTTTTTATTCTACTAACTTTTATATATTTGGAAAAGATATACTAGTTAGCTACTTAAGCTTATTTAGTGTTGGTATTAATTCAAGAGTCTCGATCACAAATTCCGACAATTTGATTCTAAGACGAGACGGTAGATTAATGCCCATACAGGTATTTTGTATACATTTGTATGCACTATAGCTGTTGGGCTCTATCGTTACCATTCTTAGAAGGCGTCGGAACCTTGTGATGTGGTTGGTAGAAGCCCACGCTATAGTGTTCTTTTTTCGACCAATTCAAGACTCGTTTTTATATTCTTACAAACCATGAGAGCGAGCATTTCAAACAAAGACCTTTTTGCATTTTCGCAACTTACCCTAGTGAATAGGGTAGAAGGTGAGACTTGCTTTTCTTCCTATCAGCTCAGAAGGATTTTCCATCTAAAGGAGATTCAAAGAAACATCATAAAGTCCCCAGTTTGAGAATAATCTAGTTATTGACACTTCTTTTATTTTCTTATTGGAAGTGATCAGTATACTTTCCATACAGCATTCTGATGAATCAGTATTTGCCTGTTCACAAACTCTTTCCGATCACATAGCTACTGCAGAAGCACCATCGGAAAGATCCCCATTTCTTAGCCATCAGGAACTTTTCACTGTTCCCGTACCAGCTGGAAAAAACGGAAGTTTTTCTAGCCAAATACAGCTATGCCTTTTTTCTAGAAAAGATTCATAGACCAAGGAACAATGTGAAAAGTAAAGCCTCAATCATTCTCAAGATGATCAAAGGATACCTCTATGTCAAATCTTAAATTTAAAATTTTAGATCTAAGATCTAAAGTTATAACCCCGGCCAGTGTCTTCAATTTCTAACCCTAAAAACAAGTGATGCTAAACTGGTTGGCAGCGGTCCACATTGCTGCGCACTGTGCTAGGGTTTTATATAAGATGCAAGAGTCAAGACTTAAGAAACAAGACTTATCGCTTGATAATTAACGATTTAACAAACAATTATTAACGTCTTTAACCAATTGTCTAATCTTTCAATTTTCATAACCCCATGAATCTTACCAGACCCCCAACTTTCAAATCCGCCACGGCGGACAAGCTATTAAAACCTCTGAACTTTCCAACCCATAAGGCCTCCCCGTCAAACTTTCCTCATAAGGTTAATCGATGAATATAAACCCATGTAGGATGGGATTCACATAAGGTGACTATTCTACAAGACGGTGGAGTGGGGAGTTTCTCCATAGCTCCCAGGTCGGTGGCGATTCCACTCACTTACAAACCAATCCACCGACCTCCTTTTCTTCTTGAGGAGTCCTTTGAGTCTACCTCTCCAGTTGAGGGTTTCCAAAACCTCGAAGGTATTCACCAAACCACAACTTAATAACTAAGCACTAATAACCATAAAACAACAACTTCCAAATCTTCCAATCTATGACCCCAACCTTCCAATCCCGATGCTCGGGACAAGCTATTCAAACACCTAAAAACTAAATCAACCAATAACCCAAAGTAACTATGAAGACAGAAATGACAACAGAGCCAAATCCTGACCCAAGACCTTTTATACATATCCTGATCATAAAAGGACATGACCTAATAATGAATTAACTAATGACTAATCAACTGAAATAATGAAGAAACAAATAATATTGCTAATTACCATGCTGCTGTCTGTTTATGCTTTCGGACAGCAGAAACTTGAACCTCTTGAAGTAGGGGATAAAATTCCCAATCTCAAATTTAAGAATGTTTTGAACCATCCTACTGGAGAAATCTTAATCTCTGACTATAAAGGCAAGCTTTTAATCCTTGACTTTTGGGCGACATGGTGTGCTCCCTGTGTGGCTAGTTTTCCGAAGCTCGATAGTTTGGACAAAGCCTTTGGCGATGAACTAGCGATCCTTCCGGTGACTTATCAAGACAAGGAAGAAGTAGAAAAGCTCTTTTCACGGATGGCTAAGCTAAAGGAGATCAAGAAGCCTATGGTGTATGGGGATAATATGCTGAGAGAACTTTTTCCACACCAAACACTTCCACACTATGTATGGATAGATAAAAATGGGACTGTATTGGCCATCACTGGAATTGAAGATTTGAATGAAGAAAATATTAACAATGCCTTAGATGGTGTATCCTATTTGGGAGTTCAGAAACAAGAAAAGATAGTAGCTTTTGACAATAACGAATCATTGTTTTTCTCTGAACAATTTCCAGAAGGTCAATTCACTCAATTTCATGCTGCATTATCAGGTTATGTTGAGGGATGGCCAAGCATGCTTTCTATTAAAGAAGCTGTAAATCCAGACCCAAATAAGGATCATTTGCGAATATATTTTTCAAATGTTCCTTTAATCAAGCTGTTTAAATCTGCTTACAGCGAAGGCAGGCTGAATTTGATGCCTAATAGAATAATTTTGGAAACTTCGAATCCAGAACCATTATTGTCGAGGTGGGAAGGGACTTCAAGAGAATACTTAGCATGGCTAAAATCCGGTAATGGATATTCTTTTGAACTTAAAGTACCGATAACTATTAAAGATGATGTTTGGGGTATTTTTAAAGCCCAATTAGAAGCACTATTCCCTCAATATGAAGCTCAACTTGAATTTCGTAACCAAAAGTGTCTTGCACTTACGGTCATTGATGAAAGTATGCTTACAAAGTCATTAGAAGGAGATCCTTCTGTTAAAGTAGATTTTTTTGGGGCATCGCTTAAGAATAGTCATTTAAGTTGGCTGGTTGGGCACCTAAACAGTAAATACCTCCAACATTTAGATACTCCAATAATAGACTTGACAAAGACCGATTACCCAGTTGATATGACTATTGAAGCATCTTTGGGTAGTGTTGAGTCAATCAGAGATGCCTTAAACAAGCAAGGACTGGATCTCCAAGAAGTGGAGTCAAAAATAGAAGTTCTTGTGATAAGAGATCGGGAGTAATATCCTCGTCACTTTAATAGAATAAATGTTTAACCCAGAATTTAAATGAATATGAAAATAAAATTATACATGATGCTCTTAGTAGCAATCTTTCTATTACCCTTGCATGCTTATTGTCAAAATTTGCAAGCAAAGTTGGTTGGTTCAGTGTATGAAAATACCGAAAATCAACCCTTAATTGGTGCATCTGTCTGGATTGTTGAAGCAGAAATTGGAGCAATTACTGATGATAAAGGTGGTTTTGAATTAAATTTAGCCCATGGAAGGTATAACGTAGAAGTGACTTACTTGGGTTTTGAAAAAGCAAGTTTTGACATTCAGGTTCCAATTTCAGAACCTTTATTGGTTTATTTGGAAGGAGATGGATTTGGAATGGATGAAGTCACTATTTTGTCTACCGGTTATCAGCAACTTCCAAAGGAAAGGGCTACAGGATCATTTGTCCATTTGGATGAAACTTTAATCACAAGAAGTGTTGGGCCAAATATTTTGGATAGGTTGGCAGATGTCACTTCGGGACTGGTTTTCAATCAATCAGGATCAGGAAGTGACCCAATAAGTATTAGGGGAAGAAGTACATTATTTGCAAATGCTAATCCATTGGTAGTAATCGATGGATTCCCTTATGATGGACCGTTGGAAAACATAAACCCAAATAATGTGGAGAGCATAACAGTATTGAAAGATGCTGCTGCGGCGTCTATTTGGGGTGCAAGAGCTGGCAATGGCGTGATTGTCATTTCTATGAAAAAGGGGAGTGCTGATCAGCCTATGAAAGTTTCTATAAACAATAATGTGATTTTTAGAGAATCACCTGATTTTTATTATAGACCCCGGATGTCTGTCTCCGACTATATTGATACAGAGCAACGGTTGTTTGACAATGGGTTTTTCAGGAGTAGAGAAATATCTCAAGCCAATTATGCTCTAAGCCCAGCTGTTGAGTTAATGATTTTAAACAGAGATGGTCTGTTGACCGAAAGCGGACTCAGCGAGGGGTTAGAAAGGCTCAAAAGTCATGACATACGTGATGATTACAAATATTTTTACAGGAGTCCAATACATCAGCAACATTCAGCGAATGTAAGTGGTGGTGGGGCAGGAATGAGATACAATCTTTCGGCAAGTTATGATAACAACCTCAACCAACTTATCGGAAATAGTGATGATAGGTTTACCCTTGGAGGTAATTATAACTTTAGCATGTTGAATGATAAGCTGACAATTGGCGTAGGGTTTTACCTAACGCAAGGGGCAAATGTAGAAGATGCTGTAGATCCTACAAGAATTAGGCTTTCTGCACTCGACGCCTTATATCCTTATGCCAAACTGGTAGGTGAGGATGGTTTACCTGTATCATTACCTATTGATTACCGGACTTCTTTTATTTCAGGGCTTGAAGGGACTGGATTGTTGGATTGGACTTACTCTCCATTAGGTGAGCGTGGTCTGATCAATAGTAGGGCAGAACAATCTGACAAAAGATTCATTCTTGATGCTGGCTACAGCCTATTACCAGGGCTAAAGTTTGATGTCAAATATCAATATTGGGATAATCGAGAAGAAAGAACTGTTCATCATAGTCAAGACAGCTATTTCAGTAGGGACTTGATCAATAGATTTTCAAGAGTATTGGACAATGGATCAATAAACCGTCCGATTCCTGTAGGTGGAGTTTATGATTTTAGACATTCATTAGCGAGTAGCCATACCTTTAGATCACAGTTAAATTATAATAAATCATGGGGTCAAGACCATCAGGTCGTTGCATTGGGAGGGTTTGAAGCTAAAGATTACAAATTAAAAACTTTACAGACCAGGCAATATGGATACAATCAAGAACTGGCTACGGTACAACCTGTAGACTACATCAATACCTTTCCGCAATTCCAAAACCCATCAACAGTAGGTAGAATACCTTATATTGACAATCAGACAGGAATTACAGACAGGTTTGTTTCTTATTTTTTTAATGCATCATATTTCTATAAAGATAGATATATAGTTACTGCAAGTGCAAGAAAAGACATGTCTAATCTATATGGCGTAGAATCTAATCAAAAAGGTGTGCCTTTGTGGTCTTCAGGCCTAGGCTGGATCATAAGCGAGGAAAGTTTTTTTAATTTAGATAATCTGCCATACTTAAAATTACGGACAAGTTACGGATTCAATGGAAATACTGATAGGACTTTGACAGCCCTAACTACAGCTACTTTTTTTTCAAGCAACTTCTTTACGGGTCTTCCTTATGCCAATATAACGAATCCACCAAACCCAAATTTAAGGTGGGAAAAGTCTAAGATGGTGAACTATGGGATTGATTTTTCAACCAAAGATGGACGTATAGAAGGAAGCATTGAGTACTACCAAAGGAACGGATATGATTTGGTTGGGTTTGCACCAGTGGCTCCATCATCTGGAATGAGAAATTTTAAGGGTAATACAGCAAGCTCTGAGGGAAGCGGTGTTGATGTTGAAATCAAGACAGTCAACCTGAATAGGAGAGTCGTTTGGACGACCAATTGGCTCTTCAATTATTACGAAGATAAAATAGTAAACTATGGAGATGAACATACTGTACGGACAATGCTTCAATTTGGAGCCTCAAGTGTATATCCTTTAGAGGGGTATGGAATGTTCCCAGTTTTTAGTTACCAATGGGCTGGTTTGAACCCTGACACAGGAGATCCAATGGGTTATTTGGATGGAGAAGTCAGTCAAGACTACGCTGCTATAAACAGAGAGACGGTATTTGGGGATTTGATTTTCCATGGAACAGCCAGGCCTAATGTCTTTGGGGCTATCCGTAACAACTTGAATTGGCTCAATTTTTCACTTTCATTTAATATCAGCTATAGGTTAGGCTATTATTATAGACGTGAATCTATCAGGTACGGCAATAATTTTGGATTAGGAGGTCATGGAGACTACGCCTATAGATGGCTTTCTCCAGGCGATGAATTGGTAACGAATGTTCCTTCCTTGCCAAGTGCTACAAATAATCTTCGGGATGATCTGTATAATTTCTCTTCAGCCTTGATTGAAAGAGGTGATCATATCAGGTTACAGGACATAAGATTGTCTTATTTATTTGAAAAGAAATCATTCCCACGGCTGCCATTTCAACGTGCTGAAGTTTATAGCTATGTTAATAATATCGGAATACTTTGGAAAGCATCAGACGACCCTTTAGATCCAGATTTTAGAACCATGAAACCTTTGAGGAGTATTGCATTTGGATTAAGGGTTGATTTTTAATCATTCGAAAAGAAATAATTTATCACTTATTGATGAAAATGTCATGAAAATAAATAAAATTAAAATATTCATCTTTTCAATATCTCTGATAATGATGCAGGGGTGTGAAGAGTTCTTAAATGAGAAGCCACAGAAGTCACTTTTGATTCCTGATAAATTAGAAGATTTACAAGCATTATTAGATGATGAACTTACAACCATGAACCTCAATCCAGGGATTCAAGTAATAGCTTCTGATGAATTGTGGATTTCTGATGGCGAGTTTAACAGCTTAAACAATGCCGCAGAAAGAAATGCCTATATATGGGCGAGTGAAGTATATGAAGGGTTTTTGATTCCAGATTGGGAAAATCCGTATGAACAAATTTTTTATAGTAATGTGGTATTAGACCAACTAGAGAACATTGAGAGAAATGAAACAAATAGGTTGCTTCATGACGCAGTTAGAGGGAGTGCTTTGTTTTACAGAACCATGGCATACACAAATCTTATCCAATTATTTGCCCCTGAATATGATCCTTTAAATGCTGATGAACTTATTGGTCTAGTTATCAAGCCAACTCCAAATATTGAAGATAAGGCATTCCAAATATCACTTAAAGCATCTTATGAAATGTTAATAGCGGATTTAATGGAAGCGCTTAATTTGTTGCCTCAAGAAATTGTATATAAATCAAGACCCTCTCAACCAGCTGTTTTAGCACTCTTGGCTCGCTTGTATTTAAATATGGAGGATTTTGCAAAGTCTGAAGAGTATGCACTTAGGTGTATAGACCTTTATAATAACCTTTTGGATTACAATGATGTGAATTCAAGTTTAGCAATCCCATTTCCTAGGTTCAATGATGAAGTTATTTTTCATAGCTCAATGCCGAGTTATGGTTTTTATAGGACAGCAAAGATTAATATTGAGTTGTATAACTCGTATGAAGAGAATGATTTAAGAAGACAATTGTTTTTTACTACAAATGCAGCAGGGGAAAGAATATTTAAGGGCTGGTACACTGGACAAAATAGGTTGTTTGGTGGAATAGCAACTGATGAAGTCTATTTCATTGTGGCTGAATCCAAAGTTAGAAATGGTAAAACTGCTGAAGGTTTAGAGTACCTGAACAACTTGTTGTTAACAAGGTGGAAAGAGGGTACTTTTGAACCCACTGTTTCATTGGATTCACAAGAAGCTTTAAAAACAATTTTGGAAGAGAGAAGAAAAGGACTGGTTTTGAGAGGCTTGAGATGGCAAGATATTAGACGACTGAATAGAATTTCAGATCAACCATTAGATTTAAAAAGAATCGTAAATGGGCAAGAATACATGCTTGAAGCGGGGAGTTCTCGGTTTACTTTTCCAATTCCTGATATTGAAATTGAAGTGAATAATCTAATTCAAAATGAAAGATAAAAAAAATATGCTGCCTTTTAGGACAAGGCAGCATATTTACAAATTAATTGAATCCTAGTAGTCTATGGAACTAAAGGAGAATAGACACCAAAGGACTCTGTATCAGGAATTGGTTCGCCCATTAAAGGATCATTATTTACCAATTGGGCACTACAAATTTCTGGATCAGGGTCACAATCATAGTGTACCCCGACTTGTAATCCTGTAATTTCAACCCATTCCTCTGCATCTCTGTCGAATGCAAAGATTCTGTCCTGTGGATTAAATGGCGTTGTAAACGCAAACGCCGCCACCACTGCAAGCATTACTAAGCTTGCTTTTAATAGATTTTTAATGTAATTCTTCATAATTTTGATTGTTTTGTTAAAGTAATTCCGGTCGTTTCAGTCAAAGTCTTTGACCTTTTGAGAGGGACGGCTGGTTTTACCCCCTGCTGGTGTCAGGTCGCCACCTGGTGACTACACTGACAGAATCGTCTTTTTTATTTCCGTTCTCTATTTTATAGTTAGGCTTCAGGCGCCGGGCAGCTGTTTTTAGCTTCGCCTTCCGCAATGGTTATTTTAATTTATACTGATGTCCTCTTGCTTAGCACAAGCCCAAGGAGAGAGATGAAAACCAGTGCCAAATTCAGTAAAAGGTGTTCCGGCCATCCAAGCGTAGAAATAAGCCCTCCACAGCTGCACGGAATCCTTCCGAATGCTCCTGACATCACCCAACCCACGTAAATTGTAAAGCAAACCATCAGCGATGCAGAAGCAACTAAGCCAAGTTTGAAAGTCCTTCTTCCAAGTAAAAGGATTGCTGTTGCCAATTCAACTACAGGTAAAGTAAAGAGTAGTGTCTCTGCCACCCAACCGGGGAAAACCTGATTATGTAAGGCCGACCTTGTACCATGCCAATCAATTACTTTGGAGAATGCCGAGTACAAGAAAATCAATGAAAGTATTGCCCTAGAAAGCAGAACTAATGTACTGGTAATAATTCCATCTAAGCTTATTCCAATTTTTTCTTCACTTTTCATAAAGTAAAGTTCGGAAGGATCTTCACTTCTTTCAAAGTCCATTTTGTACCTTTTTCATTTCAAGTGAAAAAAGTACAAATTTGCACTTTTTAACTTCAAAAGTTATTTAAAACAAGTAATTTCTTGATTTTGTACTTAAACTTATTTATTTTATCAAATTGGTTTTTGAGATTGGAACAAACCTCTTGATATATATAGACGGTTTGGTTTGTATTTGAAAGTGTTAGGGTATAGTAAAAGGGTGAGTATTTTCACCCATGGATGATGAAAAAATGGAAGATTCTTGGTTAAAAGAACTTAAGTCCAATATGGACATGTTCGCAGAAGTATCGATTGATGAATATCAAAAGATAAAAAGTTATTTAAACTTAAAAAAGTATCCGAAAGGTACGGTTCTTAAGGATGCGGGCCAAGCTGAGACCTGCGCTCGCTTCATTCTCAAAGGGAACATTTCATTTTCAATCCAGCTTCCCGAAGGTCGAACAATTACCAAATTAGTATTTTTCCCGGGAGAAGTAGCACTTGACCCAGTCTCCTTTAACTCTGGCACTTCTTCAAATTTTATATTGAAAGCAATCTCGGATGTAGAGGTTTGTGAGATTGACCGTCAATTTGAGTCTAGGATTATAAAAGAAGCTCCAGCCTTTTTTGATCTCTCCATTAAAGTCAATCATGCCTTACAGGAGAAACTTGTAATCTGGTTTGCTGAATTCCTTTCCCAGCCTGT
The DNA here is from genome assembly GCF_022549775.1 of Belliella filtrata. Taxonomy (GTDB): domain Bacteria; phylum Bacteroidota; class Bacteroidia; order Cytophagales; family Cyclobacteriaceae; genus Belliella; species Belliella filtrata. Next base: position 9,412 of record NZ_JAKZGP010000027.1, on the reverse strand, counting down.
CAAAGAAGTATATGACATCCTTTCAGGACCTGAACAGGAACTTGGGAATACGCTAAAAGTCAAGGAAATCATGGACATCTTGGGAGTAAGTAAATCTACTATTGCAAATTTCAGAAAAAAGAAAGATTAAGCTTTACAAAGTAATCAATAGGACATTCGAATCATTGAAGAGCTTCCAATCAGGGTCATTAATTAAAAATTCTATCATTAATTTATAGGTATCGAAATTGCGCACTTTTCTTTCCGGGCTTAAGATAGGTGCTATTGATCAGTAGATTATTAACCTAAAAAGTAAATGCCATGGAATTATATTGCGAAAATTTATACAATAGGACTAATGAAAAGCTTTTGGATATTAGCATGACAGCAGAAGGGAAAATTGACCTATGCAGGAAATCTTTTACAGCAGTCCAAGAATCATTATACAAGCTGAAAGAATATGTAAACGAGCACGGATTCAAGGACAAGTCGTCAGAGATTATTTTCTTCAAGTCTGTCCAACCAAAATTTTTGGGGGAATTGATTTATTTCGCTGAGGTATTCAGAATAGAGTCTTCCTGCCCACTGAAACCTCCCAAACAAAAGAAAGGGTGTTATAGAAAAGAAATGGAAAAGATATCGGCTTTCTACGAGCGACATCAAGAGCTTTATTGGTATCATTTTTCCGGAAAAACTGATCTTGATGACAAGCTTTTTCTTAGAAATGGAGAGATTGATTTCTCCTTTCCTGACATTTACTTCCTCGATGCAGATCCAGAATTCAGTTGTGCTGGAAGTTATAGGGTTGGTCAATTTATTGCCTTCAAGAAGGTTTTGGAATACCTTCAAATTTCTCTTGATACCCTAGAGGGAAAGAAATCCAACAAAACTGGCCCTGTATGGACGGGGCCAAAAGTATGGCTTATTGAACTTATCTATGCATTGAAGGCTGCGGGGGTGTTCAACAAAGGAAAAGTGGATATCAAGGATATCGCCAATATCACTGGGCCAATGTTTCAAAAGGATTTGGGAGAATACTACCGTGCCTTTCAGGAAATACGGCTAAGGAAGAAGAACCGTACAGTTTTCCTTGATCACCTGAAAACCGCACTCACAGAGTACATGGATGCAGCTGACGGAATGTGACGGGATCAGCTTTCTTTTTCGATGATCAGGTGAGCCAGTTCCGGTGTATTATAGATCCGTTCAATCTCAATTTCAACTAGGTGCTTCACCTGATTTTTGACCATCCTGTAATTGGACTCTATTTCAGAAGCTGTTACATCTACAACGGGGGGAATAGGTTGATAGGCCTGTTCCTCCATTTTCAGGGCTTCATGGTCATTGATGATTTCATTGTGGAAGGTTTTATGTGGGATCTTTTGGTCTGGATTGTCAGCCACCATCCCAACAAATTCACCAGAGCTCAACCCAGCTATTTTTGAAGGAGGTATAGCGGAATCCAGTTGTGAAGAACGGCTGATGGAGGTATCATTGGCATTGATAGACATGCTTTCTCTTTGCTGCATGATCTTCCCAAAGCGTTCCGAAAGCTGCTTGGCCGTGTCTCCAGTTACCTGCCCACTAACAATATTTCCCACGATGTTGGTCACTACATCCGCCTGTTCACGCCCATAGTCTTTCCGTAGCTGACTAAAGTCCTGTATCCCCAAGCAGGTCGCTACCTTATTGCTTCGGGCAGTTGCGATCAGGTTGTCAATGCCATTGAAATAGATCGTGGGATATTCATCAAAGATTAGACTTGATTTCAGCTTTCCTTTCTGATTTACCAGTTTGATCATTCTTGAAATATACAGGGAAAGCACTGCGCCGTAAGTCTGTTGCTTTTGAGGATTATTTCCCACACAAATGATCTTGGGCGCATCAGGGTTGTTAAGATCAAGCGTGAAATCGTTGCCCGAAAGCACATAGTATATCTGGGGAGATGCCAGTCTTGCCATTGCGATCTTGGCACTAGCAATCTGTCCTTCCAGTTGATCGGTTGCACCATTTAGATAGGCGATAACAAATGGGTTGATCAGCACCTCTATTTCAGGCTCTGTGCGTAATACAGGAAAAAGCAAATCATATTCAATCTGCATCAATTCAATCACATGAGGCAGGGTACAATACTGCCCACCTTTGAATTTCTTCAAAAACCAAATTATTGCTGTCAGAAAATTAATAGGGGATTCCACAAAGAAATCTCCTTGCTTCCTTATCCATGTTCGATTGAGGCCAAGCATAATTGTCCTTGATGATTCGGCTGCATCGGTGATATCCATCATGGTTTCTGGATCAAGTGGATTACAACGATGGGTATGGGAAAGCTTATCAAAGTTGATAACATAAAAGTTAGGATCTTTGGTGTACCTATCTTTATACTTTTGAAGGGTGTTGTAGGCAATGATGGAAAGGTCATCGTATTTGAAATCGTAGATGAACATGGAAAAACCTTTGGCTATGTGCTGTGTAATGACATGGCGAATCACGAAATAAGATTTCCCTGATCCGGGAGTACCAATAACCAACAGTGACCTGAACGGGTTGATGATATTGATCCATGAGCTCCTGATTTTTCCTTTCAGGTTATATTGGGCAGGAAGGTTGACAGAGTACTCGTTTTCGAGTAACCTTTCTTCCTGAGGAAATGTCTCGTTGAGCGCATTGAACACATCGTCCTTGAGGCGCAATTTGACCAACCTGGACATCAACCCTCCACCGGTAAGGACAAGGATATATCCAATGATAGTGATGGTCATATAAATGATACAAACAGTCTCCTGATCGTAATCTAGTCTTAGCAAAGTATGGCTCAAAGGAAAAACCACTAGTCCAGAAAAAAATGGAAAAGCAGCATGCGCAAATCGTATCTTTTCATCCTTCTTCCCGGCAGCTCCAAGCAGGGAAATCAGCAACAAGACCAAAGCCATGATTTTCGTGACCAGAATATGATTGAAAATCCCAGTACTTTGAAGATTCAGCAATACCCTGTCTGAGATAGGATGAGTAAATCCCCATATCTCAAAAGCACTGTAGCAGTACACATAAAAGTGTAGTGCAAGTATTCCGAAACTCACTTTGCGTGTAAGGTCAATGATCTTACGTAAAGCTTCTTCGTTTTCACCTGTTCCCATGATCGTTGATTTGGATTATTTGCGACGTTTTTTCTTCTTTCGACGAGGTCTGTTTTCTGGGAGGAATTCACCTGGCACCTCATCAAACAATCCCTGAATCATCTCTTCAACCAATGAGCGACCCTGTGCTAGCTCTTCGGTTGCGGTTTCTTCTTGGCTTTGATTTTTCGGATAAGTATCCACCGGTATCTCTTCCCTAATATTGAACTTTTGATGAAGAGCATTTGCATTTAGATGTTTGCCCAGGTCACTGCCGTTAAATACACTCCGGGTAACATTGTCTACGAAAGTCACCCCGTATAGCCGCCGTCCTTGGTCGTTGGTTCTGAAAACCGCATGGATTCCCTTTTTGGAAAGAGCCTCTTTAAGCCCATCCAAGTCTTTTGCTTCAGGTTTGGTCAGTATATTCTCTATGGTTTTGACTGCTCTGGATTTGTGTTGTTTTCTACGTTCCTTGTTTTGCCCAAACCGCTTTTCAAGGTTTTGGAATGTGGGACTGGAATGAATCGAGCTTGCCTTGATGGGAACACCCAACCTGTTTCCATCTCCATCAGAAATGGAATAGACCAAGCCCTTTTTCTGATACATTCGTGACTCTGGTTCACCTCGATAAGCTGTTACATTGAATTGGCGTAAAGCAGCATTGAATTCAGCCAATGAAGTAAACTTGTACGTCCTCATTACTTCCGTCACTATATTGGCTATGGCCGCTTTGGTTTCTGATTGACCGTACTGAGGTTTACCCATCGATATAGTCCTGAGCATATACGCCTGTTCCTTCTTTTGGTCTTCGGCCTTTATCAGCCTGAACCTTTCCTCGATGGACTTTCGGGTAAGTTCGGATTGGTTCTTCCCGAGGTTGTGGGTTTCAATGCGTTTACCATCCTCCCTGATATTGGTAGTGAGAATGTGAATGTGGGGGTGTGCTGCATCAAAATGCTGGTAGACTAGGTAGGGCTGGTCACCAAAACCGATTCCTTCCATGTAGGTCATGGCTATTTTTTTCAGCTTCTCGTCGTCCAATTCATCTTTCGGAGAGAAGTTCAGGGATATATGTACTGTATTGGTTTTGGTGCGTTTGTTTTTGTCTGTGAACTCCCGGAATTGAACAAGTTTGTCATGGAGACTTAGTGTATCACTATCATCCATAAATCCATTTGCCAACAGTAAATCTGCATTACCTTTGGCAAGTTTGTTTTCGTTGTAATGCAGTGCACCACGTATATTTTTCCCAGTGGTTATTTTGGCAACCATCGTTTGGACAATTGGGAGAGAGTGGTAAACAGCTCCTCTATCTTACCTTCAACTTTCCTGTAATGAGGCAGAACCTTTTCTGCGTAAACCAACCGGGTTTCCGAATCTACAGCGGTATGGAAATACCGGGTGATTTGGTTGATGTTGACACCTATGGCCTGAAGCTCGTTTCTAATCCTTGCAAGTTGTAACTTGACCTCATGCAGGCTTGCGTCATACGTATTGACGGTGATATCTTTCTTGAAAAGCATATCACGGATCAGCTCACTTAAAGTCTGACAATAGGTGCTTTTTTGGAGTAGCTTTCCAAGTTCTGCATCTTCATTTTCAGTAAACCTGATGGTTCTTTTTATTGGGTATTCTACGGCTCTTTTTTTCATACATTCTTAATTTTGAGATAAATCCGACTTCGGAGGATTTATCCCCCTCTGCGACTTCGGAGCTGAGGGCAAGATTGGATTGGCGTCCGACAATCCTACATCTTGCTGATTGCTCCAAAATGCAATCCATGACCTTGAAAGGATCTGATAAAGATTGCAGCAATCGGGCTTGTGATTGACTAATTCAAAAGGTTCCATATCCAATCATCTGCAAGGGTTTTCCAGTTGCTGAAAGGGGTTCCGTTTTCACTTTCCCAATCCATAGATTCATAGTGATAGTAGAATATTTCAGCTTCGTCTGTAGACATTCCTTTGAGGGAGAAGTATTCCCTTACATGGTCAAAAAGAGGTGGTACTTTGCCACCATATCCGGTGTTTACATTTGTTGCATTCATGGCAATTCAATTTTGGTTTATGGGTCAAAATTGAATTGCTTTCACAGGATTTTATCCCACCGTAATTTGGAAGTGGGTTGTTTTTTTAAGGGAGTTTACAACGATGATTGAAAAATCAGGTGGTATTGAGGGGAAATTATTTAAGTGATTTTTGATGGAGAAATATAGATTTCAGAAAGGTGTAAGTCTTTAAAAAAATCACTCCTTTTTATGACGAGAATCAGATTTGGCTTAATCGAGGGTGTTCCGACTTTTCGGACACCCTCTTAAAAAAAGACACACTTTCCTTCAATAGTTGTATTTGTTATTGTATAACAATTTTAACTTCACTTTTTAAAAAACCGTTTCGATTCGATCTTATTAAATTATAGAGGTCTTCCTTATCAGAATATAATAATGTATCTGACTGTGTTATGATTTTGACGTAATCTAATTTATCTATATAACTCAATGTCGTTTAGTTAAGGATTAAATTGGTTTATAATTCATATAATGAGGTTTTTTTGGCTTTTTGAGCCTGGGCAGCTTTCTTCCTGGTCTTTCAACTTCCCGAGTTTTGTAGACTAAATCATCGAATGCGTTCAAGGCTTCGCTGAACTTCTTCTTTATAAACATGGGTATGGCCATGTCCATCATCATTGCCAGGGCGTTTGTTTTGTTGATCTTTTGCCCATGTTTTCCTTCCTGCCTATCTGCTTTGTATTCTGCTTTGACTTTCTCTTCTATGGGATGTGCGTATGCAGCGCACATGGTCATCAGGAAAACCTTTGCATGGAAATCCTGCTTGACCGCCTTTGCCGTCTTGCCTGAAAATGCCTCAAGTTCCACCCTGCTTTTAAGTAGCTTATAGGCTTCTTCCTCGTTCCATCGCAGGTGGTATAGGCCACCAAACTCCTCTGCGTCATACTTTTGGCTATCAAGCAGTGATGTGCACAGTATCTCTATCTCTCCATTGTCAAGCTCAACTTTTATCAGTCTGCATTCCAATTCTCTTTCCCATACTTCCCGATGCCCTGAAAGCTTGTCCGTGTCCTTTTTGGGGAGATTGAATTTTACCACTTTTTCCCTCTCAGGACTTTTTCTGAATTCATTCACCTCAAGCCACCAATTGTCCTTGAGCCTGACACAGAACTCGATCCCTCTTGCTTTGAGCAGGAACAACAGCCAAAAGCAGGGATAACCCCTATCAAGCAGCAAAAGATCTCCACTATTCACCTTCCCAAGGTGAAGCATCAGCAAGTCCCGCTCACTTGCAGTATATGGGGCTATTTCTGAATCTATGGTCAGGTGGTTGAGCACATCATAGAGCATCGAGCACATAGCCATCGACCGTTTCGAATCAGCCTTGGGGCCAAAGCTGTGCTCCCCGAATTCCTCAATGACCGTTTCATGCCGGGGAAGCACCAGCCTACTGCCGTCTACAGCCAAAACGCGCATACCATGCCAGACATAATAGGAAGCCTCCGAATAAAATCCTGCAACGGCGACCTCGTTCAAACGCCTGAATGCCCATGGATTTAACTTGGCCCTTGCTTGGCTCAATGCACCCTTGGTAACCTCCCTGATATTGAAATCATCATTGGATAGTGCTTTATAAAACCTGTCCAGATCCCGTTGAAGTGCTGTTTTGAATGACATGATAAAAAATATTAATTTCCTGAGTGATAATTTTCTTTCCCTTGAGAACACCCCCTTACGGCCGTCTTTTGAACGGCTAATAAATGCTTCGGTGTCGAGCTCATTGTCAATATGTTTAGTTAGTTTTAGCCTGTAATCTTCTTTTATTTCAGAATTAGGGTTACCCCCTATATACCCCTATAATTTACACATTTTTTTTACTATTTTGCTTAACTAAACGACATTGCTATATAACTTAATATATTTTTATCAGACCAAACATCACCAAAGCCAAACAAATAACTTATTTGATTCTGTCCAGTTTCTTGAATTGGTAATTCTATAGATTCAATTTTATTTTCACCGTTTTCATCTTTTATTTGAAAGGAATAATAGATTGTCCCATCTGTACTGTTTTTTATAGTCAATATTCTTTGAATATCACAACTATTTGTGATGAAGATTAATACTACAAAAATAGCTGCAAATAATATCCTCATCAAGTGTCTTTTTTTAAATAAGCTGAACACATTAAGGACCCCAATATATCTAAGCAAATATGTTTGACTACCTTCATCCTTACAGCATATTCTTAATAATTTTTATGCGTTTTACAATAAATCTATCCATAGAAGGAGCCAACCATAAATTATTGTTCTTTCACTTTAAGTCAAAATCAATTATTCCAAAATCAATATTTTCATCACCAATAACTATTGACGGTAACTTTAGTCCAATCTTCTTAATTGTACCTTTTTGTATGATATTTGATTGATTGACTAACGCTGAAACTTTGAATTTACTTTTTCTACTTTTCAGAATTAAATCACTATTAAAGCTATTATTAATTATTTGAATTTTAGAATACCCTTTGGAATTTGTTTCATATACATAAACAAACAATTCGTCAGATTCGAATTTCGTGTTTGGAACTTTAGAAACAACCTTAATTTTAAAATTCACTCTACTTGACCTTGATATTATTTTTGAGTCTAGCAAATCCGCCTTAATTGACAAATAAGATCCATGATCAGCAAAATATATTTGAGTTCTGGATGTCATTTCCTTATTTACTAACCTAACCGATCTGAATACAGAACAGGAGGAAGAAATTACCAAAATAAAGATTAGAATTAATCCCTTTAACATACTTATTTTGTTCTAAATGGTAAGAAAAGATTTTTGTACAGATTCTCAAATTGCATTGCTTGATTTTCTAAGTGTCCTGGAGTAAAATAAGTTTGATACCATTTCCCTGACCCTTTCCCTGATTGATAATATTCCTTTAAAATTCTATGGTAAAAATTAGCTGATCCAAGTTTTTTTTGTTGCATAAAGTGAATGTATTCATGGAACCTTAAACCAGAATCCTCTACAATGTCACCCGATTCTTTGACTATAAGATTACGTCCAATCGTGATACCTTCTCCTTTTCTTAAATGAAGGGTAAGTAATCCTCCACTTCTAAAAACTGGTGAATTCTTATCATTTGAACCAGAATATAATGAAGGTCCCATAGCTGCAATATTTAAAGCACCCAATGTTGCCCCTCCAACAGCTCCTGCAAAAGCTCCTTGTCCAATTCCTTTACCTATATTTTTACCATCAATTCCAGCAGCGATCCCACCTGTTACAGCCCCTGTGGCGGCTCCCCTTACTGCACCATAACCTATTTCAGCTCCAATATTTGCCAAAGCACCACCTTTAACTCCTGAAAATTGAGGCAGTCCCATACCAGCAAGTCCACCTCCGACCCCTCCTATTACTGTTCCCATTGATATCTCATTCCCCAATAATAAGTTACCTGCAACTGTACTGGCTGTATTGTTCAACATGCTAAATCCAACTGTTTGAGCAAATGCACTATTCGCAAAAGCGCCACCTATACCTCCTCCAATAGCACCAGTAACAGCTCCCATCCCTACAGCTTTACCGAATCCATTCCAAAATTGACCACTTCCACCCATTCCTGATGCAAAATATGTAGATGTATAGACTGCTGCTGAGCTTCCTGCCCCAATTAATGCACCCACTAAAATCCCTATACAAATAGGACATTCTCCATCAGGGTCCGTAAACATAACGGGATTGTTCATCATTGCCGTCAATGGAGAATTGTAAGGCATTACTTCAGCTTTAGGATCCACTCCAAACCACCTTCCTAGTGCCGCATCATACTGCCGTGCATGAAAATCATACCAACCTGTAAGTTCTTCATAAGTCTTGCCTTGAAATAACTCCTTGGTTGTTTTATCACCAGTTCTTATATTGTTTCTGGCAATCAGTCCATATGGATAATAATCTATCTGCTGCACTATATATGACTCCGAAGTCATAATGGTGAAATCATCAAAGAACGCTTCCGATCCAGTATTAGAATCGTTGGATAAGTAAATATAGTAATACCCAGGCTCATCTGCCACTACTTCTTGAGATAATCTTTCATGACTTTTCATTGTACCATCTTCCCGAGCTTCTTGAGACATCTGGACAAACCCACCATACTTGTAGTTCATTTCAGTATCAAAGAAAAGGTAATTCAAGTATGCAGGAGGAGCATCATTATTGCTATCCCTTTTACTTAGTATACCTGCAAGGCTTCCTGTTTCAGAACCTGTATTTGCCATCCTTGCTGCCATCCCTCCATCTA
>NZ_JAKZGP010000026.1 GCF_022549775.1 Belliella filtrata | reverse complement strand
AGGCTATATAAACGTCGCTCTGCTCCGGCCTTGACAAGTTTCCTTACTTGAGCTAGGGGGCATTTAAGATGATGAAAACAAAAGAAAAACAATAAAAAAAGTGTCAAGTAATTTCAGGACGCGACAAATATAGGGCGAGAAAAGCTCAAAAGCCATAGTGCCATAGGCACGACCGACAAAACTGGATGCATGAATCTAGGCTGGAAAGAATATAGGGAAGGACGTAGTGAGTTAACGTAAAGATGCATCGAGAAAGTACAAATTATAAAGTAAAATGCACAAAGCAGTCTTTAGGTGTACAAAAAGGAAAATCTAAAATTAATCCTCAAAATCTTTCATTTTTACAGGTGATGAGAAAGTCCCCGATACTTGCCACCTTTCATCATAGATGGATGCAAACTCTATTTCCATCTCTACTTTTTTTCCAAATAACACATCTGTCCATGTGTCTTCATTTTCAAGTGAATAAACTTTTAGTAATACCAATATGTCAATGGGTGAAATCACCATACCTTCTGTAACAAAATTGGTTTCGACAATAAGGTCTGGATGATTTCCTTCTTTTTTTACTTTCCTATAAAGCCCAATGTAATCCATATTTTCAAAAAATTCATCATTATATTTCATCCGAACATGTTTGATAAATGCTGGACCAAGCCCTGTGTTTTTTATATATGAGTATTCGCAATGTTGCACGTAGTATATGAAGTAACTTTATTAAGCTGTGAATACTCAACATTAGGAAAGAATTCCTGTCAGAAGAATATCAAATTGCTAATCCAATAATCTATTAATTGGTTACGTGCAAGAAAGTGGATAGTCATATTTTTATATAAACAAAGTCATCTTCGGGAGTGTACCCTTGGAAAATTTGTAAATAAGGCTTCACAGAAGCAAGCTGTTGCTTTTGCTCCAATTCAAATTGCTTACTTGCCAGATTGGTTTGATAAATTAGGATAAACAAACTGACCGCACTGATCAGTATAGCAGAAAAGCTTACCAACTTATTGCTATCGTTCCAAAATTTTGATTTTCTTTGATTGGTCATTTTTCTATTATCAAGATTCAAAATGTTGCACTAATAATGATTTGAAATAAACTTTAAGTTCTTAACAAAAGTGATACTGAGATTTTTTTGAGAACAATCTTTTTTCGTCCGTTGGCGGACAAAGGTGTTCGGGGAATAAGCAGGGAAATTTTAATAAATGGCATTAAGCTTCAAAATAGGCTGGTTTTTTATGGCATAACTATGGAAATGAAAGATTGAGAAAACTACAATAACCTTTTTCTGAAATTAAGCTAAAACAATTGAAATTATAAAATAATGATAGAACTCAATGGCATTGACAAATATATAGAATCTCGCTTCCAGCGCATATTTATCTTACAAAGTATCAATATCAAAATTCAACAAGGCGAATTTGTCACCCTGATGGGACCTTCAGGAGTGGGGAAATCTACCTTGATGAATATCATCGGAATGTTGGACGAGGATTTTGAAGGGAGCTATAGTTTTGACGGAAAGGACGTGAATGCCATGAAAGCAAAACAAAGAGGGGCGCTTCACAAGTCAGAGTTCGGGTATATTTTTCAAGCTTACCACCTGATCGACGAGCTGACTGTTTACGAAAACATAGAGACTCCTTTACTTTACAGAAATGTGTCTAGTTCTGAGCGTAAGAGCCTCATTGCAGACTTACTAGATCGGTTCAATATGGTGGCAAAAAAAGACCTTTTTCCAGAGCAGCTATCTGGAGGACAACAGCAGCTAGTAGGTATTGCGAGGGCTATTGCTGGGAAGCCTAGGGTACTGCTAGCTGATGAGCCCACTGGAAACCTTCACTCAGTACAGGCTAAAGAGATCATGGAGATTTTCAAAGAACTCAATCAGGAAGGTATGACAATCATCCAGGCTACTCATGCCCGGGAAAATGCAGACTATGGCACCAGATTGATAGAAATGATGGATGGAAGAATTGATAAGGATATTGCAATATGAGAGTAGTGATATTTACAATTTTGCTCTTGATGATGCATGTACCCAGTGGTATAGCACAACAAGAAGTTGTTTTGACTTTTGAGGAGGCAGTAGAGATCGGGTTGGAAAGGCAGGTAGATTACAGAAAGCTACTCAATCAGCAAGATATACTTAGAATGGAGCGGTTGAATGCACAGATGAGTTACTTGCCACGATTAAATATCTCCAATTCAAATTTCAGGCAGATTGGTCAGCAGTTTCAGCAAGTAGAGGGAGAGCTGATCGTGACCAATGAGGTCAATTCGATCGTATCAGGAAGCATCAATGCAAGCATGCCAGTATTCAATGCTTTTCGTCAACATCACACGACAAGAGCAGGGAAGTACTTTGAAGAGGCCGGTGAGCTGGGATTAGAACGAAACAGGCAACTTGTCTACAACACCATTGCTCAACAGTATCTTCAAGCCCTTCTTAGTGAGGAGTTGGTGAGGATTGCTAGGGAAAACCTAGAAAATCAGCGTCAGATGCTCGCACAGATCGAGGGTTTTGTGGATGTAGGGCTTAGGACATTGGCAGACCTATACAATCAGCAGTCCGAAGTAGCAAGACTAGAGACAGTTTTGCTGGATGCCGAGCTTGATTGGGAGACCAACCGATGGGTTCTGGCAGAAAGTCTTCAGCTTGAATCTGAAGTACTGCCGATGTTGACCCCTATAGCGCTTGATGTGGATGAACTTGAGTGGATTAGTCTTCCTCTTGAGGAGTTGTATGCAAATGCTAAAGCATTAAGAAAGGATTTACAACAACAGCAGGTTATGGAAAAAGGGAGCAAAAGTCTACTGGCTATGTCAAGGTCTGCATATTTTCCTCAACTTAGCGCTTACTTCAATTTTAATACATTCTATACTTCTCTGGATGATAGAACCTTCAGTAACCAATTCTTCACTATTTTCCCTCAACGTGTCATTGGCTTAAGCCTTAATATACCTATTTTCAATAACTACGATAATAAGACTCAAGTCACAAGGGCCAAGGTAGAATTTATGAATCAGCAGCTTGATCGAAGCGCCATGGAGAGAACCATTTCTCAAGAAGTAAAACTTGCCTACCAAGGCATGAGAGCAGCCGTAAAAAGGCGGGACGCAACCGCAGTGCAATTGGAAGCTGCCGAAGTAGCACATGAGGCCATTTCGGAGAGATTTCGATTGGGCATCAGCAATTTTGTGGATTTGGCTCAAGCCAATCAGCAATTAGTTACTGCACAATCAGACCATGCACAAGCAAGGTATACCTTGTACTTTCAAGAGCTACAGCTGAAATTTGCTATTGGAGAATAAAAGAGGTTTTGGCTTAAAGTACGTCCCGAATTTCAGGTGTTTTGTCAAATACACTTTTGGCAAAAGGGCACAAGGGTAAGATTTTAATATTTTTCTCTCGGGCAAATTCCACAGCAGTCATAAGCATCTTCTTGCCCACACTCTGACCTTTGAATTCAGGATTTACTTCCGTGTGGTCTATGATGATCCTTTGTTCGCCTGCCCAAGAATAAGTCATTCTCCCGGCTTCTTTTCCATCATCTATAGCCTTGAAGTACCCTTTCGATTCGTGGTTGATTTGTTCTATTTCCATGGTTCTAGAATTATTTGTCCTTTAGTATTATGTTGAAAGAAAAAATGTAAGATTTTTATTTTAAGACTTTTTGAAAGTAGGGTAAGGAACAAAATCTGTTTCACCTACCACTTTCGGAAATTTCTGATTGATCCAATCTTCCTTAGCTTTAGCAAGACGCTCTTTGCTCGAAGAGACAAAGTTCCAATCGATGTATCTTTCCTCTGGAAAAGATTCGCCTCCAAAAATATATACCGTAGAATTTTCAGCGATGTCAAATTCACAGAGTTTGGCATCTTTCGCTACGAGGATTTGCTTTGGTCCATACTCATTTCCTTCGCTGAATACGGAGCCATTGAGAATATATAGGGCACTCTCCCCATATAGCTTGTCGCCAATGCTCACTTTAGTAGCATTTTGACTTTTGATCTCTATAAAGTACAGATGGCTATGCACTGGCACAGGAGATTTTTTGTCAAGGGCTTCACCAGCTATCAATTTGAAACTAATGCTATCTTCTTGCCATTCTGGGATTTGGTTGGCGTCTATGTGTGTGAATGATGGCGAAGTCTCTTCAAGTTCCTTGGGTAATGCAACCCAAATCTGTAGCCCATGAAGACTTTTGGTGGAGTCTTGCAACCTCTCAGGAGTCCGCTCAGAATGTACCACACCACTACCAGCTGTCATCCAGTTGACCGCACCTGGTTGGATTTCTACTTCACTTCCGATACTGTCTCGATGCATAATAGCTCCGTCAAACAAGAATGTAAGTGTAGATAGACCAATATGTGGATGGGGCAATACTTCCATGTTTTCTCGCTCGCTCATTTTGACTGGTCCCATGTGATCTATGAATACAAATGGACCTACGGCTCTTTTTTGCCTGAAAGGAAGAAGCCTGCCGACCATAAAATTCCCAATGTTGGCAGCACGCTCTTCTATGATTAAGCTAATATTTGACATGTTAGATTCCTTATTTGCCTTTGAAAAAGTTAATTTAAGGAAAAATTAGCGCTTATTTTTATACTTTTCTTCATTATCTACTTTTTGATCCTCTCCTAGCCCGTCATCTTTCTCTTTATCGTTTTTCCTTTGACGCTCTTTATACTCTTCTTTTTTTGGAGGACGAGCACCTTCAGATTCTCCTGGTGTATCTCTATTGGATCTTTTGTCTACGTCTTTATCGCTCTTCTTTCCAAATGATACAAGTGGTAAAATTCCTGTTGGTTTGTTGTTTATGGTTAGCATAGGTTGTTGGTTTTTTTGTCTTTAGACTTTCAACAACCGTTCCAACTATGCTTATTTCTATGTTTTTTATTCATATTTCAATTAATTATATTCATAAATCATTTTAAATTAAAAAGATGAGAAGTACATTGATGTGTGTAATTGTTAAATTGTAACTTAGTATGCTCAAAAAAATGAAATAAATAAAAGATGAAATACGCGCCAAATCCCGAACGATACCAAAAAATGGTTTATAACAAATGTGGTAACAGTGGGTTGAAGTTACCAGCCATATCCCTAGGGTTATGGCATAATTTCGGTGATGATAAACCTCACCAAGTCAAACAAGAAATCTGTCGAACAGCTTTTGATCTTGGGATTACGCATTTTGACCTAGCCAACAACTATGGGCCTCCTCCAGGAAGTGCTGAAGTTGCTTTTGGAAAGATTCTGAAAGAAGATTTTGCAGGGTACAGGGATGAGTTGATCATCTCTAGCAAAGCGGGATACCTAATGTGGCCTGGCCCATACGGTGAATGGGGGAGCAAGAAGTATTTAATCGCTAGCTGTGATCAAAGTCTTAAAAGAATGGGACTAGACTATGTTGATATTTTTTATTCTCACCGTTTTGACCCCAATACTCCTTTGGAAGAAACCATGCAGGCCTTGGATCAAATCGTCCGTTCAGGCAAAGCGCTCTATGCTGGCATTTCTTCGTATAACAGTAAACGAACCAAAGAAGCCGTCGCTATCTTGAATGAGCTGGGCACGCCATGCTTGATACATCAGCCAAGCTACTCCATGCTCAACAGATGGGTGGAAGATGATGGACTTTTGGACACCTTAGAAAATGAAGGCATAGGTTCTATCGTGTTTTCTCCATTAGCTCAGGGTATGCTGACGGACAAGTACCTCAAGGAGATCCCATCAAATAGCCGTGCCAATCAAGATAAATCACTCAATCCTAAGTTCCTGAGTGAAGAGAATCTGGGCAAAATCAAAGCGCTAAATGAAATCGCACAGCAAAGAGGACAGACTTTGGCACAAATGGCGATTGCATGGGTACTTAAAAATGGCAGGGTGACTACAGCATTGATTGGGGCTAGCAAGGCCGAACAAGTGATAGATTGTGTTGGTGCTATTGAGAACCTCTCCTTTACGGAAGAGGAACTAGCCGCTATAGATCGCTATGCAACAGATGGGGGACTGAATATTTGGGCCAAGTCAGCGGAGTTGGAATGATTCAACTCTCCATGAAGAAAGATTTTCCCTTCATGGAGAGTTTTTTTTAATCCAATATTTGGATTGTCTGTTCTATGTAAACTTGACCTTTTTCACCTTTTATTTGAAAATTCATAAGCTTGTTTTTCCAGTCAAAGGAGGCCAACCCATAATGAAGAGAGGCGACTAATCCAGATACCCTGTATGGGTTGTATTCTTCTTTGTAGCTTTTCCACACATGAGTCATTCCGCTAGAAGTAATCTCATAAAGACCCTTAGTGAATCTGCTATCTTTTAATCTTGAGATCTCAGCGATATGTCTATCTCCACTTAAGAGAACTGGGTTTTTCACTTTAGAAGAATGAATCAAGTCAAATAGTCTCTCTCTTTCTTTGGGATAGTTTTCCCATTTTTCATGAGGATGTTCTGTTGGTATGAATTGTATTCCAGACGCAATGATGTTGACATCAGCTTTACTGTTTTTTAGTTCTTTTTCTAGCCAAGTCCACTGTTCTTCACCTAATACAGACCCGCTTAAGTTTGGCAGATATTGACCATCTTCTTTGTAAAGGGTATCTCGACTATACCTAGCGTCTAAAAGGTAAATTTTCACTGAATTTTCTCCATGATGATATTCATATGCACCATATACACCTTCTTGCGATCTTCTGGGGCTATCTTTGGGTTCATCAAGAAAATCTAGCATCAGTTGCATGGATGCCACTTTTTGAGCGTAATGTTTTCCTCCGTCATTGATACCAAAATCGTGGTCATCCCATACACCTATGATTTTTGCATTCTGACGAAGTTTTTGATATCCTTCTATAGCTTTTTGAGCATCATATTTACGCTTAAGGAGGTCCATATCATGAGTGTCTCCATAGACATTGTCTCCGAGCCAGACGAATACCTCAGGCGAGTCTTCTATTATTGGATTCCAGAGGGGTTGTGGAAGGTCATGTTTATTGCAAGACCCAAAAGCGATTCTTTGGACCTCTTGGGAATAAGCCATTGTGCTGACTAATAGGAAAGTCAAAGAGACTAAAATCCCACTATTGAATTTTTTAGATATATTGTACATGGTTCTTGGTGCGTTTTTTTCTTGTTTAGGCAAGGTGATGGATAAGTTTCTTATCCATTAGAATGGTTGAGTCATGTTGGAGCTTGTTTGTTTTCAATTTTGAGCTATCATCAAATGACTTTAGTAGTTTTGATACGGTCTGTCTTGATATTCCTGTCATTTGGGCAATGTCTACGATGTGTAGGAGATCCAATATTTTCACTTTCTTTGATTTAGAGATCACTATGATGTGGTCGAATTCAGCGAAAAGCGCTTTGATTCTTTCTGCTGCTGGCAGGGTACAGAATCTATACAGTCTTGTTTCCATTTTACACCATCGTTGAATGGTCGTTTTATTAAACCAGTCTGAGATCAATGGATCATGGACTATCATCTTTTTGTAAAATGACAATTCATAACAGATGATTTTACAGTCAGTCAGCGCTTTTGCAAACTCAAAGAATTGACCATTGAGATACCGAAGATTTCCAAATACTTCATTTTGAAACAAAATATCATAACAGACCTCTTCACCTTTTTCAGTATATGTTCCAATTTTGATAGCCCCTGATATTATTTGAAACATCTCATTTGGTTTGATGGGAGGCATATAGACATATTCTCCTTTTCGAAAATTTACCTCTTTGATCAGATTACTCGCTTCTTCTCTTGTGAGGGTTTGTTGAAAATATGATAAGATGTCCATGCTTTTTTTGATAAAATTCAGAAAGAGTATTGAATATTCCGCTACTCTTTCTGAATCTTAACCAAAACTTAAAGCAAGCCTATGAGATTTTTATTTTGAATAGGATCTAAAAAGAATACCGAAGCCCTAGCTGAATCCTCCAAGGAGTACCATTAATAGGCAGAATTCCAACTCCTTGTTCTACATTATAGATGTATTGTTGAGAGCTTTGGTCAAAACCCCTGATGCTTTGTAGGTTTCTACTGCTGCTGAGGTTATTGTCCACACCCCAGTCTTTATTGAGCATGTTCATGAAGTTAAATACATCTGCAGACAGTTCCACTCTTTGAGAACCTGCTATTTTTATGTTTTTCAATAGTCTGAGGTCGAGGTTGTAGAACATTGGATTTTCTCCTCCATTTCTATCGGCTATTTTTCCAAAGCTTTCTCTCAAATATTTTTTGGTACTTTCAGAAGTGTTTGGGTCATTTAGAATCGCATTGTATCCGTCTCTGATATTTTGTGGGGTATCTGGACTGTTGGGATCAAATACAAAAGCAAGTGCGTTGTTCAATGGGAAGTCACCTTGAAGCGAGCCATTAGATACCAAGAAAGAATATCTTGATCCACCTATTCCTATCAATGTCGCCCCCATTGTAAATCCACGCCAAGTTGGAGTAGCTCCATTCAAGACTATTTTATGTTTAAATTGATTGTCTGAATACGCCCAATTCAATTTCCTAGAGTCATCTACTACAGGAAGGAAAGTGGAAGTATTGGCTACACAGCAATTGTATGATGTATTATCGAAAGCCTGATTGAAAGTGTATGAGGCAGTAATATAGCCATCCTTTCCAAGCCTTACGCTACCATCTAGAATCAAAGCGTATTGATATCCTTCCCCGTCGGAATTCAATTCAAGTACTCTTCCGACATTATTAGACTTTCTTGAATTCAACCAATTGGTCTGCCCATTAGACCCAATTGTATTGGCTGGAACAAACACCCCTCTATTTCCTTCATTTGAAAGCCTGAAATAAGGATTATCGACCATGTTTCTCTCCAAATAGACATAGTTATTGAATGTGTAAGAGTAGATCACGTTGGCACCGATTCTAAATCTATCACCAATCAGCTTGTTATAGTTTAAATTTGCCTTGAATGTATTTGGAACCCTGAAATCATCAGCGACGCTATTGATGGTGGATATAAAGTCTGCACCTTCTGGAATCCCTGGAGCTTCGAGTCCATTTCTATAGCCGATAAAGTCAGCCTCAGGAACCAAATCTCCTTGTACATCTATGGCTGCAAGCATCACTCCTGAGTTTTGTATGTTGTTCACTTGAGCATAATAATGTGGCTGCGCGGCAAACATACCCGCACCAAATTTCAATACATCTGTATTCTTTCCTTTAATGTCCCAAGTCGCTTGAACTCTGGGCTGGAGGTTTCTAAAATCAGCTGGCTTATTGTCTGTCCTAATACCAAGCTCATTGGATACAGTGGGATTGAAAGCGGCCTCATTCATAAACATCGTCGCATCATACCTCAATCCTGCCACCAAGTTGACATCTTTATGAGGATTTACTTCCATTTGGCCAAAAAGCGAAAGGTCTACTACGGTTTGCTTCACGATCGGAAGTCCTTGCAGTGGCACCTCTCTGGCATATCGAAATGGGTTGTTGTTTTCGAAGTCTGTTAAGCTATTGTAAAAAAATCTTCCATTTTGCTCACTACTTAGCAATGTTTCTAAATAGGTCACCATATTGTCTGTACCGAAAGTGAAGTTGAATTTCCCTTGCTGGGTATAAGTGGTATTTACAATGTGGATTTGTTGCTCAAGATTGGTTTCTGGCAGGAATCGCTGTCCACCAATTTGAACATTTGTTGTTTGTACGGCATTTGGATTGTTTTCGGTAGGAAAAGGTGAAACCACCCTGACGATTGCTCTAGGCATGTTGTTGGACGGCAATTGCCCATTGACAGTAAAACCTCTTTCAGCATGTTGAAGCTGGACTTTTAGTTCGTTTGTGGTATTTGCATTGGCAATAGACCTCAAGGATACTAGAAGGCTATTTTCTTTTGATGAGAAGTCTCCAAAAACTTCTGCTAAATTGATCGCAGTATTGTCATTTACTGAAAAAGGGTTTGACCAGTCAGTGTAGTTGTTTCTGATAGTCAATTTGTTTCTTTTGTTGATTTGCCAGTCTATTCTTGCAAAGAAGGTGTTGGCTACCGTTTTTCTGGAAAATTCTCCCAGCTGCTGCTCTGAACCGACTCCATAAAGCCTTCGGGCGACATCTACGAATTTGTCCAAAGTGTCTTTTCTAATTCTAAGCCTTAATTCATCATCTTCGTTTCGAATGTCACCGATGAAAACAGGCTCTCCAGCATCTTGTCTATCAAATACAGTGAAGAAATGTACTTTATCCTTTATGATTGGTCCTCCTAAGCTAAAACCCCACTGAGTATTGTTGAATACCACTTCTCTTTCATTTCCTCTGATATCTAACGGACTAGCTAAGTTGTCATTTCTATGGTATGCAAAAGCCGAGCCTTCGAGTGTATTGGTGCCTGATTTGGTGACTGCATTCAGCGCTCCACCAGCTTGTCTCCCTTGAGTGACATCATAGGAGTTGGTAGCTACTTCAAACTCCCTGATTGCTTCAATAGATACCGTATAGGGACCACGTGCTATTTCCCCTGCGGTCAATTGATTTCTTGCATTTACACCATCCAAAGTGACATTGGTGGAAGTTCTTCGCTGACCTCCCAAGTTGAGTCCTCCTCCACCTTGAAGTGGTGAGAGAGCAGTTAAGTTCGTGAAATTTCTACCTTCTGTGGGTAGGTTTTTGATTTGCTTAGAATCAATGGCTGTCACTGCTCCTAGTTTATCCACTTGATTTTTGAAGCTATCGCCAGTGACGACTACTTCAGACAGGTCACTACTTCCATACTCCATGGTGATCTCTACATTGATTCTATCACCTTGATTGAGTTGGTAGCCTGTCAGTTTTTGAGTATTGAACCCAATATAGCTTACAGTCACCGTGTAGGGTTTCCCAAGGGGTAACTGCTGCAATTGAAATCTCCCATCTAAACCTGTGATTGTTCCTGCCTCAAATCCAGTGGACTCATTTTTGACCAAAACATTGGCTCCTATGAGAGGCTCCTTGCTATCATCTAAAATTAGTCCAGAGACAGTCGCATTTGTCGCTTGAGCAAATGCAGATGATATGGGGCATAAAGATATGCTTGCCCATGTTAAAACAATGATAAACAGCGCTTTGATTTTTTGTTTTGTAAAGTAGTTATACATAATGTGATCATTTTACTACCACAAAACTGCTTGAGTTTAGATCATAAAAATGTTAAAATTTAACATGTTAAGCCTAGTTAAAAGTAACTTCATTTTAGAGTAATACTGAGTGATTTTATTGATCTTGTACACCATACATGATCTATATACACATAGCTAACCTTACACCAAGTTGCTAAGTATTTATCAAGGCTTAGCCTTTTTGGTGATGTTTGAGAACCTTCTCATTTTACATAAAGAATATTTATAATTTCACAAATATGCCTTGTCTTCCCTAAAACAACATCTTTTGGGAAGACCAGTATTAAAAGTTAAAGGCTATTCACTTGAGGAGATCAAAGCAAATTTTAGGATTGAATTTAAAAAAGCCCAGATTTAAAATATCGTTAAAAAATTAGGTTTTAGCTATCAGAAAGCAAATGGTTTTTATCCTGAAGCAGACCCCAAAGCCCAAGAAGAGTATAAGGAGACTTTAAAAAAATCTTCTAGAGAGTCCAATTGATACGGTGTTAATGCTTGAAGTTGAATTTTCACTGTCTAATACAGCTAACATCGGCAAATTGAGCAAAGTTGGCAGCTAGCCAAAATTTATGGCTAAACAGCGAAAGCGAGAAAGAAAAACGGTAATGGGCAGTGTAGACATTGATGAAGGAAGAATAACAGTCACTTTTCTCGATAAAGGCTATTGCCAAATCTCATTTTTCTCAGTGAGGATGATAGGCTTGGAATCAGTGATTACAATGGTGTGCTCGTGTTGCGCCATGTACCCCCCTTTGTTACCTATCATCGTCCATCCATCATTTGTAGTTACTGCTAGGGTAGATTGGGTAGCTATAAAAGTTTCTATTGCCACAACGGCATTTTTCCTAAACCTTCTTTGATCGTATTTATTTCTATAATTGAGTAACTCATCAGGTTGCTCATGCAGACTTTTTCCTATACCATGACCTCCCAAATTCCGGATGACTTTGTAGCCATATTTTTTAGCTTCAGTTTCCATCAGGTGACCAATGTCAGAAATTCTAACACCTCCTTTGATATGATCCAAAGCTTGTTTTAAGATGTCTTTAGAAGCATCTATGAGAGGCTGATGCTTGAATTTATCAACACCGAGTACAAATGAAGCACCATTGTCTGACCAATAGCCTTTAAGTTCTGCGGATACATCAATATTGATCAACTCTCCCTCTTTCAAGATTTTTTTTGAAGATGGCAATCCGTGGCAAAATTCATTATTTATACTAATACATGTCCATCCAGGGAAATTATAAGTCTGCTGTGGTGCCGACTTAGCCCCAAAATCTCTCAAAATGTTGCCCCCAAAGTCATCTAGCTCTTTTGTAGACATCCCAGGCTTGGCATATTGCTTCATTTCTTTGAGTGTGTAAGCAACTACATCACTTACCTTTTGCATGGCAATGAGTTCAGATTCAGTGTTTATAGACATGGATATTTTTTTTGATTGTCATCAGTGTTTTTAGTCAGTTAAAAAAACCCCTTAAAAACTAATTTCTATTCTCCTAATTCTCCAACTTCATTTTTATTGGCCAGTTGTCCACAGGCAGCATCGATATCCTGACCTCTTGATTTTCTGACTTTGGCTATGATGCCTTGACCTTCAAGTATCCTGATATACATGTCCACAGCCTCTTGGGAAGCTTGTCTAAACTCCCCTTCATCTATGGGATTATACTGTATGATATTGACTTTTGAAGGAATGACCTTACAGAATTTTGCCAAAGCCTTAGCATGAGTTTCATCATCATTGATACCATCCCAAATGACATATTCATAGGTCACTTTACGTTTGGTCTTCTGATACCAATAGCGTAGTGAATCAGCTAAGTCTTCCAATGGGTTTACATCATTGATAGGCATCAATAAACTTCTGGTTTCATTGATAGCAGAATGGAGGGAAATCGCTAAGTTGAATTTCACCTCATCATCAGCCATTTTCTTGATCATCTTTGGAATACCCACTGTGGAGAGGGTGATTCTTCTTGGAGCCATGCCCAAGCCTGTAGGAGAAGTGATTTTATCTATTGCCGAGATGACATTGTTATAGTTCAGCAAGGGTTCTCCCATTCCCATGAAAACAATATTGGTCAGAGGTCTATTAAAGTAGGTTTCAGCTTCATCTTTGATGGCCACCACTTGATCATATATTTCATCAGGGTTTAAGTTTCTCATCCTTTTCAATCTCGCAGTAGCGCAAAAGTTACAATCTAAACTACAGCCAACCTGAGATGACACACAGGCTGTTATTCTTTTTGATGTAGGTATCAAGACAGACTCTACAATCTTACTATCATATAATTTGACTGCATTTTTGATCGTACCATCTGAAGAATGTTGCATCAAATCAACCATGATATGGTTAATTGAAAAGTGCTGCTTAAGCATCTCTCTGGTCTCTTTGGAAATATTGCTCATATCATCAAAGTTTTTCAAAGACTTATTCCAAAGCCAGTCATAGACCTGTTTTGCACGGAATTTCTTATCTCCCTGAGTGATAAAAAAATCTTCCAATTCTTCCAATGATAATTTTCTTATGTCCTTTTTCGCAACATTTTCCATGCTACAAAGGTAAACATTTTCATAGACCTTTGAGTATTCATCTATAACTCACCTTATCTCATTTGTATTTTTTACCTTTAAAAAAAAATAAATCCGACTTATGGTCAAGAAAAGAACCTTACGAATCCTATACAGACTCAAATTAATTTTTTCCAAAGCTAAGCTATGGTTTGGTATCAAAACAGGAATGGTAAAGACTATCATGATCATGCCTTACAAAGGCTTTGGAAGCGGGAAGCAGGTTTATATCATTGGACGGGTACTGAAAGATCGAGGTATCGGGCTGTCTGAAATAGGTGATAGCAGGTGGAGGAATTTTAGCAAAATGTACAAAAGGTTCATGTCTTGGGAAATCCCTAAAGTAGCTGTAAAAGCTTCTTTTGAGAATGTAACTTTAACACAGTACACAGACGAAGAAGGCTACTTTGAATTCCATTTTGAGTTTGAAAATGAGCTGTCATATAATAAACCTTGGCAAACGGTCGATATCGAGTTAATTAGTCAAGTGGTTCCCAATCAGAAAAAGGTCAGTAGCAAGGCATCGGTTATTGTACCGACTCATGAAGTAGAATACGGTATCATATCAGACATCGATGATACCATTGTACCTACTGGAGCTACGAAGGTTTGGCAGATGATCAAAACAACATTTTTTGGAAATGCTCACAGTAGATTGCCATTCCCTGGAGTAGCTTCATTTTACAAAGCACTTGAAAGAGGTACTGACGGTAAGGAAAACAACCCCATGTTTTATGTATCTAGTAGTCCTTGGAACTTGTATGATTTCTTATCAGAATGGATGGAAGTACACTTTGTACCAAGAGGTCCATTGATGCTGAGAGACGTTGGATTGTCTAGGGAGTATTTCATAGCTGGCAGTCACCACACCCACAAATTGTATCAAGTAGAAAAAATTCTATCCACTATTCCTTCTATACCTTTTGTATTGATAGGTGACTCTGGGCAACAAGATGCAGAAATCTACCTACAAATCGTCAAAGATTTTCCTGGAAGAGTGAAAGTCGTCTATATTCGTCATATCGATGAAGGGGACGAAAAGAAAATGTATGACATCAAAGCACAAATGCAGCTTTTAGGTGTCGAAATGTTGCTGATAAAAGATACTTTAGAAGCTGCAAATGATGCCTTGCAAAAAGGATGGATTCAGGAAAAAGACATAAGGGATGTTTTGATGGAAAAAGGTACTGCAACGCAATGAAAAGAGGGAGGTATTTTTAAGAAGACATGCCGCCAAAGACAGTTAGGATCAAACAATTCACAAAGCAAGATTAAAATGATCTAGTCTGAAACTCACCGTTGGTTACAAACCAATATTGTGACCAAGGAAGCTCCCAATTTATCAGACTGTTTGTAGAAAAGTTAGGGTTTTGGTTAGATTCGAATACTTTGACTGCTGAGTTATCGCTATCCCATGTTAGTGGTGTACTAGGTTTGCAGATTTCTGGTCCTAGATCATTGCTTTTTAAAAAGTAAACCTTATGATCTCCTACAACTTGCCAATTTCCTGAATCATCAATCAATAAAGCTGTACGTTCATCAACGCCTATAGCGGTAGCTGAAGTCTCAAAACGATCAAATATGTTAGCCATAAACGAAAGTAGTCTTCCTTCTCTATTTCTTTGTGAGAAATGCTGATCTGTTATTGTTGCTTTTAGTAAGGGATGATTGATTAATGTTGACTTTCTTACTGTTAATCGTTGATCAAATGGATCTAAAAGGGCCTCAGTGCTTATAATACTTCCTTGCTCACCAGTATATACAAACTCACCCATGATGGCACAACCTGCACTTGTTCCACCAATTGGGATTCTCTTTTCGTGGATGAGGTATTGTAGGGCTTCTTCTACTTTAGTTCCTTCCCAAAGTCTCAGGTAATTAGATTGATCTCCTCCAGCTATAAAAACTGCTTCTGCGTTTTTTAAGGTTTTAATCACCCTCTCATCATTAGCACCCTCTCTAGAATTTATTCTTAAGGTTTCTACAGAGTTGGTATTTGAAAGCCCAAAAATGTATTCGTTGTATGCAGCTGCTCCTGTCACACGAATGACTACAATATCTCCATGCCCGGCTTTTTCAATCATCCAACGGAAGGCTTGATCCACATCTGTACTTCCACCCATCAAAACTACTCCAGACTCTGTAGAAGTTTTGATGTCTTCTGCATTTCCTACTCTTCCAAGCGAATATGGATTGCTATCTTGCAAGGGAGGAATGGGTGCAGCAATTTCATCTTTACTACTACAAGAAAACAATAACCCAACCATTGCGAATAGTAGTAGGTTCATAACCTTTGATAAAATACTCATTTCAAAGAAAGTTTAAGCCACTAGCATTTACTGGAAATTTAAGTACAACGTAATGCTTTTTCTTCTCAAAGACTCAATGGCTGAACTGTAAGCTGGATCAGTGGCTTCTGCTCTGTACATGTTCAGCAAGCCGTGCGAAAACCTCACTTCAGGAGAAAATTTGAAAAACTTGAAATACATGTCAAAACCAATTCCCAGGTCTACTGTGAAGTCTCGGCCTAATGTCCCGATATCCTCTATATCGGCCTCTTCTTGATCTTTGGTTCTGAACATAAATGAACCTCCAGCGGTAAAAAACATCCTGGAATTATTAAACCTCTGTGCTTTGTACTTGAAAAGCACTGGAATCTCTACCATGGTAGATTCATTGATTACAGTACTTGTCGTATATAGCTCTGAGTCATCAATAGCATCGGGGCTTGGATCAGCTACAAAAGTGTTGATATCTGTTCTGAATTCGTAGAATCCTACTTTTGGGGTAATCAGAAAGTTGACTTGGTCATGGAGTCTGAACACAACCAAGAAGCCAAGAGAAAACCCAGGTGAATAATAAGGAGTGATGCTTTGAATCTGACGTCCATTTGATTGGAATAATTGCTCGGCAAAGCTCTCAGAATACTTCAATCGCCAGTAGTTGGTATGTCCACCAAGAAAGAAGCCATAGGACACAAATTTATCATCTTGACCAGCTTTGCTAATCTCATTATACCTAGCCTGACCAAAGGCAAAACTGCTACTTAGCAAAAACAAAAATGATAGGGAAATTATTTTTCTCCTATATAAATTGAGCTGATTCCAAATGTCAATGGTTTGCATTTTGTGTTTTTAAAGCCAACTTTTTCTAAAACTTTAAGAAAATCATTTCCATCAGGAAATGCCTGAACGGATTCAGGCAAATAGGTATAGGCCGAATTATCCTTAGAAACAAGTTTTCCAATTTGAGGCAAAATATATTTAAAATAAAAATTATATCCTTGCTTCATCGGGAACTTCTTAGGTTTCGAGAATTCTACAATTACTGTCTTAGCACCTGGCTTCAAAACCCTATACATATCTGCTAGACCTTTTTCGAGATTTTCAAAGTTCCTAACTCCAAATGAAACGATGACAGCATCGAACTTATTATCCTCAAACAAAAGCTTCTCTGAATCTCCCATCTGCATATCAATAAGATGATCCAGTTTTCGCTTTTTCATCTTCTTTTTACCCTCTTCCAGCATACCAGCAGAGATGTCCACACCTATCACTTTGTCAGGATTAAGGGCCAATGCTTCAATCGCAAAATCTCCAGTGCCTGTAGCTATGTCCAAAATTAGCTTTGGCTGATCATCTTTCAGCATTTTGATTGCCTTCTTTCTCCAAGTGATATCTATCCCCAAGCTTAAGAAGTGATTTAGGAAGTCATACTTCTTGCTGATATTGTTGAACATCTCTGCAACTTGCTCCTTCTTGCCTGACTCTTTTTCTTTGTATGGTACTACTGACATGTATGCTGTATCTATTGAGTTTGCAATATTACTAAGTAAACATGAGCAATGGAAAAATGTTGAACAATAATACCATTTCTGGCTAATGTAAACTTTGAAATAGTAGCCAGTTTAGCCCAAGAATCCAACCTGACAACAAATTTATGGTGAGAAAACTTTACCTTTGTCAAAAAAATAATAGTTATGATCAAAAAAGCTACTTTCTTAATCAGTAATACAGACCATACCAAGTGTCCGACTCCTGACAAGCCAGAATTTGCTTTCATCGGAAGGTCAAATGTAGGCAAGAGCTCATTGATCAATATGCTTGCAAACAATAAGAACCTTGCTAAAACATCTGGGAGGCCTGGTAAAACACAGCTTATTAACCATTTTTTGGTGGATGAAAGGTGGTATATGGTCGATCTTCCAGGTTACGGTTTTGCCAAAGTCAGTAAATCAATTAAAGCCGATTGGGAAGGGATGATACAGTCGTACCTGAACAACAGAGAAAACCTAGTTGCTTTGTGTGTCCTTATAGATAGTCGCCTAGAGCCTCAAAAGATTGATTTGGAGTTTATCACCTGGTGTGGCGAGAATGGTATTCCTATCGTGCTGGTATTCACAAAGGCAGATAAGCAATCTTGGCCAAAGACCCAATCTACAATTGCCAAATTTATCAAAGCGTCCAAAGCTATTTTTGAGGAAGCCCCATTGTATTTCGTAACATCTGCCGAAAATGGGAAAGGTAAAGAAGAATTGACTGGGTTTATTGAAGAGCAAGTTGAAGATTTTTATCAGGAAAGATCATAAGTCTTGGGCTTTTGATTCGAAACTTTATATTTGCAACCTCAATTAAAAAAAGAACAGTAAAATCGAGCATGTCGATAGTGTCAACAGTACCGACAACACCACAGAGGTGAAAGATTCATGTTACGCAAAAATCTCAACCTCGTGTAAAAGTTAAATTAAGATCATATGAAATTCAACGAAATAGCAACAGTATCTGGAAAACCAGGACTTTATAAAATCCTCAAACCAACGAGAAGCGGTGTAATTTTGGAATCCATGGATGAGAAAAAAGGCAAACTAGTCGTAGGTGCCAATCAACGAGTGTCAGTACTCAGCGAGATTTCTATGTATACCATGACTGAGGAAGGAGCATCACCACTTGAAGAGATTCTTATCAAAATAGAATCAGAGTTCAAAGGTGATTTGGGTCTTGATAGTGGTGCTGATGCAGACGAACTCAAAGCGTTTTTGAAACATATTCTCCCAGACTATGATGAAGACAAAGTATATCCATCGGATATCAAGAAGCTAGTCAGCTGGTACAAAATCATAAGGAAATATGCTCCAGAAGTACTAGAAGAAGGAAATGAAGAAGCTAGTGAATCAGAAGAGAAGCAAGAAGGTTAATAAAAAACTCGCAGCATTACACTGCGAGTTTTTTATTATTTAAGCTACTTTGAAGCATTAAAAGCCCCATCAGTTGAAATTTGATTTATGAATGATTCTTTAATCACGGATACCTCCAGACTAATCGAAAAGGACTTTGACTTAGCATTAAAAGAAGGGGTCGACACTGAGTCTGATCTTTTGGAATGGTTGAAACCACATGTTCAGCTACTTTTGAACAGAGATTTTGAGCGATTGTTGCAGATTTGCTATCGAATTGACCTAGGGGAAAATCTTCTGAAAAAGATTCTTCATGAATCTCAGCCAGAGCAAATGGTTGTAGACTTAAGTCTCGCGATCATTCGAAGGCAAAAACTCAAAATCGAAATCAGAAGAAAGTATTCCAGCTGAGATCACTGGTTCTCATGTATGATTGATTTTTTAGAAATGAATTCCAATGCTTCATTTACCATTACCTTCGATCCAATGTAAAGTGGAGTTCTCTGGTGTAATGAAGTCGGCTGAATATCCAAAATTCGCTGAACACCATCATTTGCTTCAGCACCAGCTTGCTCTGCGATGTAAGCCAAAGCGTTTGCTTCATAGAGAAGTCTAAGTTTTCCCGATGGATTTTTTTTTGTTTCTGGGTAAATGTATATCCCACCTTTGAGTAAGTTTCGGTGAAAATCAGCCACTAGACTGCCAATGTATCTAGCACTATAATTTTTCGATTTGCAGTGGGCAATGTATTTGGCTAAACCTTCGCTGAAACTATTTGATATTCCTTCATTGATACTGTATATATTCCCGCTGCTAGGAGCTTTCATATCAGGATGTGACAGGAAAAATTCACCAAGCGATTGTTCATATGTAAACCCATTGACTCCACATCCAGTGGTGTATACCAACATGGTAGATGAACCATATAGCACATATCCAGCTGCAACTTGCTGTCTACCAGGCTGCATGATGTCATCAAGTTGTATCGGGCTACCTACAGGCGTGACTCTTCTGTAGATCGAAAAAATCGTACCGATAGAGATATTTACGTCTATGTTTGATGAGCCGTCGAGAGGGTCTATGGCCACCACATATTTGCCAGAATTGTTTTGAAGATCTATTACCTCATCATCTTCTTCTGAAACGATGGCGCATACTTCTCCGCCTTTGGTCAATGCTCTGGTAAATCGAATGTTGGCGATGACATCAAGCTTCTGCTGCTCCTCACCTTGCACGTTGGTTTGACCAAATGCCCCTCCAATGTTTGCTAGACCTGCCCGATTGGTCTCTCGATTCACTATCTTTGCTGCAAGTGCAATGTCTCTAAGCAGTTGAGACAATTCACCAGAGGCAAATGGAAAATCATCTTGTTTCTTCTTGATAAACCTGTCTAACGTTACTCCTACTGAGTAGGCGAGAGAGTTGTCATTTGGAATGTAGGGTTTTATTTTCATGTCTTGGAAAAGTACAAGTTTTGTTAAATGATTCCTTGAAATTACAAATAAATTCTGATGTCAAAAGCAATTGTTTTCAAATTTGGTGGTGCATCTGTGAAAGATGCTGATTCTATCAAAAACCTTTTCAACATTTTGTTCAAACGATTGCGAAATCCTATGGTTTTGGTGGTTTCAGCTATTGGAAAGACTACAAATGCTCTTGAAGAGATTCTTAAGTCAAAATATAGGAATGAATCATATTCTTTAAAATGTTCAATTTTAAGGACCCAACATCTTACCATCTGTGAGTCTCTTTTCCCTAATGACCATACGATTTTTCAAAGTCTTGAAAGGTTGTTTGACGGCATGGACGATTTTTTGAAAACCGAACTCACCCCAGGTAATTATGATGAATATTATGATCAGGTGATTGTTTATGGAGAATTGGCTTCTTCCTTGATTTTGCAGGCTTACATTGAATACCGGCAGGTTTCTTCT
Source organism: Belliella filtrata (assembly GCF_022549775.1). Taxonomy (GTDB): domain Bacteria; phylum Bacteroidota; class Bacteroidia; order Cytophagales; family Cyclobacteriaceae; genus Belliella; species Belliella filtrata. Next base: position 39,664 of record NZ_JAKZGP010000026.1, on the reverse strand, counting down.
ATTTGGTTAGATGCTCGAGAAGTTATCAAAACTAATTCAGAATTCAGATTTGCTAAAGTTTCTTGGGACCTTACGCAAGAAAAAGTAAATGAAAAGTTGTTGATGATATTAAAGGATAAACTTGTTGTAACGCAAGGTTTTATAGGGAGTGATGATCATGGGAGAAGCACAACCTTGGGAAGAGAAGGTTCGGACTTCAGTGCTGCAATACTCGCTTCATGTCTAGACGCTGAATCTGTAACCATATGGAAAGATGTAGACGGTGTGTTGAACGCAGATCCAAAAAAATTCAAGCATACACAGAAATTTGAAGAGCTAGATTATCATGAAGCTGCCGAATTGACCTATTATGGAGCCTCTGTGATTCATCCAAAAACAATCAAGCCTTTGGCAAATAAAAATATCCCCCTATATGTCAAGTCATTTGTTAAACCGGAGACTTCAGGTACCAAAATCCATAAAGTCGATCAGGTTAATATTGTTCCTTGTATAGTGATGAAAGAGAATCAAATATTGGTGTCATTCAAGGTTACGGACTTCACATTTATCAATGAATCTCATATACATATCGTGTATTCCAAAATCGAGTTCTTAAAGCTCAAAGTCAATCTTTTGCAAGTGTCAGGCATAAGTATATCCATTGTGATTGATGATGATATGTTCAAATTAGAAGAACTTTTGGAAAGCCTGAAAGATCAATTTCAAATTAAGTATAACAAAAATCTTTACTTGATCACAGTCAAGAATCCAAGTGAGAAGATCATCAAACGAATGGTTCGGGATAAAAAAGTACTATTGGAGCAAACCACCAGAAACAGCTTTCAAGTTGTCTATATGACTGATTTTGCCTAAGGTTACGCTTGGTAAATACTGCTGCCTTTTTTCAGAGATCAGGCATGTGTCTGATGTTCTTGTTTTAGAAACTCTAAAAAATGATCGATTGAATCATCTAGAATTTCATAAACTTCCTCAAATGCTTGCATTCCTCCGTAATATGGGTCTGGAACTTCGATGGAGTCAGAAACTGACTGAAACTCTCGTATCAAATGTAGCTGGTTATGATTTAGACCATTTCTATTGATTAGCTTTTCTATGTTGACTTTATTGGACTTGTCCATGGCTAAAATATAGTTGAATTCTCGAATGTCTACCCTATTTATTTGTCTCCCTCTATGATTGATTTCTATCCCTTTTTGCCTTGCACACTTGATAGTTCTTTCATCTGGTAGTTCCCCTATATGATAATCAGAGGTGCCGCAGCTGTCACTTTTAAAAATTCGTGTTAGGTCTTGGGATTTGACTTTATGCTCAAAAATAGCTTCAGCCAAAGGTGACCTACAAATATTACCAAGACATACAAATAGAACTTTTACCATCGATTCTTTAGAGTTTTTTAGCTGAAAATTAAGCAAGCTACAAGTTAGTGAAATTTTAAATATCATCTTGTAACATTGCTGTCAAAATTACCATTACACAAAAATTAATCACAAAATATAATTTTGATATTGTTGCCTTACAACCGAACACATATGACACATGAGTTCAAAAACCATGAATTTTAACCTTCGCTATTGGTGTTTTTCGAAACTAACCAAATAATATATTGAGATTTTTTTGTTGAAAGTTCAATAATTAGTATCTTTGCATAATAATTCGCAAACAATAATGATTATTAATTACAAATATTTCAATGAACCTTGAATTAGTCAAAGAAAAGATCACCAATTGTGGGCTAAAGTTCACACATCAGCGCATGGTGATATTCTTGGCTTTAATTCAGTCCGAATCGCACCCTTCAGCGGAGCAGGTCCATGAGGAGATCAAAATAAGTAATCCATCCATATCACTTGCTACAGTGTATAAAACACTTGATAGCTTTGTTCAAGCAGGAATATTACGAAAAACAATTGACCAAAATGGAGTCATGAGATTTGACTCCAAGCTTGATGCTCACAGTCATCTTTACTGCAAAACCTCCCATGAGATCAGGGATTATAAAAATGAAAAATTTGAAAAATTGCTGCAGGACTTCATTGAAGCAAATGATTTTGAAGGATATGAAATTGATGAAATCAATGTCGTTTTCAAAGGTCACAAAAAGGAAAAAAACTATTAACTAATAAAAACACAAAAACATGTCATTAGTAGGAAAAAAAGCACCAATATTCAGTACAGCAGCTGTAATCAATGGAGAAGAAATCGTTGAAAACTTTTCTTTGGAGCAGTATATTGGTAACAAAGAGGTAGTATTCTTCTTCTATCCAAAAGACTTTACATTCGTATGCCCGACTGAGATCTTGGCTTTCCAAGAGAAATTGGCTGAGTTCGAAAAAAGAGGTGTAGCGGTAGTAGGAGCATCTACAGATACTGAAGAGACTCACCTTGCATGGTTGGGTACTCCAAAGGCTCAAGGTGGAATCGAAGGTGTTACTTATCCATTGGTAGCAGACACAGCTAAGACAATCGCTCATAACTATGGCGTACTTGCTGGTGAGTGGAACTATAATGAAGAAGGAGAGTTGAAATTCGAAGGTGCCCCAGTAGCATTCAGAGGTACTTTCTTGATTGACAAAAACGGTGTAGTAAGACAAGAGACTATCAACGACCTTCCACTTGGAAGAAATATTGATGAAATGATCAGGTTGGTAGATGCGCTTCAGCACGTTGAGAAATTTGGAGAAGTTTGTCCTGCAAACTGGGAAGAAGGTAAAGAAGCAATGACTGCAACGAAAGAAGGAGTTTCTGCTTATTTGAGCAAAAACTAAATTATTTTAACAAATATTGAAATAAGCCTCGATTGAATCCAATCGAGGCTTTTTCATTTAAAAATAATTTCATTTCTTGCTTAAAGTTTCACCTAGATACCTGAACCAAACCTAAAAACTGATTTTTACGCCATGAAAATTCTCTATAATTTTTCCATGTTTCTGTTTTCTATAATTGTCTCTTTGTTACAAAATAGTAGGCCAAAAATCAAGCAGTTTGTACAGGGAAGAAAAACAGTTTTGGAGCAAATTCAAGCATTCAAGGCTCAATTTCAAGAGGATTTGGCATGGTTTCACGTGGCTTCACTTGGTGAATATGAACAATCTAGGCCTGTAATTCTTCAACTAAAAAAGGAAAAACCAACTTTGAAAATTGTAGTATCTTTTTTTAGTCCTTCAGGTTATGAGCATGTAAAGCGCAAAAATAAGGGTGAAGTAGACTTACTTTTATACCTACCGATAGATACACCAAAGAATGCTCGGAAATTTCTTATCAACCTGAAACCAAAATATGCCTTTTTTGTAAAGTATGACTTATGGGCAAACTATATTTTTGAGGCTAAAAAGCAGAGAATTCCCCTATACTTGTTTTCAGCAGCAATGAGAGAAGATCAAGTTTACTTTCAGGTATTTGGGGGGTTTTTTAGAAGGATTTTAAGGTCCTTTGATCATATCTTTACGCAGAATGAAAGAAGTATAGACCTTCTTCATCAAATCAATATTGCCGAATGCACACATACAGGTGATACGAGGTTTGATAGAGTGACTCAAATAAGCTCATCTCCAAAAAGATATCCAGATATTGAATTGTTTTGTGAAGGAAAGAAAATAATTGTTTTGGGATCAGTCTGGGAAGAAGATTTGTCTATTTGGATTCCTTGGATCAACAACTCACAAGGATATAAATTCATCATTGCCCCTCATGATATCGACCAAGCAAAAATTGACATATGGGCTAATCAAATAACTTTAGTTTCTGATAAGCTCTCTTCTCAATCTCCTATTCTCAAAAATATCGATGTGTTGTTTATTGATAATATTGGGATGCTTTCTTCACTTTATCAATATGCACAAATAGCATATGTCGGTGGGGCTTTTGGAAAGGGACTGCATAATATTCTAGAGCCTTTGGCATATGGGATTCCAGTTTTATTTGGCGAGCTACGTAAGCCAAACAAATTCCCAGAGGCCAAAATCAGTATAGACTATGGTGCTAGTGGGTCTGTTAAGGATATTGAAGAACTTAATACTACAATGACTGCCCTAGAAGATCCTGATTTGTATGAAAAAACTTGTAAGGCTGCATCATTGTTAGTCAAAGAGAATCTTGGCAGTGCTAAGAAAATTATAGAGAAAGTTCTCAGCAAATAATCAAGAGTAACCAAGCTGATATAGAATTGCACTTTAAAGGCAAAGGTGAAGTAACTCTACGTGAAGGATATCTTAAAAAATGTATCGATCTTTGAATTCTATTAGGCTGAGCAAGAACTCACATGTGAGAAGTTAAATTAAAGAAATGAAAGGTAGAGTGATCAAATCAACAGGTAGTTGGTATCTTGTGGAGACGACCGAGGGTTTAGTCAAGTCAAGGCTGCGTGGCAAATTCAAGCAAGAAAATCTTAAGTTAACCAACCCCATAGCTGTTGGAGATTTTGTGGAGGTTTGTAAAGAAGCAGATCAGCCCACTTGGACTATTGATGAAATTCTACCTAGAGAAAACTACATTATCCGAAAATCAACACGAAAAACTCATTTTTCCCATATCATTGCTTCTAATATTGACCAGGCCTTTCTGATTGTTACCATTAGGAACCCTCGAACTTCACTTGGGTTTATTGATAGGTTTTTAGTCAGTTCAGAAAGCTTCAGGATCCCCACCACTATCATTGTAAATAAAATGGACATGGTAGTCAAGGAAAAAGATCTGGATTATCTACAGGATATACATGAGATTTATGAGCCATTAGGCTACCCAGTTCTTGAGACTGTAGCGATCGATGATCATGGCTTGGTAGAGATTTTTAGCCCATTACTTAAAGGAAAAACGACCCTACTCTCAGGGCATAGTGGCGTAGGAAAGTCAACGCTGCTCAACAAGCTCATTCCAAAAGCTTCGCAAGCCACTCAGGAAATATCCAAATTCAGTGCGAAGGGCGTTCACACAACGACTTTTGCAGAGATGTTTATGCTGGAAGAAAATGGCGGATATTTAATAGATACGCCAGGAATCAAGGAGTTTGGTATTTTGGACATAGATGAGTTCGAGCTTTCACATTACTTTCCTGAAATGAGACAATATCTTGGCCAATGCAAGTACAATAACTGCAAGCATCTCAATGAGCCAGGCTGTGTGGTTTTAGAGAAGTTAGAAGAAGGATACATTCATCCTTATCGATATGATTCTTATGTAAACATCCTTCATGAAGAAGATGCACACAGGTAGTTTTTGATGTTAACTTCAATTAGCGTAATTTTCCATTTCGAAACTAGAATAAGCAATTCAAATGTCTGAAAATAGAAGCCAAGTTCTCGACCATAGACAAGTGAAGCAAAAAATCACTAGAATGGCGTATGAAATCTATGAACGCAATGCCTCAGAAGAGGAGGTTGTATTTGCTGGTATTGCTGGAATGGGCTATACTTTAGCCAAGTTACTGGCAGACAACCTTCAACAAATCTCCCCTATCAACCCCTTAGTAGTGGAGATCAGGCTTGACAAAAGTAGTTTGATTCAAGGAGAAGTAAGCTTGTCAACCGATGTAGCGCCAGCAAACAAGTGTATCATCTTAGTAGATGATGTACTCAATACTGGTAAGACGTTGGCATATTCATTAAAACCATTTCTGGAAATTACTATGAAAAAAATGGAGATAGCAGTGCTCGTAAATCGAAGTCACAAGTTGTTCCCTGTTTCTCCAGATTATACTGGACTAGAGCTATCTACCACGCTAAACGAGCATATTGCCGTCGACCTCACCCAAGAACCATATACTGTATATTTACATTAATCTCCCATGTCTGTCCATCCATCTTCAAATATCAAAAGAATCACCACACATATCTTGCAAGAGATGAAAAACCGTGGAGAAAAGATTTCTATGCTCACCGCTTATGATTTTTCTATGGCAGGAATCATAGATTCAGCTGGAATAGATATCATACTCGTTGGAGATTCTGCTTCAAATGTAATGGCAGGCCATGAAACGACACTCCCTATTACGCTTGACCAAATGATCTATCACGCCAGTTCGGTAGTCAGGGGTGTAAAAAGAGCATTTGTAGTGGTCGATATTCCGTTTGGGTCTTATCAAGGAAATAGTTCAGAAGCACTGAGATCTGCAATCAGAATCATGAAAGAATCTGGGGCTCACGCTGTCAAAGTTGAAGGTGGTGCAGAGATCAAGGAGTCAGTTGCACGTATACTCAGTGCAGGAGTACCTGTGATGGGGCATCTTGGGCTGACACCTCAGTCTATTTACAAGTTTGGGACTTATACCGTAAGGGCCAAAGAGGAAGAAGAGGCGAACAAGCTTATTGAAGATGCAAAAATCCTCGAAGAGTCAGGTTGCTTTGCTATAGTACTCGAAAAAATACCTGCCAAACTAGCCAAGAAAGTTGCTGAAACGGTCAGCATACCAGTGATAGGCATTGGAGCTGGTGGTGATGTAGACGGACAAGTGCTAGTGGTACACGACATGTTGGGTATTACGCAGGAGTTTAAGCCTCGTTTTTTGAGACAGTATGCTGACCTTAGATCAGCAATAACACAGGCAGTGGAAGAATATGTCAAAGATGTAAAGGCGAAGGATTTTCCCAATGAAAGTGAGAGTTATTGATTACGGTCTGACGATTACTTTTTTGCTAATCTCCATACCATCTTCTGATCTTAACTTTATAATATATAATCCTGGCGAGAGATGGGTTGCCTGAAGTTCGACCTCTCTATTTGCAGGAACCTCAATATGATCGATTAATATTTGTCCAAAACTATTGATCAAGCTAGCTTCTGCTAGCTTGTTGACTAGTAATTTGATTGGCCCATTTGTAGGGTTAGGGAAGACTCGTGCTACAAATGTCCCATTAGAGGGTGTTTCAGCTGAATCAGCTGATTTTAGATATTGTATCCCACCTGCTGTGTTGCCAATTATGAGGCTGTTGGAACCTCCAAATGGATCAGATACGGTGGACAACCAAGAGTTCCTTCCTAGTCGAAATGGCCTGGACTCTTCACCGATTTTTACCAATACCTCCTCCCTGTTTTCATTATTCATAAAATCAGCAATCCAAAAAATTTGGCCTCGCTGATCAGAGGCGTATAAGCTTGGCCTCTGGCCAGCTACTACATGCACAGATAGGTTTCTGGCAGATGGATTATCTTGAAAACCTAAAAAGCTGGTTTCCAAAAGAGTAAAATAAGGTTGGTTGCTTTCAAATGTTGCTTGATATAAAAGCAACTCCCCAGTCTGCCTAGCCATCAGCATATAGTCCTGATTTTGATAAGTGAAAAACTCAAAATGATCCAAAGGTCTAGGTGTTGCTCCCGGAATATTGATTTCTGACAAGTCAGTAAAATTAGTTGATGTAGTGAAAAATAGTTTTTTGACCAATGAAAAGCTTACTGTATCCGTTCCTGCCAGCCAATGTGTATCTTGGCCACTGCTTGCTCTATGAGATAAAACTTGCAAATCTGTCAGGTCAAGGCTTGACATGTTCAAATAGTCCATTTCTTCCATTCTCCAGACATCATCACTTACTTGGAAGCGAATCAATTGTCCAACGACAGTCCTTCCTATCAAAGTATTTGCGCTTAATAGTAGTGTTCCACTTAGACGATTTCCTCTAAAGAAAGGTCGAGTATTTTCACCTAGGTCTAACATGTCTTGTTGTAGAAAAGGGCTTGTAACTCCCCCTTCAAGAGGAATTGAGAAAAAATTATTGCTATAATCTGATCTAAATGGTCCTGCTATGGAAGAAGAATTGGTGCTTATCAGCAGTTGATTTTTCCAAATTTGAGCAGTATGAAATATGGGGAAAGAGGGAAGCTCTCCAACATCAGGTAACGAGGTGGAAAATTCGTCAAAGACTGGTTCAGCATTCGTACCTTTGTTAGGCAGGTAGTATAAGGTGCTGCATTCGTCCTGTCCCATAACTAAGTCCATCACGCCATCACCATTAAAGTCAGCGTATAACACAGCGTGTCCTCCAGCATGTTCTATTCTATTGTTTTCTTCAGGTGCAATCCTACCCATAGGAAGTCCTGCACATGTCACTCCAAAGCTGAATTGACCGCAATCACAAAACTCAAATCCACCCCATCTCACTTCAGGGAATGCAAACCCATCGATATCAGGTGTGCCTTTACGCTCCATAGACGTGTTTTTGTAAAATTCTAGAAAATCACCAGAAGCAAAGTTGAAAGTCGCTATATCTAAATCCCCATCCCCATCAACATCCATAATCAGAGGGATGTCTAAGTTATTGGCTTGGAGATTAGAGTTATTATCTAGTCTCAGGAAGTTTTGGGCAAGCTCCCAGCTGGGGAAGGAAGCTCCTGATGAGCTTACATTTTTATAAGCTCTTATTCCAAAAGGGCTGCTTGTAAACAAATCCTTTTTGCCATCCCCATCATAGTCAGCCAATATCAAGAAACCACTTACATCAGATGGGAAATAATAAGACATCTCTGGAAGATGGATGAAGCCATCACTCCCCTGAGTGAAAACCATGATCTGTCGTGAGTTTATGTCCCAAATAACTAATTCTTCTCCCCCATTTCCATTCAAATCCATCGTTTGTACTTGAGCTGCATTGAGCCCTCCCGCTAGCCCAAGGGGCAAGCGCCTTTCGTTTGTTTCTATAGATATGGATTGATCGAATTCAAAAGCTACTTGACCATGCACACCAATTGAAGCAAAAAACAAGATTAGTAAAAAGAACTGTTTAAGTAAACTTTTCAAAGGTTTGGTGTTAGAATTCATGATCAAAATAAAGCAGGTAAGTCAAGTGAAGTCCAATTATTGAAAATCATTTTTCCAAATTAACGACGTATTCTTGAAATTGATGTCACGAATGCCGTAATTTTAGCCTTCAATCAAAGAAATTATGACAAGTATCGCTACGCTTTACCAACATTTTCTCCGATCTACTGGAGTCAGCACAGACACTAGAAAAATAGGAAATGGGAATATCTTTTTTGCCCTTAAGGGACCTAATTTTAATGCCAATGAGTTTGCACCTAGCGCTTTGGAAATAGGAGCCTCTTTTGTGGTAGTAGATGAAGCAGCACATGTTCCAGCAGGAAATGATAAGTACTTGCTGGTAGAAGATGCACTCACAGCTCTTCAACAATTAGCTAATTATCACCGTAGGCAGCTTAACATCCCCATTATCGGCCTTACGGGAAGTAATGGTAAGACCACCTCAAAAGAACTTCTTCATGCTGTGCTTGCTCAAAAATTCAAGACCTCTGCCACTTTGGGTAATTTGAACAATCATATAGGAGTGCCCTTGACTTTGCTTGCTATTGGTAAAGATATTGAAATCGCAATTGTAGAAATGGGCGCAAATAAGCCAGGAGATATCAAAGAGCTTTGTGATATTGCAGAACCAACACATGGATTTATTACCAATATTGGAAGAGCTCACTTGGAAGGTATGGGGGGACCTGAAGGCGTTCTTAAAACCAAAACTGAGCTTTTTCAGCATTTGAGAGAGCATAAAGGCACAGTGTTTATTAACTCACAAGATCCTATTCTTGCTAATATGGCAAAGAGATTTGAGTATCCCGTTCTTTATCCTGCCAAAGGAGATTATTGCGAAGTCTCATTTGTAGACGCCAATCCTTTCGTCAGGTTCAAGGTAGAAGGGAAAGACAACGAGCACCTAAGTTCCATGATAGGGAAGTATAATTTTGGGAACATAGCCACAGCAATTACTGTGGGGAAATATTTCGGTGTACCTGTCGAAGATGCAGTCGAAGCTATTGTCTCTTACAAACCAGAAAATATGCGCTCGCAATTGATCGAAAAGCGTAGTAATTTAATCATTTTGGATGCATACAATGCAAACCCATCCAGCATGGAAGTGGCCATTAGAACATTTGGAGAGATGACTGGTAAAAAGTATAAAATGGTAATTTTGGGTGACATGTACGAGCTTGGGGAAAGTACCGTGTCAGAACATATGAAGCTAGGTGAGTTGGTTGCGCAATATAATTTTGATAAAATTTGCTTTACTGGTGAATTCACACAAGCTTCTTTGTCAAAAGCGCCCATGAAAAGCTTGTACTTTCCAGATCCATTTTCGTTCAGAAATTGGCTTCAAGACTCAAAGCTAGAGGACTACCTCATATTGATCAAAGGGAGTCGAGGTATGAAGCTAGAAGGTTTGGTGGATTTTATTTGATAAATGAAAATGCACTTGCTTACCCTTGTTAAATATAGGATCCTATATTTTTAATCTACATACGAGATAACAAAGGAGCTAATAATTGATTATTCTAATAAATCCTGAAAAACAACAAAGAACATGGGAAAACAGTATCTTGAATTTCTAAAAGACCTAGCGGAAAACAATTCCAAAGAATGGATGGATGAAAATAGGGATCGTTATCTATTGGTGAAGGATAGATTTTTGAGAGAAGTTGGTGAAATGCTTGAAGAAATCAAAGTTTGGGAGCCTGGGATGTTAAATCTAAAGGCTAAGGATTGTGTTTTTAGGCAAAATAGGGATGTTAGATTTTCTCAGAACAAAGCACCATATAAGACAAATCTGGCGGCTTACTTTGCTGTGGGCGGAAAGAAATCCGAAGGTCCTGGGTACTATGTACACATCCAACCAGGGAGTAGTTTTATCGCTGGAGGAATATGGATGCCACCAGCTGATGTTTTGAAAAAAATCCGCCAAGAAATCGATTATTCAGGTGATCAGCTTCTTGCTATTTTAGAAAATCCTAATTTCAAAAATTGGTTTACTGGAATCGAAGGAGATCAACTAAAAACAAGCCCTAGAGATTATGAGATAGATCATCCTCATATTGAGCTTTTACGTTTCAAAAGTTTCATAGTATCTACCCCTCTCTCTGATCAAGAGATCAAATCAGGTAAATTTAAAGAAAAGGCATTATCAGCTTTTAAAATCATGAAGCCATTTCATGATTTTTTGCATCAAGCCATTGAAGATGTGGATAGTGGAGATGGCATATTGTGAGAACTAAAGTTTCAAAGATCATTTGATCTTAAGAAATCAGAAATATTTTAAGCAGATCATTGGATTTAACAAAAAATACCTCTACTTTTGTATCACGATATCGGCAAAAGGCTGGTTTTAAAGAAGAAATATTAGAATCAATTTTATATTTCAGGATAGGTTCGCCACAACGGACACAGAAAATGTTCTGAACTTCGGAACTCATGTCCACAAAAAAATTGATTTAAAAATAATAAAAATATATCGCGGGATGGAGCAGTTGGTAGCTCGTCGGGCTCATAACCCGAAGGTCACAGGTTCGAGTCCTGTTCCCGCTACTTGGTAACTTCGGACAATGTTAAAATTGTTCGGAGTTTTTTCATTTACAGCCATTTAGACTATTTTTGGATTTATTAGAATTTAACAAATTCGAAGAAATTTGTCCCCCTTTTTGTCCCCTCTATTTCTAATCATTTTTTTAATATGCTTTGAAGAATATCTTTTTTTTAGTTATTTCATAAAATGCACGATTTCAAGATAAAAGCTGTCATCAATCCTAAAGGAAAGAAATCCACCGAAGGTGAGAGTATCTACATCTGCATCAATAAAAAAATAAGAAAATATATTAACCTAAACCTTGAGAAAATCCCAAAGCAAGCTTGGAATGGAAAACCTTTAAAATGGGTCAATAATAAATACTCTTATTCGGAATCACATAATCTAGTAATTAATAGAGCTATTCACAACCTTAAAGAAATAATACAAGATCACTTAAGAAGAGATGAAGTATTGACTGCCGAAAAACTCAAAAAATTCTATGAAGTAAAACATCAAGGTAAAAAAATAAGAGGGATAAGTGGCTTGATGGCTCCAGGAGCAAGTGATACAATTGTTTCGTACATTACCTACTTTTTGAATTCTGAGAGATCTATCAAACTAGCACCAAATACCCGCAAAGTATACATAACACTAAAGAAATTAATCGATAGGTTTCGAAGCCACGCTGTAATGTCCGAAATCAATGAAGAGTTTATAAGGAGCTTTGTTGACTTCCTTAGAGATGAAAATAAAGTAGAAGTAACTGTAGCTAAATATGTTGATCGTTTAAAAGTTATCTACAAAGAATATTGTGACCAATACGGAGTAATTTATAAAAAAAGATATTTTGATATTTTAGATGTTCAGTCTAATCAGGGACCCAAAAAGATAATATACCTTGATGATAAGCAATACGATCAGCTGATTAAATTAAATTTTTCAGAAGAAGAAAAGAGACTTGAGATCACTAGAGATATTTTTATTCTATTGTGTAATACTTCGCTTTACTACAATGACTTGATTAGGTTACAACCACAATCTGCGTTTGACCAAAACCTCATCAATGAAAACCCTGATCACTTTGTGCTTCAGGGGGAGAGAAAAAAGAATGGAGAAGGATTCTGGATTCCTTTGAATAAAGTAGCTAAAGAGATTCTTTTCAAGTATTATTGTTCTGATTGCAGTAATATTTTCCCCGCAAGTATCGCTATTTCCGAACAAAAATTTAACCAAGCGTTAAAGGTGCTGGCAAATAGAATTAACTTTGATGATAAATTATCTATCATAGTTGGACGTAAGACTTTCGGAACCAAGGTAGATAAACTGGGCATGGATGAAAAAGATATCCAAATGATGTATGGACACTCACCTGGTTCAATATTAAAAAAGCACTATACAGAAAGGCGAACAGTGGAAACCTACTTGAGGATACTTTCTTTTATTGACAAATAATATGAAGAAAAAAAGCAAACTGACTATCCAGTTTATTTATGGAAAAGATTTGGAAAAAATAGGAAAATCTGTTGATGGCTTTCCTTTATATGTTAGGGTTATATATAGAAGAATTGTTACTGTATTTATTTCTAGAGTAGGCTTATGGTATTCTTTAGAAAATACAGGGAATGTTGATTCAATAAGACTTTTTAAAGATAAAAGAGATGAGTTAGTGTTAAAAGAAACTAAGTTTATAAATCAGTTACGAGATTATTTTGAAGACTATTTAAATATTTCTTTTGACCCTAGGGTTTTAGTGAGATCGGGAATAGATAACTTATGTTTCAATAATGTTTTATCCTACCTAGATAAAATGATTATTACTCACTATGTCGAGGGAGTGCTTTTAAAAAAATCATCAGACTCGATTAAGCTTTTGGAAAAAGCAGGACCATTATTAGTTATGTCCTTTTTAAGAAATGTTAATGTAGAACTATTGGAAGAAATTCTTAGAATCAGGAACAATAGAGAAACATTTGAATATTATAAAATAATTAAATACTTGGGCTTAGAGGATTTAAATATTTTAGAGTTCAGACTTTTAGAAACTAAATCAGGAAAAGAGTTTAAAAAATTAAAAGAATGGTTTGACCCAACTTTTGATGAAGAGGTCTTGAAACTAGTTTCAGATTACTCAAAATAAAAAATTTTAAGAAAATGTTTAAACGTGTATAAACATTAAGAAAAATGTTTACATTTGTTTAAACAAAATCTATTTAATCATGACACAAGAAAATTTCATTCTATTATCACCAAATTCAATTAAGTGGCTTGAAGAAAAATTCCAAGCACTAGAAGAAAAAATCTCAAATCAAAAATCATCTCCAAAGTCTGCAAAGAACGATTGGATTCCACTTAAGGATTTCATGGAAGAAATTGGTGTGAAATCACATTACTCTGTTAGCAAACTAGAAAGTGTGGCTGAAGCTAGAGGAATAGAATTCAAATCAGAATTTCGTGGGAAAAGAAGATACATCCACCGATCAGAAATTGAGAAGTACTTTCAAGGTGTATATGAATAAAAAAATAAAGGAGTAGGCGGCCACCTTCTCCTTTAAAGAATACTCATGACAAAAGTATTCAAAATGTCTAATAAATATTTCACACACACTTATGCGACACAGCGTAAAGTTGCCAAAAATTCACGAAATCTCCAAGAATATGACGATTCTATTCTGGGAAAGCACAGCTAAAATAGCTGACGTAGACACTTGGGAAATATTTTTTTAGGCGATCCTTTCTCTTGCTAAGGTTTATTATCTGAATACAGACCTAGCCCTTATTCACTTTAATTAATAACAACTCCCATGAAAATCATGGGCTGGAAAATTATTGCCAAAAAAAAAATAACATGAAAACTAATTTAATACTCACACCAGACTTACGATCAGCTCTATCAAATAAAGAAAATCCGAGTAAATTCCCAATAGATATTTTCCCACAAGAACTTCAAAATATTATCTCAGAAATCGCCAAGGGGAAGGGAATTCATCTGGATCATTTATCTGGCTCAATACTGTTCGCTTTTAGCTATGCAATTGGAAACTCGTCCTCAACTTCGGTTTTACCAAATAGTTCAGCCCTAAAGCCAATTCAATTCTTATGCATGATTGGAAATCCAGGGGCTAATAAAAGCGCAGCTTTAAAATTCGCTATGAAGTACTTTGTTGAAAATGATAAAAAAGAATATAACAAATATAAAATAGAAAAACAGGCATTTGAGAATAGCTTAAAAGATAGCAACGATGATGAAGATAAAAAAAGACCTCCTATTAGGAAGCAATCTATTCTTAAAGATGCAACAATAGAAGCTGTTTCTGAAGCATTAGGTAATAATCCCCATGGAATAGCTATTGTAAGAGACGAACTAGCCGGATTTTTTCGCGATCTAAACAGATACAGAGCGGGAAGTGATTTAGAATATATTCTTGAGATGTGGAGTCAAGATCCACTCATAATTAATAGAATTAACCGTGAAGCAGAGCCAATCGTTGATCCTTTTTCCATGATTGGAGGAACTACTCAACCGAAAATTCTTCTAAAGCTATTAGCCATTTTTCTAACTAATGGTTCAGGTCTATTTGATAGATTTCTCTTTATATGGCCAAAAATAACAGAAAGAGCACTTTATCAGGAAATTGATTTAAAAAGTAGCATAAACACCTACAATGAAAAAATCAAGAAAGTGTTTAACAATTCTCAGGTCAGAGGAAAAGAAAAATATTTTCCTTTTTCCCCTGAAGCAAAAAAATTAGCTATTGAGTGGCTGAACGTGTATAATAAATACTTAGTAGATCAAGCTGATGATGAAGTTTCGTCATTATATTCAAAATTCGATATTCATTTTCAAAGATTTTGCCTTACGCTTCATTTAATTGACTGGTCATTTAGTACCCAGAAAGAAATTAGTTCGATATCTATGGATACTACCATTCGAGCAATTAGACTGACGGAATACTTTAGGGGGCAATCTGAATTGGTTCTCGACTTTTTAACCAATACTGACCCAATTTCAACCCTAAAGCCATACCAAGCTGAACTTTACAAGAAACTACCGAAAATTTTTAAAACTGCTGAGGGTAAAGCAATCGCTGAAAAATTGGGGATAGCTGAAAGGACTTATTTCTATTTTCTTTCGAATAACCCAAAACTATTCGTCTCAAAAAGACCTGGCATTTATGAAAAACTCTAATACTTCTTGCAAACCTTGCAATTCTTGCACAAACCCCGAAATCAGCCTGTTAAGGCTGATTTCGGGTGAATTTTACTGCAAGCCTTCTGCAAAGAGTGCAGAAATGAAATTCTTATTTCATTGATGAGTAAAAGGGTAAAAACCACAAAAATTTTGCGAAAAACAAAAACGAGTTTCCATGAAAAGAACAGGAAATGTACTAAAATCAATCATGTTAGTGAGTTATCAAAATAAAGAAAAATATGTGAGCAAAATAAAAAACCACCTCTGTACTCTCAAAATTAATACAGAGAGAAATGAGGATTTATTAATCATTAAAAAAAACGACTGTACTGTAGCAAGTGGGAACTACGCTGAAGCGATAGTTCTTAAGCCGAAAGATTTCTACAAAGTTCCAATTACGGCTACAGAGTACAGTCAAAAACAGCTAGAAAAATGAAAAGAAAATCTATTCAATTATCAGAAGAGTTTCATACTCAACTTGAGCAAATGTCCGACAAGTTTCGACTCACAAAAAAAGAAGTGGCTGAACTTTCAATCAAATCCATTTACGAATTTGGTATACACCCAAAGGAAGTAAAAAGAGACCAAATTGCAGCCAGTATCCAAGCTTTAGATCATAATCAACAGGCTTTCATCAAACGGATGGAACAAGGCCCTTTAAGAGGGATGTCAGGAAGTATATCGGAAGTTCTCGATTCAAATAAAGCAATATATAATTCTCAGAAGCAAATAGCTCAAAATCTATTAGAACTGATAGAAAACTTAAAAGGCAGGCAAAAAACACTTGAAAACGATCTTGCGACAAATCAGAAATACAATAGGAGGATGGGGAATCTTCTGAAAGCGTTTTACGATCATATAAATAAGTATTATCCTGATATAAATAGTAAGAGCTATCCGAGATTGGGGATAGAGGGTAGAGAAATTTTGTCCTCCTTCATTGAAGAATATGAGAAAATATTTAAACCGGCAAGCTGATGTATATAGATTTTGGAGATAAAAAAGACCAAAGCAACAGAGGATCTTGTGCGGAGAAGGTGCAATATCTTGAAAAGGAAAACGAAGGGAAATCAGATTCTGAGAAAAGGTGTTTTTTTTCCCAGACTATGGATCATATTGAGCCTATCCGAGTGGAAGCACATATTGATTCAAATCATAAAAAGTTCAAGAAAACAGAAGCGAAATTCTACATGTTAATTATCTGTCCTTCCCAGAAAGAACTTATGCATATTAATTGCAGTGAAGAAAAACTAAAGAAATATACTAGAGCATATATGGATTCTTATGCTAAGAACTTTGGAAGAGGTTTGACTGGTGATGATCTTGTTTATTATGCTAAGATTGAAGAAGATCGAGTTGATAAAAAAACAAAGCAAAAAAAGCCAGGTCTTAATTTTCATGTTCATATTTTAGTATCAAGGATGGATAGAGAAAAAAGATATTCTCTGTCACCATGGACTAACCATATAAACACTGAGACTGGCCCTATCAAAGGAGGTTTTCATCGTAATGTATCTAGACAACAATCACAAGAAATTTTTGATAACTTGTTTGGATACCAAAGAGGTTTTGAAGAAACGTTTGAATATCAAAATCAAGTCAAAAAAGAGTTGAACAATGACCGAATTCAGAGGGAAAGTCAACCTAAAGAACAGATAAATCCTATCCCAAACGTCAAGCTTGAACAGCAGCTATTTTTTAATATCCTCTTTCCCATACCTTCTACAGAGTGGATCTACGAATTTGATGACCAAGAGCAGATATTGAAAAAAAAGAAGAAAATAAATCGTGGGATGTCTATGTAGGTGAACTAATCATAGGGGCTAATTAATGCTGAATTCATTTAGTTCTTATGCAAGAAAAGTTCTCTCTAATTGGAGATCGTAGAATATTTACATACAATAGATTGTCATTTAAACGAATTCGGGCATTTTTTTTACCCACCTTGGGTTAAACTACTGATTTTTTACTAGGCCAACATTATACCTTTAGAATACATCAAAACAAGGTTATTATGGAAACTAGTAGAAAATTAGAATTCATACTTAACAAATCGTTGTTAAGTATGAACAAAATTCATCAAGGTAGAAACTTTAAGCGCTTCAGAGAATTGCTAGGAATTAAGCAAGAAGCCTTAGCTTTTGAATTAGGTGAAGAGTGGTCCCAGAAGAAAGTATCATTACTCGAACAAAAAGAAATTATTTCAACCGAGGATTTAATGCGGCTTTCTGAAATTTTTCAAATCCCATTAATGGCATTCCTCCATATGGTCAATGGCGATTTATTTGATTTAATTATAAGCAACCTACAGTCAAGTTCTTTGAGTAATAATAGTGACAATAACGAGCTAACAAAACTAAAACCCGAACAACCAGACTTTTATATCAACTTTCTTGAAGAGGCAAAGTTAATATTGGCTCATCTTGAAAGTACGATTAAGAAAGCGGCACAAGAAGGTTAGAATTTATTACCGCTATTAAATTATAGCGGTTTTTTACTATTAACCATTTCCTTGTTCTTGTTATGCTTCATTTTTTGTCTGCTGAATCAGTTTGCTAAAAAAGGGTGGTGTAATAACAGGTGACTTTCTGATTTTCATTTTTTAAGTTAAAATCAAAATGCACAATTCTATTAAATCCAAATCAACTTTATTATTGTTTTATATCCGAATTGAGTGAATCCTTTATATAAAAAATTTAATTTCATATTTTTTTTAATTTCCGAATTAAAAAATTATATTTTTTTTTAAATCTTAATTTAATATTTTATATTGATTTTTTAATTTAAGCATAATTATTATTTTTAACAAACAAATAATAATTATGAAAAATCCATTTTCCAATTTTAATGAAGAGGAATTCGAGCGATTCCTAGAACGGTATTATTCTGAAAATGTCAAGTCACTTTTACATGAGTTTGGTATTGAGGTTTCGGCAGCCTACATCTCAGACTATTTACCGCCAAAGCAACTTGCTGAAAATTGTCCATTATGTAATGAAGCTTTAATGGTGAATAGAATGTCTAAATCCCAAGTCAGAAGAAAAGAACAACCTATTCCATATTGCAATTCATGCGGTCATCAAATTAGTAGTCAGTGTACTTGTAACACATGTAAGGAAATAAAATTAGAAAATCTTGAAAAAATCAGAGCAGAAAATCGACAGCCAAAATCAATTAAAGACTTTATTTTCCCAAAAAAAAGTGTTCAAATATTCGAAAATTACAATTTTAAAAAGAAAATAATTTTGGGGGCTTTAATAAATGAGTTTATCAGTGAAGACGAAAACTTAGTTAAAGGTTTCCCTGCTTATTCTGATAGATTGGCTCCAAATGATTACTTGAATTCTGAATATTTAAACATCATCGCTTCTGAAAATTTCTTTGATACTAATAACGACTGGTCATCAATTTCTCAATTGACAAGACCAGAGTATTTTGAAAAAATAAAAAAATATTTAAATCTAAAATTGAATATTGAAAGTGATAGCGAAATTGATTTAAAAAGAGTAATCCGAAATTTTTCTCAAGGCTTTGAAATTACAACAGAAGAACTATCTCCAGCCTTGGAGTTTTGGCAAGAGATAAATGCTCATGAAGCGATAGCTTATTTCCTCAAGGATCAACAGAATATGTTCAAAGGATACTTACCTGTAGAAAAAAATATGATTAATCTTTTTATAGATTTGGTACGAAGATATACTATAGGGGAAGTACATAGTTTAATATATACTGCTGGTAATTTAACTGCAAGGGAATGTCTTGAAAAGCAGATCGTACTCTCTCAGTGCCTATATAGATATCAGGAAAATTTAGAAGGATATGCAGTGCATGCTTCTAGAAACTCATATGTTTTAAGAAGCATAAATAGGGTTTCTAATTATAAAGCCTCCGTTGTAGCGAAGTATTTTTTTAGCAAAATATTAAAACTTCCAGATGATGGATATAATATAGTCCCATCTATAAACCACTTGAGAAATTTATTAAATTCTGAAGGAGAATTATAAATTTTCAAGATTAGCATCTTCCGTCTATCTATCACACACACATTTTACTTTTCACACAGTTTTTTACATACTTTCAGTTTAGGGTCATCAAATTTGTATCACTAAATCTCGCCAAAAGATAGCTTGTTTATGTTGTTGATATTTATGAATTAGTATTTTTATCACAATAACTTTTACATACAAGCTGGATTAAATTAAAGTCAGAGGGATTCTAAATAATGCAAAATAAAAACTTCTGTCCTCTAAAAATACCCTGTAGTTGGTATTTTTTTAACACTTTAATATACCTAGTTTTAAAGTTCTATTAAAACAAAAAAGATCATGGAATTGAAAAAGCAAATCAAAATTGTTTCTATAATGTCATTATTATTGTTTTTCAACAGTTGTGCTGTCTTAGATAAATATTCTTTTGATGCATCAGTTATAGATTTAAGTATATTTGAAAAAGAAGGCATATTTGTTACAACTGGTGACATTTCAAAAAGCTATAAGTCAGTTTCAATAATCATGGTTGACTGTTACCAAGGATTTATCCCTAAATCAGATGTCAAATCTGGAAAAGGGAGATCTCAAAATGCTGATTATGACAATGTTTATGGAGGGAGCAATACTTCATTTGATAAAATCAGCGATTATGATTTTAAAAGCTGTGAAATCAACGATTTGTTTGAGGAGATTATTTATCAAGCAAAAGGGACGGATGCTAATGGAATTATCAAGCTTGAAATAAGAAATATTTCCAAAGGCAGCATTGATGGGAAATCAAGTGTTCCCGGAATTCAAGTGATTGGTTTAGCCATCAATATTGAAGATTAAAATTTTAATGACTTTCTGAAATTCAGTTTATAAGGATTGTAGATTGTTTTACTTCTAATTTTGAAGTCAAAGACTGTCAAATTTGATTAAAAAACTAAAGTATCTGTTTGGTGTCATTGCAAATCTGACCAAAAACAAGCAAATTGTTAGTTGGAATTTTTCAAAAACAAATCAGGGAGAATGGACCATAAATTTCTTAAACCACGACAGGCATTAAATAAGGCGTTTTTAAAAGTTAAACCCGTTAGAACCCAGATTGAGGTTTTTAAAGGAAATTTAATCAGACTTTTTGATCAAATCAATGAATCAGAATCAGAGGAGTTTCATAAAAATCTCGTCTCTGACTTTCTTAAAAGAACGTACTACGAACCAGATTTTTCTATCAATACCAAGGGTAGAAATGATATGGTTATCCATAACGGAAAAGATGCCAAAAGTCCTGTTGGGGTGATCTTGGAAACCAAGAAACCTACCAATAGAGCGGAAATGCTTTCTCTTTCCCCCGAAGCTAAATCAATCAAAAGCCTCAATGTTAAATCTTTTCATGAATTGATCTTGTATTTCCTAAGGGAAAGAATCACTCAAAATAACCTTGAAGTCAAACACCTTGTGGTGACCAATATCTATGAATGGTTTGTGTTTGATGCTTCAGTTTTTGAAAAAGCTTTTGCGCAGAACAAGACTCTGGTGAAGGATTTTAAGGCTTTTGAGGAAGGTAGGTTATCGGGAAATACAACGGATTTTTTCTACAAGGAAATCGCTTCCCGGGAGATTGATAAACTGGAAGGTGAGTTACCTTTTACGTACTTCGACTTGAGGAACTATGATAAACCGCTCAGAAATGCGGACAAAAAGGATGATGTAAAGCTGATTGCACTTTTCAAGTTGCTTTCACCGGAACACATGCTTAAACTGCCTTTTTCGAATGACAGCAATAACCTTGATAAACGGTTTTACAGTGAACTGTTACATATTATTGGACTGACAGAAACAAAAGAAGGTGGTAAAAAGCTGATTGGTAGAAATAAGGAAGGTGAGAGAAATACAGGAAGTATTCTGGAAGATGCTATCATTCAGTTGGATAGTTTGGATAAAATCAGCCGATTGTCTCAACCATCTCAGTTTGGGAAGACCCATCAAGAGCGACTTTTCAATGTTGCCCTTGAGCTTTCGATCACTTGGATCAACAGGATTCTGTTTCTTAAGCTTTTGGAAGCGCAACTCTTTACTTATCATAAAGAAGACAAGTCTTACTCCTTTCTAAGTCTTGACAAGATCAAAAACTATGATGATCTAAACAGCCTTTTCTTCCAGGTGTTGGCAAGGAAATTTGAGGATAGAAACCCTGATGTCAAAGCACTTTTCGAAAAGGTCCCTTATCTCAATTCATCGCTTTTTGAACCAACTGATATTGAGCATTCAACTTTATTTATCAGCAATCTGAGGGATGATAAATTGATTCCGATCATTTCTTCTACTGTGCTGAAAAACGAGCAGGGAAAGAAAAGAACAGGCAAACTGTCTACTCTAGAATACCTCTTTGAGTTTTTGAATGCTTATGATTTCAGTTCAGAAGGTTCAGAAGATATTCAGGAGGATAACAAAACGCTGATCAATGCTTCTGTTCTAGGATTGATTTTCGAGAAGATCAATGGCTATAAGGATGGATCTTTCTTTACTCCGGGTTTCATCACCATGTATATGTGTAGAGAGACGATTCGGAGAGCTGTCGTTCAGAAGTTCAAAGAAGAAGGATTCAAAATTTCAGAAGGTTCTGAACTTTCAGAAAGTCTAGATCAAATCTATGATCAAATAGAAGATCGGAAACAAGCCAATGAAATCGTCAACAGCATCAAAATCTGTGATCCTGCCGTGGGTTCCGGACACTTTTTGGTGTCTGCACTCAATGAAATGATTGCAGTGAAAAATGACTTAAAAATCCTGCAAGACCGAAATGGCAAGCGGTTGAAAGAATATCAGGTGGAAGTAGTCAATGATGAATTGATCGTGACTGATGAAGAGGGTGAGCTATTTGAATACAATCCTTCTAACAAGGAAAGCCAACGCATCCAAGAAACCCTGTTCCATGAAAAGCAGACAATCATTGAAAACTGCCTTTTTGGAGTAGATATCAATCCCAACTCGGTGAAGATTTGTCGATTGAGGTTATGGATTGAGTTGTTGAAAAATGCTTATTACAAGAATGCCACGGAGCTAGAAACTCTCCCTAACATTGATATCAATATCAAATGTGGGAATTCCCTTGTAAGCCGATTTGCTATCGATGCGGACTTGAGTGAGGCACTGAAGAAAAGTAAGTTCTCGATAGACAGCTATCGCATGGCAGTGACTACTTATCGGAATGCACAGAATAAAGAGGAAAAGCGAGAAATGGAGCTACTGATCGCTGAGATCAAGTCAGACTTCCGATCTGAGATTGCCAACAACGATCCTAAGATTAAAAGGAAGGCGAAGCTTGGAGGAGAACTCTATAATCTCACTATGCAGACTGGTCTTTTTGAGGCATCAGCCAAGCAAAAGAAGGATACCAAAAAACGGGTAGAAAAGATAGAAACTGAATTGGTGAAGCTTTCTACCGAAATCGAAGAGATCAAGAACAATAAGATTTATGAAAATGCCTTTGAATGGAGGTTTGAGTTCCCGGAGGTGCTGAATGATACGGGTGATTTTGTAGGTTTTGATGCGGTGATTGGGAATCCGCCTTATGTAAACGCTATAGAATTGAAAAAGAGTTTACATGAAAAAGAATATGCTTTTTATAAAAATTCCTACTCGACTGCAAAAGGATCTGTAGATTTATATATATACTTTTTTGAACTTGGGTTTATTATTTTAAGAGATAACAGTTATCTAAACTACATCACTCCAAATAGATTTTTGTCTGCTAGCTATGGTTTTGCATTAAGAGATTTTTTGCTAAACAAAACAAGTATCTTAAATATTGGTGATTATTCCAACGTAAAGGTTTTTAAAGAAGCATCAACATATCCAGTCACAACGTTGTTTAAGAAGTTGCCAAATAATCATAATCTAAAGTCATTCACTTTTATTGATGAATATCAGCCAATCAAATTCAGAACTTATAAAACGGAAGATTTATTTTCTTTAAATGACTTTATTCTTGGCTTTGTTTTGAGTGAGAAATATGAAATTGTAAGTAAAATCATTACCCAATCTGAACCACTAGGAAAGTGCGGAATAATTAACGCAACTTCAACAGCAAAAGAAGCTGATGATTTTAACGCATACATAAACGAAAGTGAAGGTTTTAAATTAATTAATACAGGAACTATTGACAAGTTTACTAATACTTGGGGTGAAACTTCTCTTGTAGATAAAAAGAAAAAGTATTTAAGGCCATTCTTGCCAAAATCAAAAGAAATTTTAGGTAAAAACCGGTTTGAATTATATTCAAGACCAAAAATAATTCTTGCAAAAATTGCAATTACACCTGAAGCATATTACGATGAAAAAGGAGAATATGCTTCAGTAAACACAAATTGCATTCACTCCTTTTCAAAACAATATCATCCTGAGTATATTTTAGGCTGGGTGAATTCAAAACTTTTTCGATATTTATTTGAATGCTTTTTTGATGGACTAAAAATGTCAGGTGGATATCTTTTATATTCTGCTCCTAACCTTTTAAATACATACATAAAACGAGCAACAAGTCAAGAACAAAACAAGATTGTTTCTGAAGTTAGAAAAATCATAGTTGCAACTACAAATAATGAAAATGAAAAAATCAGAGAACTTGTACAACGTATTGACCAAATGTTTTATCAACTTTTTGATTTGACTGAAGAAGAAATAAAAATCATAGAAAAAGAAGAAAAATGTATCTAGACGAACTTAAGCTAAAGAATTTTCGCAAGTATCAAGATTTAACAGTGCCTTTCAACAGTGGGCTTAATGTATTAATTGGTCAAAATGATTCAGGTAAAACAACCATTATTGATGCTATTAAACTTGTGATCAAAACTCATGCCTATGAATGGATGAAAATTGAAATATCCGATTTCCATAAAATGAAAGATACAGATGAAAGAGCTGATAAAATACGTTTTGAGCTTATTTTTAAAGGTTTAGAATCTAATGAAGCAAAAAACTTTATTGAATGGTTGGGTTGGGAAGGCGAAGGAAAAGAGGCTAAACCCATCCTACGTCTCATATATCAAGTCAGTAGAAAAGAAGATAGAATATTACCTTCAGAAGTTAAAGCTGGTATGGATGAAGATGGCCACCCATTAAATGCAGAGGCAAGGGAGTATTTAAAAGCTACATATTTAAGAGCTTTGAGAGATGCAGAAAATGAACTTTCTGCCAAAAAGAACTCCAGGCTATCACAAATTCTTATTGGGCATAAATCTCTTAATAGCAATCCAAAAAATTCACATCATCCTTTAATCCAAAGTTTTGAGAAATTCAAAGTAGAAGTTGACGATTGGTTTAAGGCTGGGGAAGGAAAAACTGAAATAAAAGATAAGATAGATGAAGTGATAGGTAAGTTTATAAATGAAAAAGAAGCACTTTTTACATTTGGGAAAAGTGAAATAAAAGATATTCTGGAAAAACTCTCACTTTCTTTAGTTGGGGAGGAGAACCTTGGTCTTGGCACTATGAACAGATTATTTATGGCTGCTGAACTACTACACCTAAAAAAAGATAATTGGGATGGTTTAAGACTTTGTTTAATTGAAGAACTTGAAGCACACTTGCATCCACAAGTACAACTTAAAGTCATTGATTATCTGCAAGAACAGTGTAATAAGAAAGAAAATAAGGTTCAGATAATTCTTACCACGCACAGCCCCAACCTTGCATCAATAGTTGATCTTAAAAACATCATTTTATGTAAGGATAATGATGTTTATCCTATGGGAGATCCTGAATCTATCGAACCTATAAAACCTGATAAATACACAAAACTTGAAAAAAAGAACTATGGATTTCTTGAACGTTTTTTGGATGTCACACGGTCCAATCTGTTTTTTGCTCAAGGTGTTATTATTGTAGAAGGCATGTCTGAAGAACTACTAATTCCCGCAATAGCTAGGAAAATTGGTTGTAATTTGGTTGAGCATGAAGTGTCAATAGTAAACGTTGGAAGTACAGCTCATTTACATTATTCAAAAATATTTCAGCGAAATGATAAAAAGATACTAAACGTGCCTGTCTCAGTTGTCGCTGATTTAGATGTTAAAGTTATAGATGGCAAAATGGATGTGGAAAAAGCAAAGGAGAAGCGTAAATTAATAGAAAAAATTAAAGACCAAAAGGTGTGCACTTTTATCGCAAAGGAGTGGACATTAGAATGGTGCTTATTCAAATCTAAAATTTCAGACAAATTTCAAGAAGTTGTCAAATCTGTCCATAGTGGAACAGCTGATTTCAACACAACATTTGAAAATACTTTGATACAAAAATTGATTGGCAAAGAGCGTTCTAAACTAGATAAAGCAGCAATTGCTAACCAATTAGCAATAGAAATAGAAAAAATGGAAAGCATTAATGAGGAAGATGAATATTTAAAGTATTTGATAGATGCTATTAAGTATGCTTGCAGAAAACTAAAGTCTGATGAGGCAAATTGAGATTTCAATAGAAGATATTCGTGAAGCGGAATCCCTTTTACTTGATAAAGGTGAATCATTTGGTGATGAAGGAAGTGAACGCATAGCGTTTATTAGAAACCTCAAAATATGTGATCTACTCGCTGTGCCTGGAAGTGGGAAAACTACTGCTTTATTAGCTAAACTATATTGCTTAAATAAGCATTTACCGTTTGATGATAACTCTGGAATTCTAGTTTTGGCACATACGAATGCAGCTATTGATGAAATAAAGGATAAGCTTCAGCAATATTGCCCGAAGCTTTTTCAGTATCCAAATTATATTGACACAGTTCAAAGCTTTATTAATAGATATCTAACTGTACCAAGATTTATACATAAAAATGGTGTAAAACCCTACAGAATTGACAGTGATTTTTATTCCAGTGAGCGTGAAAAGCTCTTAGATACTTTCACCGTGATAAGTGAAGTAAAGCATCTTTTCAATACTCCGAAAATTGATTGGCTATACACATATTCTTTTAGAGAATTTGAAGAAGCGCCTAGGCTAAGGATCGTTAAAAGCATAAGTACGGATGAAGAGGTTGATATCAAAAAGCCAAAAGGTAAATCTAAAAATTATCAAGATTGGAACAATCAGACAAAAGAAAAGGTAACTGATAATCTTATCAAGGTTAAAACAACTATTTGGGATAGAGGAATTTTGAGTTATGATGATAGCTATTTATTTGCATCAAAGCATATTGACGATTTCTGCGAATTAAAAACATTATTACAAAAAAGATTTAAGTATGTTTTCATTGATGAAATGCAAGACTTATTAAAACATCAGATAGATATTATTGACAAGATTTTTTTTACAAAAGTTAGTTCCAGTATTATACAACGAATTGGAGATAAAAACCAAGCAATTTACGGGCCTTCCAAAAGTGTCGATGTAGAAAGCGTTTGGGAAACACGCCAAGATTTTGCCCAGAGTAAATATATAGACCTTGTACTAGCAGGCACAAACAGACTAACCAAAGAAGTTGCTCAAATAGTAGATTGTTTGGTTTTAGATAGGAAACCTGATTCCTACAAAGTAATTGGTAAAAGAATATTAGAAAAGCCTGTGCCCCCTGTACTAGTAGTATTCAGTAAAGAGAAAAAGAAAGAGTTACCCGCCTTATTCAAAACAATAATTAAAGAGCATCAGCAAGCCAAGCAAATTCCAATATTTGATAAATATGGTAATCAGCCTAAATTCAACTTAATTGCTTGGAGTGGAGAATGGAATGAAGAGCGGACAGAGAAAAATAAAGATAAAATAAGGTTAGAAGATATTGTTCCCTATTCCAGAGAAATAGAAGGCAAAAAGGAGTTTCTAAACTCATTGTCTGACCACCTCTTAAAATATGATAAAAAGAAACAAACTTTGGAGGCTATAAGAAAATCCATTCTGAATGGACTGATACATATTTTAAGGCTTGAACGAAAAACATATCTGTCAATTTTGAGGCAAAGATCGATCAATAGGTTTTATACAAAAAGTAAAATGATTGAAGAGATCAAGGAGCGTTCGGATTTCGATTATGATTTTTTTAAAGAGGAACTTTATAATTGGTGCTGGCAAACAAAAACCGGGAATGAAAAAACAGCTTACAATAAGATTAAAGATTTTGTTTTGAACAAATTTAAGCAATGGTTTAATCTTGAAATCAATTCTGAAACCTTGGCTTTTTTAGGGACTGATTTTACAAATGGGCAAATGTTGCAATCAGAAATAGATGTGAAAGTTGAAGATGACTTAGAAGTAAATGTAGGAACTGTACATTCCGTGAAGGGGCAGACCCATTGTGCTACAATGTACGTGGAGACGTCCTATTACAAATACGAAACAGAGAAAATAATTACGCCATTATTTCTAGAAGGTCATAACTGTATTGTAGGTAAAAGAGATAGTAAAGGGAAAGAAATTGATATAAGAAAGAAAGAAGCATTAAAAATGATGTATGTTGGTTTTTCGCGACCTACTCATTTATTATGCTTTGCAGCATTGGAAGAAAATGTAACATGTCACATTGATAATTTTAAAAAGGCTGGTTGGAGAATCGAAACAAGGTTATTGAATAAATAAATATAATTTCCAGATATGAGCATTGATAATATAGCAAGACAAATAGTAGTCGTTGACCGTGAAATAAATACGATTGAGAAAAGTATTCATTCTATTAATGGTATTATCAGCCGTAAATCAAAAGAAGCTCATAACGTTCTAACTAAGATTTCAAGAGAAAAAGATTTGAAACGAGTTCTCACTTTTCAGAAAGAAGTGAGTAAAAAGAATGAAGAAATTAGTAAGCTTGAAAAGGATAAAACAAACAAGTCCAAAACATTAGCGGCTAAGAAGAAAAAGAAGCATGACCTGCAAAGCAAGCTAAATAACGAAGAGCAGAAAGGACGAGATAAAGCAAAAAAAGAGCAAAAAGAAATACTGACTTTGCAACAGCAAATAACACGAGAAATGGAGAAGCAAAAAATGCAATCCATTCATTCATTTGATGTTTTGAAGAAGCCTCAACCCATTGACCAAACGAACTATGATGTTTTTGTTTCGCACGCTTCGGAAGACAAAGACGAGTTTGTGAGAGATTTTGTAAAACAACTTCAAGAAAATGGACTTAAAGTTTGGTATGATGAATTCACATTGAGAGTTGGCGACAGTCTCAGGCGTTCTATAGATAATGGTTTGAGAAATTCGCGCTACGGAATAGTGGTTTTATCAGAAGCTTTTTTTAGCAAAGAATGGCCGCAAAGAGAACTGGATGGACTTTTTGCACGAGAAGTGAACGGAGAAAAAGTTATTCTACCAATTTGGCATAAAATCAGCAAAAATGAAGTAATGGAATTTAGTCCAATCATTGCTGATATGTTGGCTTTAAATACTTCAAGTTTCACAATAGAAGAAATAGCAAAAGAAATTTCAGATCGAGTATTACATTAGAATGATTTTATAGTTTAAAAAATCTCTAAAAAGTTTTCATAACGAAAATTTTTTTATGTCTTTAAATTTAATAATTACAGATTTAATCGAAAAATATCATTTCCTTAAGTGATTTGGTAAATTTCTATGAAAAGCATCCTGATGCTAAAGCTAGCCTAGAAACATGTATATCCATTACAAAAGGGGCTGAATGACAAAACATTGGATGTAGTCAAAGACTTTCCTGATTCTGATCCAGTCAAAAAAAAATCGGATGGTATTTAATAAAACAAGAAATAAATATCATCTAATTGTCCATATCAGTTACCTCAGACAATGGGTCTTTATCAAGTTTATCGGCACGCATGCTGAATATGATAAAGTTGATGCCAATACAGTTGGTCAGTTTTAAACCGTAAAATCAAATCTAAGATATGAAATGGGATAAAATCATCACCACGGAGCAGAATATGAAAATGCTTTAAAGAGACTTTCTTCAATATTTGATGCCAATCCAGATAGTCCTGAAGGAATGGAAGCAGAGCTATTGGTTACACTTATAGACAAGTATGAAAAGGAACATTAATCTATCGCATTGCCTGAGCCTATTACTGCTATCAAAGAAGCAATGGAAATGGCAGAGATTAAATATAAAAACTTAATCTCTGCCATTGGCAGTAAGACTACTGTAAGCCTTGTACTCAATCTTAAGCGAGCTTTGACTATAAATATGGACAGAAACCTTCACGAGCTCTTGGGATTGCCTGTAGAGGTATTAATAATGAGTTGAATGGTAGTCAGGAGTTGGTGAAATAATTTTTTTATGGAAATTGTAGTCATTTATATAATTAAAAAATCACTTTAATTTTAAGATGAAATTTTCAATGCTAACATATAGACATCACTTTGATCCGTTTAAGTTTAAGCATTAAATGCCATTACATATGATGTGAGCGACTGTTAATATCTGAATTATGAATAAAATTAATTGCTTTTTTGTTTAGACTATTAAGAAATACATTGCTATGAAAAGAGAAATGAAACTATCGCATCCTGGGGAGATACTAAAAATGGAAATTTTAGAAGGTAGAAGTTTAACAATTAGCAAGGCTGCAAAGCTCTTAGATATATCTGGCTCAACTTTAACAAATATAGTTAATGGTAAAACTGGCATAACACCAAGCCTTGCTTTTAAAATTGAAAAGGTATTTGGCGGCTATGCTAAGCTTTGGATAAGACTACAAGCAACCTATGATTTAGCTAAATAAGTGGTGGTGGTACTAATCTTCAAAAAGAGATATACTTGAATCTGCAATGTTTAGAATCTAGTTGTAGAAATCTTTAAGTAAAATAACCACAAAATCATCGATTCCAGACAATATGCATACATATTCCAAGTAATGTAAAGAAACCACAGAAGAAGAATTATTTTAAATTGTTCTTCCCATGTTGCAAATGATTTAGGGGAAAATAAAATCACTTTTCTGTTCAAATTCCCTCAAATTTAATCAAGAATTCCTGTTATAGGGATTTTTCAATAATTAAGGAAAAAAGGTAGTTTTGGAAATGGATAATCAAAATTCCCACAATTTTTTGTGAAAGTATTGGATATAGTACAAATAGCGCAATATTGTGTCATTTGACACTATTTTTTAATTTTCAGAGTAATTTTTTTTGATTAAGTAATTTTTATTCAAAAATTTCGATATGAACCTATATGTAAAAAGAGAAATTTACGATTTAATTCTAAAAATTCATCTAGTATCTTTTGCTGAAATAAATCCAGTATTTGATTTTATGATTTTACAAATCTGTAAAAAAAATGAAGTATTAAAAAGTACAAATGAAGTAGAATTAAACAGCAGAATTATTGTGAAAGGATATATTGGGCTATTTCAAAAAGTCAAAAATAAATTTATTTGTAGACAAATTTATGTTCCTGGTTCAATTGCTTGTGATTTCAACTCATATTCAAATTCAGCTAAAACAGATTTGAAAATCATGGCATTAACTGAATGTGTTTTTGGTGCACTTAAAAAATCAGATGAAGAGCAGATATTAAAATTTAACCCTAGTTTAGCAATTTTGGCTGTCAAAATTAACCAATCTTGTAATATTTATTTAGATAAATGGATGAGCTTTAAAAGTATTCCAAATAACCGCAAGCTCAATGAATTGAGAAAATCGTACCCAAACCTCATAAATATTCTTCCAGATCAATACATATACGAAGCTCTAGGGATTTCAAAAAGAACATATTACAGAATAAAAAGCACTGAAGGTAAAGAAAAAGAAACTTTAATAAATCCAAAATAACATTTACCTATAGAGAGAATCGTTTTAAATTGTGTCAATGTGTTCAAGCACCTTTTATATAATGTTATGACTAGAGTTAAAAAAAATAAATCTCAAAATTTATTCAGTAAATCAATAAGTTACGATGATGAGTAGAAACACCTTTTAGGAAAAGGAACTAAATTTTATTGATTTAAAATTTTATAAATATGGTAAATGCACAAAAAATCATGCGAATACTGAGAGAATCTAAAGACTTCTCTCAAGAGTATGTAGCTAATGTATTGGACATTAATCAGAAAACTTATTCTAATCTCGAATCAGGAAAAACTAAATTAACCTTAGAAAGGATTAAGCAGTTAGCAGAATTTTACCACATTAAGCCAGAATATTTTTTGTCTAATCAATTGCCCATAATTAATTACAATAATTCAAAAATAAATAGTCAAGATAGTGAGCTTTTTCCTAATTTATTAGATACACAAAAAGCAAAATTGTTTTATGAAAAAATAATATTTGAAAAAGAAAAAATTATAAAAGAAAAAGATAAGCAAATAATCATTCTTATGGATGTTATTGAAATTTTAAAATCAGAATTTAAATTCCATGGATGAAAATTTAAATTCCAATTACACTATTTTCAAATTAATGTCGTCCGACTAAATTTCGAAATTAGAAAAAAGTCCTCTAATATCATTTTAGAGGACTTTTTGTTGGAGTTCAAAAAGTACCCCTGTCCAGTAAGGAATAATTGAGTTTGTACTTTCTGAAAGTCTTTTTGAAATCTATTTTTAAAGTAAACTTTGGTATGGAGAAGAAATTTTTCCAGACTGATAAATAAACATGAATTTTTTGCTGCCACCATAACCATGGTGGAAAAATCCTCCGCGTCTTTTATTCGCTTGTGTAGGAGTGTAAATAAGAGGTTAAGGATTAACGCCATCCATATTTGGGTTTTGGTTCCGTTCTCGCTGTCCAGCAAAAAATATTTAAGTTCGAAATTCTGCTAAAAAAGTACTTCTATTACTTTTCTGTTCTTGTACAATAATGCCACCTTGACGGCATCCAATCCCTTGAGGTTGGTTATAAAATCCAGTTACATCAAGAAAACTAAACAAGGCAAGCCAACGGATCCGAAGGATAAGGATTTTTTGTTCTATGACGGTGATATTTCCAAGATTATTGATCAATTAAAGGAAATTGACGATGCCAAGTTGATCATCTCTAATACTTCTATTGAGCTTTAGTTTTTATATCATTACAAAAATCAGAAGGCTACTATCACGAGAGATGAATATATTAAAGAGCTGTGTAATCGTAATAAGAACAAGTACATACAAAAAAGGAATAATTAAAAAAAAACTAGCAGACAAGCTCAATACAGATTCTAAAAAAGCCTGTGAAATAGCCAAAGAATCCAAACTTTTCAATAATCCCTCTTCAAATGTCTATTCCTTTATTGAAGAGTTGGAGAATGCGAAGAAGCTAGAGTAGCCTCTAAATATTTTGCACTCTTTGCATTAACCTTGCAGTGAAATCAACTCAAAATCATCGATTCCAAGCCGTATGGCCACATGCTGCAAGAAATGCAAAGAATGCAAGAAAGGGGCATCATTTTAAATTTTGTTTCCCCTGAAGCAAAAGCTTTTGGGGAAGTTAAATGAAATTTTTATACGAAACCATTAAAATTTGATCAAAAATACCCTGTAGTTGGTATTTTTTAAGAGTTGAGAAAGGGGTAGTTTTACGAGCGGTATCTAAAATATTTTCAAGTTATTGCGCAAGATTTTCTCTGTAGAACAAATAGTGCAATGGATGGGAAGAGGACCTGACATAGATAGTCAAATTGCTTAGATTAAACTAATGAAATTATGGATAATAGATTTTCTAAATTCAAAAACTGGATTTCTTCAAGCTTTCAATTAATAACAATTGTGCTTCTTGTTTTTTCAATCATAATGATCTTAAATCAACGTCAGGACATTAATGAACTAAAAAATCAAATAAATAGCATGGGTAATACTGATGATTTAAGTTTGAATTTTTATGATATTGAAAGTAAGTTGGATGACATTGAAAGTAAATTATATGACGTTGAAAATAATCTGATTAGGGAGATTGAGGATGTGAAAACCACTATCATGATCTGGAGCGATTAAAAACTAGTAATAAATCTTTGCACTCTTTGCAGGAATTTTGTCGGAATTTTATTTCAAAATCAGCATTTTTAAGCCATTTGATCGCATACTGAAAGAAGTGCAAAGAATGCAAAAGTAATATGTTTTTAAATTTTTCTTCCTCTGAAGCCACAAGGCTTTTGGGGAAATAAATTTAATATTACTTAAATTTCACTTTAAATTAATTAAATATACTTATTAGTTAGTAATTTATTTATAGGCGTAATTTTAGGAGGAGGTAATAGAATTATCTGCAATTTATTTTGTTATTTGCTCCATTAAGCATAAATCTTGAAGTAATTTATGCTTTGGAAAAGTTGCCATCTTTACGATAAAAGCTATCAGTCTCTTTTTAAAAAATTTGGTTTTTTCTCAAACAAAAGCATGGCTAAAAACTAAATAATAATTATATGCAACCACTAGTTGAATGAATAAATTAGAAAAAATAAAGCCTCTTGTTGAATGGATACTTTCTTGGGTATTCAAACTGAGGCTACGAAAAACCTATTGGAGCATTTCAGTTCCTTTAGCATTGGTAATTCTGGGAGAAATCGCGAATAAACTGGAGTTCGTAGTAAAAGTAACAGCCAAACTTTATCAAGATGCTAATGATACGTGGCTAGAAGTATTTTGGGGAGCAATACATTTTTGGGTAAGTATAAGCCTTCCTTGGTGGAGCATTCTGTTGATTATTATTTTGCTTCTTCTATTTACATATGTATGGCTTCAAGAGATAAAGGCTAAAAAAACAGGTATTGAAGTAACAGTTGAAAGTATTACAGGCAACATTTTCAACCGCCTTTCAAAGGATATTGATGACAAGATTGAAGGTATTAAGTCGGAGTTAACATTTCAACCTAATCAAGATTGGTTCAAGGAGCAATGTAAATCATCAATTGATGACCTAGGGAAAAGATACACTCCTGAACTAAATGTAAAACTTGAAATATCTGAAATATTCGAAGGTCTGGGACGAACCAATCAGTTTAAAAGGAAGGTAACAAAGCAATTTGATCAGTTTCTGATAAAAGGGAAAAAGGTATTAAAGAATCAACCTGAAGTTAAAGAAAGTCTTGAGAGCTTGGAAAATGAATTTGATGAATTACAGAATTTATTTCACAATACTGATTTCTTAGGAACTGCACCAATTCCGATAAGTGACTTTGAAGACTTATTGAACAAGTCTCAAAGCTCTGTTCAAGATATTTATAACTACTATATAACGGAAGAACGTAAAGTACAAAAAGAAAAAAAGGACTACCAATATTATCATAAATACGGTACTGAATTAAGAAACATTAGAGAGTTTGAACACGAGCTTTCTACTTTTCAAAATTTAATTCATGGCTCTTCATTCAAACTTGCGAATAATCCTTTTTTATTATTAGATGGTGAAGCTGGCATTGGGAAATCACATTTGATTGGAGATATAGTTTCAAGGAGAATTAGAAAAGAACATGAAAGTGTTTTTCTTCTGGGGCAGCATTTTGTTACGGAAGAAGATCCATGGACACAAATTTTCAAAAGACTTCAAATCAACTCTAAGTCAGCAGATTTTCTTAGAAAATTAAATAAACGAGCCGAAGAGTCCGGAAAGAGAATAGTTCTTTTTATTGATGCGATCAATGAAGGAAAAGGAAATTACTTCTGGAATGAGTTTGTAATAAGCTTCATTAATGATATAAAGAAATATGAATGGCTTGGGCTTGTATTCACTATAAGAACTTCCTACAAAAATTTAATTTTTCCAGAAGAAGAAAGGTCTAGTCTGGAAATAGTAGAACATCATCATTATGGATTTAGGAATATCGAATATGAAGCAAGCAAATTGTTTTTTGACAATTACAGCATTGAACTGCCCAGTGTACCATTTTTACACCCAGAATTTCAAAACCCACTCTTCTTAAAACTATTTTGTGAGGGGATTAATAAGGCAGGATTAACCCGCATCCCAGATGGCCTTCAAGGCATAACTTCAATAATTAACTTTTTCGTCAAAAACGTCAATATTGTTTTATCGAAACCAAAAAGAGTTGGGTACTCAGATAGTTTAAACCTAGTACTTAAATCCATTAATGCTTTAATAAAGTGCAAAGTTGACAATGAACTTAGATATGTGCCATATGAACAAGCTTATGAAGTCGTCAATGAAGCTATTTCAAGTTTTATCGACAAAATAGGATTTATAGATGAATTAATTACAGAAGGTGTAATATCAAAAAACCTCTTTTGGAAAGAAGCGGATGATTATGAAGAGGGAGTTTATTTAGCCTACGAGCGATTTGAAGACCATTTAACTGTTCAATACTTGCTTGAACAATATCCTGAATTAGAAAAAGATTTCAAAGAAAATGGCAAACTCTACAAATACGTAGAAAATGAAAACGCAGTTTATAGGTACAAAGGACTAATTGAGGCATTTTCAATTCAAATTCCTGAAATCAAAGGGTATGAATTTTATAGCCTTATTCCTGACCTAAAGGATAAATATCCAATTGTTGAGTCTTTTGTTGAAAGTTTACTTTGGAGAAAGGTAGATACCATTAATGAAGAGTCAAAGAAATATGTAAATGAACATGCATTATCCTACCAAGGTACACATGATTATTTCTGGGAAACTATTCTTGCGGTTACAGCAATACCAAACCATTTCTTCAATGCCCACTCTTTACATAATCATTTACTCAAGTTCTCACTTGCTGACCGAGATGCAAATTGGACTCAATTACTTAAATACAAATATGACAATGAATCATCAGTAAAACAGCTTATTGATTGGGCATGGAGCGAAACGGACAAATCGCACATCTCGGATGAATCAGTTTTACTTTCGAGCATTACCTTGTCATGGTTTCACACTTCCACCAATAGAAAACTCAGGGATTGTTCCACAAAAGCATTGATTTGTTTATTGCAAAATAGGCTTAATGTATTGTTAGAGCTCCTAAAAATGTTTGAAGGAGTTAACGACCCTTACGTTTATGATCGTTTGTTTGCAGTTGCTTACGGTTGTGCAGTGAGAACAAATAAGAAAGAGGAATTAGCAGTCTTAAGTGATTATATATACATAACCATATTTAAGGATAAAGATGAAGTTTATCCGCATGTTCTACTCCGTGATTATGCAAGAGGAGTAATTGAGTTTACAAGTTTCTCGGGTACTGAATTACCTTTTGATATTGAAGATGTAAGACCTCCATACAGAAGTTTATTTCCTCACAAAATCGTGACTAATAAGAAAATCGATAAAAAATACAAATTTGATTATGACGCTAAGGACTTCAAAAAGCATTATTGGTCTCAGAATTCGATTCTTAGTTCAATGACAACCGAATACGGTCGAGGTACTGGTGGATACGGAGATTTTGGAAGATACACTTTTGAAAGTGCTTTAAGTTCATGGGATGTTAATACAAACCAGCTTAGTAATCTTGCTGTTGAGTGGATTTTTGAAAAATATGGTTATGACGTAGAAAAACATGGAGAATACGACAGAAACACTAATTCATATGAAAGGCGAGCTTCTACAATTGAAAGAATTGGCAAAAAGTACCAGTGGATTGCTCTTTACGAAATGGTAGCGCGAGTTTCGGACAATTTCAAGAAATATGAAAGATGGAGTTTTGAAAAGGAAAAAGAAGTGCCATACCAAGGTCCTTGGGACCCTTACATAAGAGATATTGATCCAACATTGCTTATTAGTGAAACAGGTAGTTATGATGAAGACGAGCCTCGAGATTTCTGGTGGGTTAACAACAAAATATTTAACTGGGACTGTACAAACAAAAGCTGGGTGAATGATTCAAATGTATTGCCTAAAATGGAAGAAATCATCCAGGTTAAAGATGATCTGGGAGAAGAATGGTTGGTATTGGAGGGTTACCCATCTTGGTCAGAACCGAAAAAAATTGGTGAAGAAAAATGGGATCAACCACATAAAGAGCTGTGGTGTCACATCAGAAGTTATCTAGTTAAAAATGATGAGTACGACTCATTTAAAGATTGGGCTATCGAACAGGAATTCATGGGGCGTTGGATGCCTGAAAGTAGAGACAGATACGAAATGTTCAGCAGAGAATATTATTGGTCACCTGCTCAGGACTATTTTATGTCTGAATTGTATGGAGGCACTGAATGGACTGAAGTTCATGACAGGAAATCAAGGGAGTATGTAGCAGAAGTCCATGTAACTGCACAAAGTTTTTTATGGGAGGAAGAGTTTGATAAATCAAAAGAAGAACCTATTAGTTTTTTAAAACCAAGTACCGTTATTCATAAGGGTATGGATTTAAAATATAGTCCAAGAGAAGGGGAATTTGTTGACGACGCCAAAGTGGCACAATGCTTTGCACCAAATGTTTATCATAATTCGAAATCATATTTGCTTGTTAGAAAACATTCTTTTTTGAAGTTTCTAAATAAAAATAATTTAAAAGTTGTTTGGACGGTATTGGGAGAAAAGCAAATAATTGGCGGTCGATCATTCGGAACTGAGTATCACGGAAGATTAGAAATTAGTGGTGCTTATTATTTTGAAAATGAAAAATTGAACGGAACCATTAAAACTAAAAAAACCTAGTACAAGATTGATTCATATAAATAATGGCTGAAGTGTAAAAACGAAGGTCTGTGCATTTAATAAAGTATAGTAGTGGTAGATATTTAATAGAGGTCAAATCTGTTAATGATCTTAGGCTTGACCACGGACACGACTTGAATAAAAAATCTTTGCACTCTTTGCATAAACCTTGCAGTAAATTGACTTCAAAATCATCGATTCAAAGAAGGATAGTCACAAACTGCAAGAAGTGCAAAGAATGCAAGAATTTACACTTATTTTAAATTCCCGTCCCCTAAAGCAAAGGCTTTAGGGGAATAGAACATAATTTGGTGATTTTAAAGAAAAACACTTTCTTCAATAAAGCTAATCCTTAAAGTATGGATTTTCAGTCTCTGGTTTTAATTCTATCATTAATAGCAGTATGGCTATTTAAACGATTGATATGGTCTATAAAAAGAAAACGTAGGCGTGATTATTACAGGAATATTTATCTGAAGTCAGATGCCTGGCAAAGAAAACGTTATATTGTATTAAGAAGAGATAATTGGCAATGTGTATATTGTGGTGCTCCAGCAACTGAAGTTCATCATAAACGATATGCAAAAAGAAAACTAGGAAAAGAACCGATCAAGTGGTTGGTTTCTGTTTGTTCAATATGTCATGAATCTCTCCACAAGTGATTTTGGCAATAGAAGGATTAAATGTAAATTAATTATTCCTAATCAGTTATTTCAACTTGATTCAAATCAATTCAAATTCATAAAACCATTGACTTCTGCCCCCTATTTTGTCCCCCTAAAGCTGTAACCATTTGGTTTTAATATGTTTAAATAAGTCCTGTTCCCGCTACTAGACCGGCAAAAGAGGCATAATCGAGGTTCAACTCGGGGATGCCTCTTTGTTTTTTACTTGTAACTTGCTGTAGATGAGCAACATACAAAAAGACAAAATTTATCCTAGAAGTTCGACACTCATCTTTTTTTCGGTCATAAAATATGCCTTCCGGAAAGATCAATTTTTGGATTTGTTGTTTGGTCACATAATCACAAGAATCCCACTTCTGAGCCAGTTTGGTGGAGAAATCCATCGCTAAATCAATGCACTTTTCAAGGTTCGACCCCCTCTTTGACGATTTCGCCAAAAGTTTGTCTGTTTCATCCAATTCCTGCTTGAATTTTTTTACATAACGATAGTAGAGTTCACTGTCAATCTCCTCATTGATATAGCGCTCTTCCAACCTCATAATCTTTTTCTCCAATTCCTTTTTCTTATCTTTTAACACTTTCCATTCATCTCCCTGTTGACCTGCAAATTTGTTGAATGTGGCCACTGTCTGTTCCCTTATCAGTTTTGTCAGGCTTGGCTCAGCACTTAGGTTGAAGTAACCAAGTATCTTTTTAAAATGCCCATTTAGCCATTTCGCACTTCTATTATTTTTGCAGCCAATCGTGCAGCACTTGTAATAATACAGCTTTTTACTTTTTACAATATACCCTCTCATCGATTTACCACAACTGTTGCATAGAAGGAATCTTTTCAGGGGGATTTCATCATTTTCCTCCTTGATGGAATAGCCATTCGTTTTCCTATCCATGATTCCGTTTACTTTACCTTGTCGAAGAACTTCTCCAAGTCCAAGTCAACTGCATAGCTATATCCTCCCGTAATGTAATCTCTACACTTCTTGAGTGCTTGATGGGCGCCGCCACTTGGTCTGAACCCATAGCTATGGTCGCTAAACTGTGGCTCGTATAAACCTGTGAGTATTTGGGAAATGGCTTGTTGAACCACCC
>NZ_JAKZGP010000025.1 GCF_022549775.1 Belliella filtrata | reverse complement strand
CCATCCCGAACAGAGAAGTTAAGCCCTGCTGCGCCGATGGTACTGGGGTTACACCCGGGAGAGTAGGTCGCCGCCACATTATTAAAAAGCCTTTCAGGAAACTGAGAGGCTTTTGGCGTTTATGGGGAAAGCGAGAAGTTAGAAATTAGAGACAAGAGAAAAGGAACCAGAGACGAGAAACAAGAGCTTTTGATGATGATCTTGAGTTTTGTGTATTTTTTTCTGATAAGTAGATTTTGATGTAGAGATATGATATATGCTTTGCGATATATAGTGGATATATGCCTCTTCCAATGGGTAGACAGCTTCGGCGAAATATAGTAAAGAGGAAGTTTGTGCTGAGTAGCGATTGTTTTTAACCGCACTTTTTAGTGAATTAGCAATAAGAGATAAAAAAATGAAAGCATGTCACAAAAGCCTTTATTGTCCACAAAATGTCCAATCTATCCATTTTTTGCTTAGAAACTCTCTGCGTTTCTGCGTGCTGAATTTTAACCTCGATGATCTCAAAGGTAGCCCTTAAGCGTCCAATGTTTTAAAAACAAATCCCAAGATCTAGGTCTTGGGATTTTAAAAGCATAATCTTGTTGTATCAATAAATTCTTATCTTCCCCAAGTACTTGGGTCTTTTCGCCATTCTACCAGCGAAGCCAATGTTTC
This sequence comes from Belliella filtrata, assembly GCF_022549775.1. GTDB lineage: Bacteria > Bacteroidota > Bacteroidia > Cytophagales > Cyclobacteriaceae > Belliella > Belliella filtrata. Next base: position 61,695 of record NZ_JAKZGP010000025.1, on the reverse strand, counting down.
ATCATCAATATAGTCTTTTGCTAATGCTTGGGGAAGCATAGCGGAATAATTGCTTAAACAAACTAAATCTATACCAGCTTCTTCAAAATTTTGCGTAGCAATATCAAATCCATAGGTGAATATAGCAACCATACCTAATACCTGGAATCCAGAATCTTTCAAATCTTTTGCTGCCTTCAAAGAGCTACCACCTGTAGATACCAAATCTTCTACAATAACAACTTTTTGCCCAGGTGTAATTTTGCCTTCTATCATGTTTTCCATTCCATGGCCTTTGGCTTTCGATCTTACATAGACAAATGGCAAACCTAAAGCGTCGGCTAATAAAGCACCCTGTGGAATTCCTGCAGTAGCTACACCTGCAATAGCTTCAACATCTGAAAATTGTGTTTGTATGGCTTTCACCAAGTTGTCTTTGATAAGGGAACGTACTGCTGGATACGACAGTGAAAGTCTGTTGTCGCAATATATCGGTGATTTCCATCCAGAAGCCCAAGTGAATGGTTGGTCTGGTTGTAATCTTATAGCTTCAATTTCGAGGAGATTTAAGGCGATTTCAGCCGCTATAGTTTTGTCAAGTAATTTCATACCTCAAAAATAGCAGATAAAAGGGAGTTGGAATTGTGCAGGTTGATTTTTTTTATGCATTTTTGAATGTAATAATCATTCATACTCAAATTAGTACCTAGTACGATGAAAATTTTTATCAATGATAAGCCTTTGGATATATTGACTCCTCATGAGCTCCCGAAAGATAGAACCTTTGAATGCATCTATGAAAACCCTTTAGATTTACCTACTTCTGCAAACTTCCATGATGACGTATTAATAACTAATCCGTCAAAGGATATTATTATCAAGCTACTTTATTTATTACGCACTAGGAAGCTTAAAAACTTAGATTCTGTTGTTTTGGTCTCTACAAATACGGATGAGTTGAAAAAGTTTATCAAAAGTAGGTTTACCATTATCAAAGCTGCTGGGGGTGTTGTCAAAAAAGGAGAAAAGGTACTTTTTATTCACAGGTTAGGGAAATGGGATTTACCTAAAGGTAAATTTGAGAAGGGAGAAACTCCTTCCGAATGTGCTATTCGTGAGGTAGAAGAAGAATGCGCAATTTCGGTCAAACTAGGAGCGGAAATATGTAAAACATGGCATACTTATACTCACAATCGAAAGAGTATCCTGAAGAAAACCTACTGGTTTTCAATGGAGAATTTAAATGATACTGGTATGAAGCCCCAAAAAGAGGAGGGGATAGAAGATATCAAATGGTTGAATCATCAAGAAGCAAAAGTAGCCTTGGTGAATTCTTATCCATCAATGCGCTATTTGTATAAAAGGTTTTTGAAGATGGAACCTAAAGTTCAGACTTCGTAAGGAAGGTATGCTTGAATATCTGCTCCATAGCGATGGACATCACGTATTATTGTAGAGCTGATTGCTGCAAATTCTGGGGATGTGATAAGGAATACGGTTTCCAAACTTTCGTTGAGATTCCTATTCATTTGAGAGATTGTATTTTCGTATTCAAAGTCCGTGGTGTTTCTAAGCCCTCGGATTAAAAAGTTTGCTCCAATTTTTTTTGCCAAAAAAGCTGTTAACTCATTATATACGATTACTTCAACGCGATCATCAGATTCATATACACCTTTGATTTTTGCTACCATTTCGTTTATCTCGAAGTACCTATTCTTTTTCGATGAATTGTAACCTATGCCTATATAAACCTTGTCAAATAGCTCTAAGCTTCTCTTGACAATATCATGGTGTCCTTTGGTAAATGGATCAAAAGACCCAGGGAATATCGCAATTTTATTCATGTCTAAGTGGCTTAATTATATTCCCAATGAGCTTCAAATAGAGGAGAGTTTAAAAACACTTCAACTCCACTTAAATACTTTTGATTTTGCTTAGGTTGAGTCAATACAAAGTTTTTGAAATATTTATTACCAAAATCTTGATCAATGTTTAAAGCAAGATAATCTCCCATTACGGTGACCTTGCAATACTTCCTGTCAAAATTTAATTGAGACAAAATACCAAAAGAGTAATTAAGGAGACTTTCTTTACTTTCTATAGCGTAAGTATTGAAGTTTGCCAATTGATTGTTTTTGAATGCAGCAATAAAGCAATGCTTATCTCTTAGATAAATGAATATTTCCTGGTTGAGGTAAGTGCTTTTGTCTTTTAGTAGATAAGCCAAAAAAGAGGTGCTTCCATGATGAATTTTAGCTTTTTGTCTTCCTTTGGTCAATATCTCATGTAGAGATAACGAAATAGCTCCCGCAATATATAAGTTGTTGCTGTCTATACTGCTAAAGTAATCGGCTTGAGAAGTACTTGGGTCTTGAGCGAAAGAAAGATAAGTGCTGAGTTGATTGATATCAAATAAGACTCCTGGAATCAATGCGAAATTTTCATCGTAAATAAGTATTTTGGCTGGAACTTGTAGATTGAAAAGCTTGTCCCTCTGAAGTACATCTTTCAATGAGGCATAATCGGAAAAAAACTTTTGATGAATCGCTGTAATAGCTTCATTTCCGTCTTTTGCAAAAAGGATGTATTTCTCTTCAAACAATAAAAGCGATAAACTTGACACTAAATTCGTGTCAAATTTATCGCTATACTTATTCTCTTGAATATTTTCTAAAGAATTAGCCAAGATTATTCCCAGTTACCAGCTGTAGAAGAGTCTGTTCTTGACCCAACTCTTAGCGCTTTTTCCTTGTTGTTCAATCTTCTTTTCGGGTTGATAGGGTCTGGATCCTTAATCTCGAATACCGGTATCTCCCTGCTATTTCTCTCCACTTTATCAGCGAAAAACTCAAAGGTTTTACCTCCAGATCCAGGCACAACATTTAAATTTTCAAGGTTGAAATTAGGGTATTTTCTTGCATTGAAAAGTGAGTCAATTACCCCTACAGAACCCAAAGTATCTAGTGTTACGGTAGTCTCTTCCTTGCCATATTCCAATAGTTTGGTAGTTTCTTTTCTTTCAACTAACCAAATTTCTCCTCCTTGGATGAAGTTTTTCAAATCTTGCCAGTTTGAGGCATATTCACCATTGGATGCATTGTATGCAATTTGAGCATCTCTGAGCATTTTAAGCTTTTCGATGATTCTGTTCTCTGTTCTTTCGATTTCTTTTTCTGCTTCTACTACGCTATCAACGCTGTCGTAAAGCTTGTATCCTAGGCCCAAAGCACCAATAAGGAAGACAATAGATAATATTCTAGTTAAAGTCATTTTTGATTTGATTTAATCTACTTGATAAGGTTGATGGTATTTCTAATAAAGTGCTATTTTAGATAATTATTTTCAAAATTAAAATATCCTTTCAATTTTCTCACATCATTCAAGGAATTTATTCCCCAAAACAGTCTATGTTTCTCCGATTTTTTGATGAGCGCAAGATTATTCATGTCGAGAAAGCTAATTTCTGTGATCAACTGCATGTCCTCACTAAGCTCTGGGTCTTTTCCCATTTTTAAAACGCCACTTTTAATGCTCACCTCGAAATATAACTCAATTGCATGTAGAGGTTGTTCCAAGTATTCAAATGTACACAAGAAATCTTTTACTTCAACATCAAGTCCTGTTTCTTCTAAAAATTCTCGTTTTAAGTTATCCACTGCGGAGCTGCCAAATTTCATACCTCCTCCTGGAACATTCCAAAAAAACTTCCCATTACCCATTTTATGTTTGATGAGAAGGATTTTATTTTCTACGATTAAAACTCCATTTACCCTGACTCTTAGCCTGTTGCCGAATTTCTCTGTAATCGTTTGTTCCAATTTCTCCATTTTAAGCTTAGCTTCGTAGCTACATGAACAATAAAGATAATCAATTCAGACCAAAGCCTTCTTTGCTTTTGCATAGAAATTTCCCTCATGAACCTACATCAGGGCAAAGGAGATTTTTTGATAAAATGGATTTCTTTTTCTCTTGGGATTCTGAAAACCCTATGGCCTTTGTCCTTAGAGGATATGCTGGTACTGGTAAGACATCTTTGATCTCTGCATTAGTAAAAAGCTTGCCTAAATTGAATTTTAAGTCTTTGCTACTGGCACCAACAGGCCGAGCGGCTAAAGTTATGGGAAACTATAGTGGTAGAGCTGGATTTACAATACATAAAATTATCTATCGTCCCAAAGAGAATATGTCTGAGTTTGGTAGTGGATTTGAATTGTCAAAAAACTACTACAAAGATACATTGTTCATCGTCGATGAGGCATCTATGCTTGCTGATGATGGAGCTGGGAGCTTGTTGAGGGATTTAATTCATTTTGTGTATCAAGAAAGTAGCAATAGGCTTTTGCTTGTAGGCGATACTGCGCAGCTGCCACCAGTAGGTAGTCAGCAAAGTCCAGCTTTGGATAAGGAGTATCTGATAAGGAATTTTAGAATCCAAGCAGATGAAATTGAACTGACTGAAGTGATGAGGCAACAATTGAACTCTGGAATTCTTTACAATGCGACATTGCTTAGACAGCAAGTAGTACTAGACAAACCTAGGATTGGTTTTTACACCAAAGGTTTCAAAGATTTCTTCAAAATGACAGGGGAGAGATTAGAAGATGGACTTAGGTATGCATATCAAAAATATGGGGTGGAGAGTACCACAATCATTACCAGATCCAACAAAATGGCTGTGCAATACAATCAGTACATCAGGAGAACAATTCATTTTTTTGAAGAGGAGATTAGTGCTGGAGATTTGCTTATGATTGTCAAAAACAATTATACTTATATGGCAGACTCTGAGAAGGTGAATTTTCTAGCCAATGGTGATTTTGCTGAAGTTGCAAAAATCAGATCTTTTGAAGAAATTTATGGCTTGAGATTTGCGACATTAGAGTTGAGGCTGATCGATTACCCCGAAGAACCAAACTTCGAAGCAAAAGTGATTCTTGACACCTTGTATACTAGTTCTCCTTCTTTAGAGCCTGAAAAATATAAGGAATTATATAGACAAGTTTCGGAGGATTATGCGGATGTGGCTAATAAATCTGAAAGAATGGAATTGATCAAAAAAGATCCCTATCTTTCGGCGCTACAAATTAAATTCGCCTACGCCTTGACATGTCACAAATCGCAAGGTGGTCAATGGGATGCTGTTTTTGTGGATCAAGGATTCTTAACAGAGGAGCAAGTTGATAAGGAGTATATGAGATGGTTATATACGGCTGTAACTAGGGCTAAAAAAGAACTGTTCATGGTGAACTTTCATGCAAAGTTTTACATTAATGGGGAGAATCCAGAGATAGTTTAATCTAGACGCAATGTTTAAGATTGAATTTGTGATTAGTAAAAGAATAAAATTAAATAAAATAAGAAAATGAAAAAGTTAGGTTTATTAATGGTTATGGTGCTTTTTGTATTTGCTGCTCAAGCGCAGGAGAAAAAAGGTGCAGAAATTATCTTCAAAGAAAAGTCCATTGATTTTGGAGATATCACTCAAGGTGATAAAGTAGAACACACTTTTGTATTTGAAAATACTGGTGATACACCTCTTGTGATTTCTAATGTTGCCGTTACTTGTGGATGTACTGCTCCAAATTGGCCAAAGACACCGATAGCTCCAGGTGAAAAAGGAGAAATGAAAGTAGTATTTAATTCAGCTGGTAAAATGGGTAAGCAAAACTCTGTAGTTCGTGTTTATTCTAATGCAGCAGAGCCAATTGAAAAGGTGTCTTTACTTTCCAATGTTTTACCTAAAGGTAAATAAATAAACATAACCTAGTGAATTCAATAAAGCAGGCTTTTCAAGTCTGCTTTTTGTTTTTATATCAGTTGATTTTTCTAAATCATTTTTCAATCACTCCTAGTAATAAGTCAGACCAATGATCATAAATCCATGCGCTTGGGTGAAGTTTGTCCGATACCAGAGATTTAGGCTGGTTTCCATACTTGCGGTAATGTGCTGTAATATCTATGTAAGTGACTCCAAGCTCTGAGCATATAGCTTGTTTGGCACTATTGAAAGCATCTATTTCCCTTTTTACCTTTTCTGTATCTACATTCCTATCGCTGGCAAAGGGAGTGATTCCCCAATCTGGAATCGAAAGCACTATTACTTTTGATGTATCCTCTCCTGCAAATCGGATGGCCTCTTGAAGTAAAGCTTGGAATTCTTCTCTGAAATTTTCTACAGACCTGCCCCTGTACTGATTGTTGACCCCGATGAGAAGGGTCACTAGGTCGTATAATTTACCTTTAATTTGAGCATCTTCTACACCTCTCTGAAGCTCATCAGTCGTCCATCCAGTAGTGGCTATGATAGTTGGTTCATTGAACGCTATACCTGTGTTTTTGAGCTTGGCGACAAGTTGATTTGGGTATCGATCAGGTTTTTCTACTCCTTCACCAATGGTGTAAGAATCTCCAAGGGCAAGGTAGGTGAGTTTATTTGAATCCATTTCAGTTTGATTTTTTTGAAGGCTTTGAGAAGAAATGCAGCTTTGCCAAGCTACAATCAATGTCAATAGCAAAATGCTGTTAGCTAGTTTTTTCATGTTTTATCCAAATATTTCTTCTACCATAGTGATGGTACTTTTATTGGCGTCAAGTCTCACTTTGGCTCCTACAGGAATAATAAATTGCTTTGGTATATGTCCAATCATCGCTCCTTTGAATGCGGGAATTTCCAAGGGTAGGATGTAATGATCTAGGATATCATCTACTGTCAACGATCCATAGCCACCAGAAGGGCTACAGTCTGTGCATTGCCCAAAGACAAAGCCTTTGATTTTGTCTAAAGTTCCATTGAGCTTCAAGGTGCTCATCATTCGGTCTATTTTGTATGGGTCTTCTCCAATATCCTCCAAGAAAAGAATGGATTCTTCAAAATCAGGTAAATATGGAGTTCCTGATAGTGCTGTGAGAACGGTCAAATTCCCACCTAGAATTTTACCTTCGACGACTCCAGGATGTAATGTAAACGTTCGATTGTTTTTGACCACAAGGTCGTCACCTTTTTGGGCTTCATTTTCGAAGGTTACCAAAGCTTTGTTGAAAAAAACTTCTTCAAACTGCTTTACATTGAAACTGTTCCAGCTTCCAGTTCCGTTGGGTCCATGAAAAGTGATTAAGCCAGTTTTTGCTTGAATGGCATTGTGCAATGCTGTAATGTCCGAATAACCAAGGAGAGGTTTAGGGTTCTTTTTGATTAATTCATAATCGATCAAAGGCAAAATCCTTGCTGCTCCTGAGCCTCCTCTGATGCATATGATGCCTTTGATGTCAGGGTCTGCAAACATTTCTTTCAAGTCACTAGCGCGCTCTTCATCGGTTCCTGCCAAATGGCCGTGCCGATTTTTAAGGTTTTTTCCCAGCTTGACCTTGAATCCTAAAGCTTCAAGAGCTTCTTGTGCAAACATGAACTGAACCCTTTCGGCTGTGGCAGCTGATGGACTTATCAACCCAACCCAGTCACCTTTTTTCAACGGTTTTGGGAGCATAGCGGCTGGATAGGTTGCTGAAGATTCCTTTGAATTAAAAGCAATAAATGGAAGAGATCCCAATGCTAGTCCTATAGATTTGATGAAGTTCCTTTTGTTCATGTCAATGCTTGCTTGAGTTTTAAAAATTATTTTTGATGAAAAGGAGTACTTTCTCCATTTCTGACCTGATTTCCGATGCTTTATTGAGGTAGTTGTTGTTCATCAAAGCAAATGCGTAGTACCTGTTTGAGTTTGATCTGATGATGCCTACTAAACAGTGATTGTTACTGATGGTGCCTGTTTTAGCAAAAACGTAAGGTGTAGGCGCCTTATAATTGTTCTTCAAAGTACCATTGATTCCTCCTTGAGGGAGTAGTCGAATAAGTTCTTGTCTGGGGATTATTTTGTCAAGTTTCTCAATTAGCTGCACCATACTCCGTGGAGTTACCAAGTTGTGTCTGGATAGTCCAGATCCGTCGACCCATTGTGGTGTGTCAGGAAGGTCGGCGAGATGAGTTTTTAAAACTTGCTGAATTGCCTTTTCAGCATTGAGCTCACCAAGTAATTCATCACTGACCATTAGAAGGATTTGTTCGGCGATAAAGTTGTCACTTTCCTGAAGCATTTCTTTCCAAAGTGGCTGTAAATCTCCTCCTTGATACTTTTGAGCTGTTGAGGGTAAAGTAGTATTTACAACCTCAACAGGCTTTTTGAGAATATCTCTTAATATTTCAGCTGTTAGTTCAGCTGAAGTAACAAAGGGTAGTATTGGGCCAGGGTGTGTATAGCTTCTAGGGTTGTAATAGAATGTGTTGCTATGGAAATCTCTTCTGAGAGTCGTTAGGTTAAGGTGTTCACTTGAGCTTACAATGCTTATCGTGGGAATGTTACTTTGAGGTCTCCCATTTACATTTCTGAAGGTGGCGATATTTCCATAGATTGGTAGGGGACTTCTTTCTGCTGAATATGCATAATAGTAATCGTCCCAATTCCAACCTCTCCCAAAACTGTTGTCCTTCCAGTTAGATGTCGAATATTTGATTTTTTTATAAGGTTGCAAAAAAGCCTCAATTTTTGGCTGTGGGAGTAAGCTGTACCTCCATGAAGGGTCTCCAGATCCCCAGATGGTGATTTCCTCACCCTGTACGGTGTACCTGAAAGTGTTTGTTTTCCTGTTGAGTACAACGGCAGATGCATAGAATGTAAGCAACTTTGTTGTGGATGCAGGAATGAAGTTCATGTGACTGTTTTTCTCGAAATGAACCCATTGGCTATCCAAATCATACAGCATAAATCCAGTTAAATGATTGTCGAAAAAAGTGTTTGGGCCAATCAATGCATTCAGCCCCTCATACCTTATTCTTATACTGTCTTCCAGGTGTTCGTGATGCTGAGCTTTTGCGTAGACAAGTTGAAGAAATAGAATGAAGGAAAAGATACTTTTTTTCAATATCATAAGTCGTTTTTAGTTTTATATTTGGTAGCTAAAAATAAGAAAATCCAGCCTATAATAAATGCTACACCACCAATTGGTGTGATTGCTCCAAGCCAAGTGACTCCAGTCAAGGACAGTGTATAAAGGGATCCTGAAAAAATCACTATACCAACTAAGAACATATGCCCAGCCTTCGGTAGGGATTTGTTGTCAGGGTACAATTCTATAATGATCCCAACAGCAAGTATAGCTAAGGCATGGTAGAAATGATATTTTACGGCTGTCTCGAAAGTTTCAATTCGACCATGTTTTGCCAAAATGTCGGCAAGTCCATGAGCACCAAAAGCTCCAATGGCAACTGCTAAGCCTCCCAATATTGCTGCAATACGTATATGCTTGTTCATTTTTTTAAGAGATGGAAAATTTTACTTTTAAATTTTTATTGACGAATATGAACTATTTGATCACCTGCTTCCAAAGATAGCTGATCCAATTCTCACCATGGTACTACCTTCTTCTTGCGCAAGAAGGTAATCTCCACTCATACCCATTGAGATTTCTCTAAGCTCAAAGTTTGAAGGGAGGTTTTTTGTTTTTAGCGCTTCAAAAAGGTTCTTGAGCCTACGGAATTCAGCCTTTACTTTTGGCTCATCATTCGTAAAAGTCGCCATACCCATAAGACCGATGATTTTTACATTTTGTAAGGATTGAATATCAGTGCTATCCAGCATTTCGTCCAACTCTTTTTGATCAAAACCAAACTTAGAATCTTCTTGTGCTATGTGGATTTGAATGAGACAAGGAATGATCCGGTCTACCTTTTTTCCTTGCTTATTGATTTCTTTTAGTAGCTTAAATGAATCTACACCATGAATGAGATGAACAAACGGTGCTATGTATTTTACTTTGTTTCGCTGCAAATGTCCTATCATATGCCAGCGAATATCTTTAGGTAGTTGTTCTTGCTTTTCAACAAGTTCTTGCACTTTGTTCTCTCCAAAATCTCGGATTCCTGCTTCATATGCTTCTTGTATGGCTTGAACAGGTTTGGTTTTGCTAACAGCTACGAGCAAGCAATCTTGATTTTTGAAGGTATTTTTTATTTCGATTAAGTTTTCTTTGATAGACATTCTTTTAACTTTGACAGCTCAATAACTCAAATATACCAAAACAAAGATATGGCTATCTTAGGGACATTACTAAAAAACGGCATCAGATTAAGGGAATCTTTGGAGCAAGAATACAGTTCTCCAGCTTTTCTTCAAAAACATGTACTGCAAAAATTAATGATAAAATCCGCAAAGACTGCTTTTGGGAAAAAGTATGCTTTTAGTGAGCTGTTGAAAAGCTTCAAATTAGATGATGATACCTTTTACAAAGAGTTTAGCCAAAATGTACCCATTTATGACTATGATAAAATCTATGAAGCGTGGTGGTATAGGCTAAAGGAGGGTGAAAAAAATATCACTTGGCCTGGAGAAATCAGGTATTTTGCTTTGAGTTCAGGAACTTCAGGAGCCGCTTCCAAATACATCCCAATTTCAAAGGATATGGTCAAGGCAATCCGAAAAACTGGAGTGAGACAGATCCTTACCTTGTCGAAATATGATTTACCTACGAGTTTATTCACCAAAGGGATACTGATGCTTGGAGGTAGTACAGATTTGGAATTTAATGGTACTTACTTCTCAGGAGACCTTAGTGGAATCACAGCTGGTAGGCTACCGATTTGGTTTCAGAGATTCTATAGACCCGGTAAAAAAATATCTAAAAATAAAAATTGGGGAGAAAAACTAGATCAGATTGTTCAAAATGCAAGTAAATGGGATATTGGAATCATAGTTGGCGTGCCAGCATGGCTTCAAATTCTTATGGAAAAAATTATAGAGCACTATCAAGTCAAAACCATACATGAAGTGTGGCCCAACCTCCAAATTTTTGTTCATGGAGGTGTTTCTTTTCAGCCATACAGGAAAGGTTTTGAAAAACTATTGGCCAAGCCATTAATTTACATGGAGACGTACTTAGCCTCTGAAGGATTTTTGGCCTTTCAAGCCAAGCCAAATAGCGGTTCGATGAGGTTAGTGCTAAACAATGGGATCTTTTATGAGTTCGTGCCTTTCAATGATGAAAACTTTGACCAAAATGGTGAGTTAAGGTCAGGTGTCAGGCCACTAAAAATAGATGAAATAGAAGAAGGGGTAGAGTATGCTATCTTGATTACCACTTGCTCAGGAGCATGGAGGTATCTTATAGGGGATACCATTAAATTTGTGTCTAAAATTGAAAATGAAATAATCATAACAGGAAGAACTAAGCATTTTTTGAGTCTCTGCGGAGAACATCTTTCTGTAGATAATATGAATAAAGCCATCAATCTCTTAGAGGACGCTTGTAACATAGATGTCAGAGAGTTTACAGTGGTAGGTTTACCTCATGAGAATTTATTTATGCATCATTGGTTCATCGGTACTGAAGATGAAGTGGATGAAACTTTGCTGCGTGATGAAATTGATGCCCAGCTCAAGACGCTCAATGATGATTATGTTGTAGAGAGAAAACATGCTTTGAAAGAAGTGAAGCTGACTAGGATTTCACCTTCGCTATTTTATACTTGGATGAAGTCTGAGGGTAAAGAAGGTGGCCAAAATAAATTTCCCAGGGTCCTGAAAGGAGAGAAGTTGAATTCTTGGCTTGCTTTTCTTAAAGCAAATAACATATCAATTTGATGAGTCAGGCCATATTTGAAGGGTTGAGTGTAGGTCTTATCTTGTCAGCTATGATAGGACCAGTATTCTTTACTTTGATTCAAAATTCGATTTCCTCAGGCTTCAAAAATACAGCTGTATTGGCTTTAGGTATTTTGATGAGTGATTTGATTTATGTTTTGATCACTTTTTTTAGTGTGAGTATTTTTGCGCAGAATCCGCTCTTCGAAGTGTATTTAGGCTATGGAGGTGCAGTAGTTCTCATAGGTTTTGGGATTACAACATTTTTCAAAAAATCAGTTCAAAGACCAAACACTGCTGGATTTGTTTTTCCAAAGCCTAAAAAGACCACAGCATTTTTGAAGGGCTTTAGCATCAATGGTGTAAATCCATTTGTGATGCTTTTTTGGATTTCTATAGCGGGTATTGTGAGTATCAAAGATGATTTTAAAAATACAGATATATTCTTTTACTATGCTGGCATCTTGCTTACCGTATTTGCGATAGATCTTCTGAAAGCTTTTGTAGCAAAACAGCTCAAGCCTTTCGTGACTCCTAAATTTATGGTAAGAATGAATAGGGTCGTAGCTGTTGTATTGGTGTTTTTTGGGGTCAGGTTGATTTTATTCGCTTATGATAAACATTTGATGCTTTAGTGGGTATTAATAAGTGTAGTTCAATCGCTGTCCAATTTTTTGTTAGATCATTTCGAAAAAAATGCCTTTATATGAAAACACAAGAAAGCAACATTCTCAACTTCACTTTGATGTTACTTATGATAATGTTAAGTCTTCAAGCTGCTGCTCAAAATGAGCAACAGGAAAAACTGGTGGAATTTAATGCCAAGCGTATAGAATACAATAAGTCAGGAATGTTGATTTTGGGTTCTTGGGCGGTAGGTAACATGGTCTTGGGAGGAGTAATGGCAGGACGGACTTCTGGGCAAACAAAAGCTTTTCATCAAATGAATATATACTGGAACACAGTGAATCTTGCCATAGCTGGTTTTGGCTATTATTCGGCGATGAAGGAAATACCAGGGTCAGATTTTTGGGAGACGATGCAAGCGCAACATGGTATCGAAAAGATCTTGATCGTAAATGCTGCTTTGGATGTGGCCTATATGGCAGGCGGGTTATACCTCAATGAACGTGGTCGCAGGGTAGGTAGTGAACAGCTTCAAGGTTTCGGGAAATCAGTAATATTACAAGGGGCTTTTTTGATGAGTTTTGATGCGATCAAGTACGCATTTCATTTAGGGCATGGTAAAGCGTTGCCTGAAATTGTAAAGCACATTGGAACTACCCAAAACGGTATTGGATTGATGATGAATTTTTAAAAATAAAATAGGTTTGGTGTATGAAACTCCAAACCTATTTCAATATTCATTTATTATGTATCGAAAGCTTAGTCAGCTAAATATTTTTCTACAGGCACATAGTCCATATTGAAAGCATCAGCCACAGCTTTGTAAACGATGTCTCCATGAATGACATTCAAGCCTGGTACAAGTTCAAAGTTTTCCTGCGCAGCTCTCTTCCAACCTTTATCTGCTAGCTGAATAGCATAAGGTAGTGTGGCATTAGTCAATGCTAAAGTTGAAGTGTAAGGAACAGCACCAGGCATATTGGCTACACAATAATGAACTACATCATCGATTACATATGTAGGATTCTCGTGTGTAGTTGGCTTACAAGTTTCGATACAGCCACCTTGATCGACAGCGACGTCTACAAGGACAGCTCCTTTTTTCATGTCAGCCAACATATCTCTGGTGATCAGGTGAGGGGCTTTAGCTCCTGGTATCAACACAGCGCCTACGATTAGGTCTGCATCTTTGATCATGTCTCTTATATTGTACTCATTAGACATCATGGTTTTGACATTGGCAGGCATCACATCAGCGAGGTATCTCATTCTAGGGAGAGACACATCCATGATAGTCACGTCTGCACCCAGTCCCGCGGCCATCCAGGCGGCTTGAGTTCCTACTACACCACCTCCAAGGATCAAAACCTTCGCAGGAAGTGTTCCTGGTACACCACCAAGTAGAATACCTCTTCCTCCTAATGGTTTTTCAAGGTAGTTGGCACCTTTTTGTATGGCCATTCTTCCAGCTACTTCTGACATTGGCACCAAAAGTGGTAAGCTTCTATCTGTCTTCTCTACAGTTTCATAGGCTAAGCAGATAGATTTGCTAGCGACCATTGCCTTTGTCAAAGGCTCGTAAGATGCAAAGTGAAAATAGGTGAACAAGAGTTGATCTTCTTTGATCAGTTTGTATTCTGGCTCGATTGGTTCTTTTACCTTCATGATCATTTCTGCAATGCCATATACGTCCTCAATAGTAGGTAGTATGGCTGCACCAGCTTCTGTGTATTGATCATCAGAGAATCCACTACCTTCACCAGCTGTATGCTGCACAAATACTGAATGTCCTCTTTTTACTAATTCTTTGGCTCCAGCCGGGGTCAATGCAACCCTGTTTTCATTGTTTTTAATCTCCTTTGGAACACCTATTATCATGTCTTGTAAATTTGGGTTAGATTTAATGGCGGCAAATATAATAATGTATAAGCATTCTATTTGGAAAATCCATATACTTTTTTGAATCAAGATAGAATTACATTTTAATTTGGAATATAATTTCATGTATTTTGTTTTTTCTTAATAAAATTTTAAAAATGTAATTTTAATGATTGAAAATTTTGAGTATTAATAGAAGTTTTTTAACGCTTATGAAAGTATTGGCGAATCACATGATGTGTAATTTAAAATAAATGTTTAATTGTTTTTATTGAAATAAAATTTTGATAAAATTGTTTTTTGTAAATATTGTCAAAATAAATTTCTGGAAAATTTCAAATTTATACTGTTGAGTAGTTTGTAGAAAAGACAAAATTCTTTATTTTTGAGATACTTGCAAAAGACATGTAATTACCCAAAATAGCTTTAGTTAACTTAAAATTATGGCAGAAGTCGAAACAGCATCATCCAAAAGAATTAAGAAGCCTGTGGATAAAAAGCAGCTTTTAGAAGAATACCGTATAGCACAAGAAAGTAGGCATGCCTCATTGATGGGCAGGAAAGAGGTGTTTATGGGGAAGGCGAAGTTTGGAATATTTGGAGATGGAAAGGAGCTTGCTCAACTAGCAATGGCTAGGTATTTCCAGAAGGGAGATTTCAGGGCAGGGTACTACAGGGATCAGACATTTATGTTTGCCATTGGTAACCTGAGCTTACAAGAATACTTTGCACAACTATACGCACACACTGATGTTAATGCGGAACCAGCATCAGCCGGAAGGTTGATGAACGGTCACTTTGCTACAAGGTCGCTAAATGATGATGGCACTTGGAAAAACCTCATGAACATCAAGAATTCATCAGCGGATATTTCGCCTACGGCAGCCCAAATGCCAAAGCTCTTAGGCTTAGCTTATGCATCCAAATTATTTAGAGAAAACAAAGACCTTCATAGCTTAACGGACTTTACCAACAAAGGTAATGAAGTAGCCTGGGGAACCATAGGGAATGCCTCGACTTCTGAGGGTATGTTTTTCGAAACAATCAATGCAGCAGGGGTACTTCAAGTGCCTATGGTAGTGTCTGTTTGGGATGATGGATATGGGATTTCTGTACCAAATGAATACCATACTACCAAAGGGAGTATTTCTGAAATCCTTAGAGGATTTCAAAGAAATGATGATCAAAAGGGGTATGAAATCTTTGTGGTGAAAGGTTGGGATTATGAAGGTTTGGATAGGGCTTTTGAAAATGCCTCACGTATAGCTAGAGAAGAGCATGTCCCTGTGCTAATTCATGTGACAGAGATGACACAGCCTCAAGGTCACTCTACTTCAGGCTCTCATGAGAGATATAAGTCTGCCGAAAGACTTGAGTGGGAAAAAGAGCACGATTGTCTCACTAAGTTTAAAGACTATCTCATCAAAAATGAGGTAGCCAACCAAGAAGCGTTAGATAAAATAGAACTGGAAGCGAAACAGTTTGTCAAAGAGCAAAAAGATATTGCATGGAAGGCATTTGCAGGGACTATTAAAAAAGAATTGGATGAGGCTGTTAGCTTGCTGAAAACCGTAGCGTCTAGCTGCTCGGATCCATCAGGAATTAATCAGCTAGCTCAAGAGCTTTCAAAAACCCTCAACCCAATCAGAAAGGACGTGATCTCTACGGTAAGAAGGGCTTTGTGGATTTTGAGAAATGATGATGAAGCTATCAAGCAAGACTTGAAAAGCTGGTACACTACGCAGCAACAGCTCAATGAAGACAGGTACAATAGTCACCTATATAGTCAATCTGAATATAACGTAGAGCGAATAGAGCCGGTGCCTGCAGTCTATGAAGATGATTCACCTCAAGTAGATGGAAGGGAAGTTCTTCAAGCATGTTTTGATAGTATCCTATCGAGAGATCCAAGATTTTTTGCTTTTGGAGAAGATGTAGGTAAAATTGGTGACGTAAATCAGGCATTTGCAGGACTGCAAGCAAAACACGGAGAGTGGAGAGTGACCGATACATCGATCAGGGAGTGTACAATTATAGGTCAAGGGTTGGGAGCAGCACTTCGTGGATTAAGGCCGATGGCAGAGATACAATATTTAGATTATATCTATTATGCATTGATGACCTTGGCTGACGATGTCGCCTGTCTACAATATCGAACCAAAGGAGGTCAAAAGGCTCCACTTATTGTGCGTACCAGAGGACATAGATTAGAGGGAGTATGGCATGCAGGATCTCCTATTGGGATGTTGCTTAATTCTCTTAGAGGAATGGTGATCTGTGTGCCGCGTAACATGAGCCAGGCAGCTGGCATGTACAACACCTTGATGGAAGCTGATGAGCCAGCTTTGGTGATCGAATGCTTAAATGGCTACAGGCTCAAAGAGAAAATGCCGACTAATATTTCTGAAATGAAGGTTGCTTTGGGTTCACCAGAGATTTTAAGGTCAGGAGAGGATATCACAGTAGTCACTTATGGCTCTATGTGTCGGGTAGTCATGGATGCCGCAGAAGAGCTTTCTTTGATGGGTATTGATCTTGAGGTGATTGATGTTCAGACTTTGCTGCCATTTGATACAAGTGGGGTGATTGGAGCATCAGTTAAAAAGACCAATAGAGTCCTGTTCGCAGATGAAGATGTCCCTGGTGGAGGTACAGCTTATATGATGCAGCAAGCAATACAGCATCAAGGTATATATTATCACTTGGATGCAGAACCAGCTGCAATTGCAGCCAAGGCGCATCGGCCAGCGTACTCTTCAGATGGAGACTATTTTTCCAAGCCTTCAGTGGAGGATGTAGTAGAGAAAGTTTATGCTATTATGCATGAGTCAAATCCACAAAAATTCCCTGCTATATAATAGTTGTCTCATGTGCTTTAGTTGAAGAAAAAACCAGTCTGTAAAGGGCTGGTTTTTTTACTTTTAGATGTCTGAAAAATAATTTTTAAAAGTAACTATTCACCTATTTGAAATTTGATTTTAAGTGTCTACATTTCATGAAAAAAAGTTAGTTATGAATAGAATTTTTACTTGTTCAATTCTTGTTGGATTGTTTTGCATCATCAGTACCTCTAGTGTTCATTCGCAACAGTTAGGGAGTTTGAAGTTTGGTAAAGTGCCCAATGAATTTATTCAGATGAAGGAATTTTTAGCAGATCCAGAAGCAGACGCTGTTATTATATCTCATGTAGGAGAGGCAAAGTTTAGTTTTACTTCAGCTGCTGGCTTTGTGATTAATTATAAAATACATAAAGTTGTAAAAGTCATTAGTTCAGAGGGGACGAGTTATGCAGATTTTATCATTCCATTTTATAACATTCAAGGTAGAACCGATAAGGTTTTTAATATCAAAGGGAATGTTTATAATGTGGGAGATGATGGTAGAATTATTCAAGATAAACTGACTAAGGATAATATTTTTGAAGAAAAAGTAAGCGCAACTTACAATTTGATGAAGGTATCAATGCCAAAAGTGAAACCTGGGTCAGTAATAGAAATTTCTTATGAAATCAATTCGGATCTGTTTAATTATCTTAGAGAATGGGAATTCCAATCAGAAATTCCAACCATTTGGAGTGAGTATAAGCTAGAGCATCCAGAGTATTTTTCTTATTCACAAATCAATCAAGGTAGTTTGAATTATGATATTAGCAAAAAGACAACTTCAGCTGGTAGGATCAACTGGATGCAATCTGACGTGGTTCATGGTAGGTATGTGACTTCTAATCAATCTAGTATGCAATCAGTAGATTTTGAAAATCAGAATTACCATTGGGCCGTATCTAATGTGCCTGCACTACGGGAAGAACCTTTTGTAGATAATCCTAAAAGTTACATCTCCAAAGTTGAATTTCAATTGAAGTGGATCCAATTTCCAAATAGTACCAGACAAAATGTAGCTCCTAGTTGGGAGAAAATGTCTGAAGAACTGATTGCGGATGAAGATTTTGGTAAGGTGTTGAATAAAACAAAGTTTGTAAAAACAATTGTGCCTTCAATATTAAAAACAGATGACACTGAAGAAGAAAAGATTAATGCAATTTTAAACCATGTGAGTTCTAAAGTTAGCTGGAATGGGAAGAGAGGGATTTACCCTACAAAAAGTTTAGAAAAAGCTTATCAAGAAGGAAATGGGTCTGTTTCTGAAATTAATTTTATCCTAATAGCATTTCTTCGAGAAGCAGGCTTCAATGCTGAGCCCATAGTGAGCAGTACAAGAGATATTGGTTTTATAAATCCAATTAATCCGCTAATGTATAAGCTTAACTATTTGAGTGCTGCCGTTCTTTTTAATGGTAAAGAGTTGGTGTTAGATGCCTCTGATAATATGCTGCCTTTTGGTGTGTCTCCTAGACACTCGATGAACCATAAAGGTTGGGTGGTAAGTAATCAAAATTCTCATTGGATAGATTTTCAAAGTAGGATACCGATGACCGAGGCTGCACTCATTCAAGTGTCTTTATCTGATTCTGATATTAATGTAGATGTAAATAAAAGGATCACAGGTTTTAAAGCAGGCAATTTAAAAAGAAGACTTAAACAAGAAGGATTAGAAAAGTTCAAAGAAGATTTTGCAAATAATTTGAAAGATTGGACGGTAATAGAATCCAGTTTTGAAAACGCTGATGTCAGAGAAATGCCTTTCGTTGAAAAATATAAAATGGTAAGTCGACAGGGTATAGATATCTCGGGCGATTTTATCTATTTGGATATATTCGAGAAATTTTTTCATGCAGATAATCCCTTCAAAGATGAAAAAAGACTTTTACCTATTGACTACATTTATACTAGAAAGGATAACTTGACTCTTGTTATTGATATACCAGACGGATATGAGATTGAATCATTGCCTGAGTCAATTGTCTCAAACTTTGAAGATAAGAATCTTTCTTTTTCCTATATGTCTGCTATAAGTGGTGCTGATAAAATTCAAATCAATTGCTCTATGCTGGTTAATCAAACTTTTTACACTTCAGATAAGTATGATAAGATGAAGGATTTTTTCTCTATCATGGAAGCAAAAAGGAAAGAGGTAATTGTTTTAAAAAGAAAGGTTACCGAGTAATATGAAGCAATTATCACTATTCTTATGTTTGTTTTGTTTTCTGATGCCGAACATTCTGAAAGCCCAAGAATATGCTGTAGCTAAATTAGATCCAAAATTGGTAGAAAAGGCTTCTGCAGTGATCAGACTTTCGGAAGAGTCAAATGTTGTGGATGAAAATGGGAAGATTACAAGAAGTGTAAAAGTTGTGTTTACAATTTTTAAGGCTGAAGCAAATGATTTGGCAGAGACACAGGTGAACTATAGTAAATCTATTCAATTCAAAAACCTGCAAGCAAACGTGTATGACGCAGCCGGAAAGTTAATATTGAAGTCTAAAAAATCAGATATCAAAGATTATAGTAATTTCAGTTCTTTCTCTATCTATGAAGATAATAGGCAGAAAGTTCTTGATATGAAACAATACAAATATCCTTATACTGTAGAGTTTCTATATGAGGTGCAATATCCAAACCTTTACTATATTTCTTCTTGGTATCCACAGCCTTACTCGGCACTTCCAGTGGAGTCAGCATCAGTTACCTATGATCTTCCCAAAGATAAGCGTATTCGGTTTTATTCAGAATCACCATTAATTGACGCAAACCAAAAACCGACAGTAGTAAGTAACAGGCAAAGTTTAACATGGAGTTTAGAGAATTTACAAGCCATTGAATCAGAAAAGCTGATGCCAAGCACAGGGAATTATACCCCTGTGCTTTATGCGGCTCCATCTGAGTTTGATTATGACGGGTATAAGGGTGACCTGAGTACTTGGGATTCATATGGGAGTTGGATAGGTCAACTGAACAAAGGAAAGGATGTTTTGAATGCAAGCACAAAGTCAAAAGTGAAGGATTTGACGGAAGGACTTGATACTGATTTTGAGAAAATAAAGGCATTGTATCAGTTCATGCAAAACCATACAAGGTACGTTAGCATTCAGCTTGGTATTGGTGGACTGAGGCCATTTGAAGCTTCTACAGTCGAGAAACTGTCATATGGAGACTGTAAAGCACTCTCCAATTATATGGGGGCATTACTCAAGGAGGCAGGAATAAAAAGCCACTACGCACTCATTCACGGAGGGGATCGAAAAAGACCTACTTTTGATCAGTTTCCAATGCATTACTTTAATCATGTTATCCTAGCTGTTCCATTAGAGAAAGATACTTTATGGCTAGAATGCACTAGCCAAACCAATCCAATAGGATACTTAGGGAGGTTTACCGCTGATCGTCAAGCATTGCTGATAAATGATCAAGGGGGTACTCTTGTTAAAACTCCAAAATATTCAAGTTTTGAAAATACCCAATTATTGAAAGCTGAAATCGAGCTCAATGAAAATGGTATAGCTGACCTAGCCGTCAATATGATTAACAGGGGCCTTCAAAGTGAGAATTTTGGGCTCCAAAATCTGTATAGACAAACTGATGAGCAAAGGAAAAAATGGTTTAATCAAAACTTCTCACTTTCAGTATTGCAATTCGAGTCAATAGCGTCAGCACTCAAAAATGAAGGCTTTCTAACTGAAGTCGAAACAAATGCCAAGGTTAAATTGAAAAATTTCACTAGCCTCTCTGGTAACAGAATATTTCTTACTTTAAATACTTTGAATCCATTTACCTCTGGTCTTTCATCACTAAAAGGTGAAAGAAAGTACGACTTTGAAAGTAATATGGGTTTTTTGGATAATGATCAATTTGAGTATAAAATTCCAGCAGGATTTGTAGTGGAAAAATTGCCAGAATCAATATCAATTGAAAATCAGTTCGGAATTTATAAGGTAGATTTCAAAAATATAGGTGGGATTTTGACTTACATAAGGAGCTTTCAATTATACGATGGAGTGTTTCCAGCTGATGTGTACGAAAACTATGTTCAATTTTTAGATCAAGTAGAAAAAGCAGATAAAGTTAGGGTTGTCTTAGTTAGACAATCCTAGTTATATCAGTCAAGATTTGCTTTAAAATGATTTAGATCTTGATTTCTGTTTTCTGGTTTACAGCAATTGTTTACCTTTGCTACTTCTTAAAAAAAGACATCCAAAACTCAGGACATGATTCTCTTTTTCCAATCACAAAATTCAGCAGTATATGCTGTTCAGTCAAAATTCCCACTAGCGCAAAACGATATTGATAAGCTTATTTGGCTTTTTGGTGAAGCCAAGCAGCTAGAGGTAGATATAGTATCAGGTAGGTATGCTGGGCCGAGAAAAGAGATGATTACACCTTGGTCTACCAATGCGGTAGAAATCACACTCAATATGGGTATCAACGGCATAACTAGGATTGAGGAATATTATCCTGTTGATGAACAATCGGTCATAGATCCGATGCTTCAATTTGTATATAATGATCTTGGGCAAGGTGTATTTGAGATTCAAGTGCAGCCAGAGGCTGTCAAAGAGGTGAATGATATCAAATCTTACAATGATCAGGAGGGCTTAGCACTAAGCCAAGAAGAGGTTGATTATCTAGAAAATGTCTCAAAACAACTAGGAAGACCTCTAACAGACTCTGAAGTATTTGGATTTAGCCAGGTTAACTCCGAGCATTGTCGACACAAGATTTTTAATGGTACATTTATAATTGAGGGTGAAGAAAAGGAAAAATCACTTTTTCAACTTATCAAAGAGACTTCTAAAAGGCATCCAAATAGGATTGTATCAGCTTATAAAGATAATGTAGCCTTTGTTACAGGGCCGAAAGCGCAACAGTTTGCTCCCAAGACACAGGATAAACCAGATTTTTTTGAGCCAGAGACCATAGATACAGTGATTTCACTAAAGGCTGAAACACACAACTTTCCGACAACAGTCGAACCATTCAACGGGGCCGCAACTGGTGCAGGAGGAGAGATAAGAGATAGAATGGCAGGAGGAACAGCTTCAATTCCCCTCGCTGGAACAGCAGTTTATATGACTTCCTACTCTCGAGCAGAAAAGGGGAGATCTTGGGAGAAAAACCTGAATGAAAGACCTTGGTTGTACCAAACACCGATGGATATTTTGATCAAAGCATCAAATGGAGCAAGTGACTTTGGAAATAAATTTGGTCAACCGTTGATATCTGGATCTGTACTGACTTTCGAACACGAAGAAGACGGAAAAGCGCATGGTTTTGATAAAGTTATCATGCTAGCTGGAGGTGTGGGCTTTACAAGGAGTGAGTATAGTAAAAAACAAGCGCCATCAAAGGGTGATCAAGTAGTCATCATGGGTGGTGATAACTATAGAATTGGAATGGGAGGATCGGCAGTATCTTCAGTAGCAACTGGTGAGTTTTCCAATGCTATAGAACTTAATGCGATTCAAAGATCCAATCCTGAAATGCAAAAGCGTGTTTCTAATGTGATTAGAGCGATGGCGGAGTCTGGAGATAACCCTATCATTTCTATTCATGACCATGGAGCTGGTGGGCACCTCAACTGTCTGTCTGAATTGGTAGAAACTACGGGTGGAACCATTCATATAGACAAGCTTCCAGTAGGAGATCCTACACTTTCCGCTAAGGAGATAATAGGTAATGAATCTCAAGAGAGGATGGGATTGGTAGTTGGAGAGAAGAATCTTAGCCTACTTCAAAAAATATCGGAAAGAGAAAGAGCTCCTTTTTATGTAGTGGGAGAAACCACAGGTGACATGCATTTCAAATTTGAGAATCAGCAGACAGCAGAGAAACCTGTAGACTGGAATTTGTCTTACATGTTTGGTAGTTCACCTAAAACAATTTTAGAAGATGATAGGTCAGTAGCAACTTTTTCTGAACCAGATTATGATGTGAATAACATCAGATCTTATATCTCAGAGGTACTCCAACTAGAAGCAGTAGCAAGTAAAGACTGGCTGACCAACAAGGTAGATAGATCTGTTACCGGTAGGGTGGCGAAGCAACAGACTGTAGGGGAGATCCAAGTTCCTTTAAATAATGTAGCTGTGATGGCTATAGATTTTACAGGGCAAAAGGGAATAGCAACTTCTATAGGTCATGCACCAGTAGCAGCTTTAGCAAGCCCTGAGGCTGGTTCGAGACTAGCTATTGCGGAAGCTTTGACTAATTTGGTGTGGGCTCCCATAGAAGAGGGGCTTTCAGGAATTTCTCTTAGTGCCAACTGGATGTGGCCTGCAAAAAACAAAGGTGAAAATGATAGGCTTTACCGCGCGGTCGAAGCAGTAAGCGAGTTTGCAATAGACCTTGGGGTCAATATACCAACTGGTAAAGACTCCTTGTCAATGACACAGAAATACCCAGATGGAAAGGTAGTGTATTCACCAGGCACAGTGATTATCTCTTCTATTGGTGAATGCTCAGATGTCACTAAAGTAGTATCTCCAGATATCAAGCCAATTGAAGGCAGTAAGATTTTCTATATTGATTTTTCAAAAGACGAGCCCAAGCTCGGAGGTTCTAGCTTCTATCAGATACTCAATAAAATAGGGTCTGATGTACCCGATGTCAAGGATCATCAATATTTTGGTAAAGCCTTTATGACAATTCAAAGGTTGGTAGAAAAAGGGGAGATCTTAGCAGGGCATGATATCTCTTCTGGGGGATTGATCTCCGCATTGCTAGAAATGACCTTTCCTTCAACTAGGGTTGGATTGACAGTGAAAACGGAAAGGTTGAAAGGTAGTGATAAGTTGAAAGCACTTTTTGCGGAAAACCCAGGAGTGTTGGTACAAGTAGCCAACCCTGAAAGAGCTAGGGCTGTATTGGCTAACTATGAAATTGATTATATTTCAATAGCTACCGTTACAATGGATGGTAATGTAGATCTCTCAGGCTTAGATGTGACATTAGACGTTTCTGAAATGAGGGATACTTGGTTTAAGTCATCCTATCTACTTGACAAGAAGCAATCTGGAGATAAACTGGCTCTGGAACGCTTTGAAAATTACAAAAGCCAAAAGTTGATATACAATTTCAATCAAAATTGGAAAGGGACTTTTGATAGTTTTGCCTTGAATCCTTATAGAAAAGAGAAATCAGGGAAAACAGCTGCAATTATAAGAGAAAAAGGAGTAAATGGTGATCGTGAAATGGCCTATTCACTTTGGTTGGCAGGTTTTGATGTAAAGGATGTCCACATGACCGATTTGATTTCAGGTAGAGAAACCTTGGAAGATGTGCAGATGATAGTATTTGTAGGAGGATTCTCGAACTCTGATGTCTTAGGTTCTGCCAAAGGCTGGGCGGGTGCTTTTCTTTATAATGAAAAAGCAAAGCAAGCACTTGATAATTTCTACGCAAGAAAAGATACACTAAGTCTTGGTGTTTGTAATGGCTGTCAGCTTATGATCGCTTTGGGCCTGATCACACCAGATCATGATGTAAAACCTCAAATGCTCCATAATGCCTCCCATAAATTTGAGTCGGCATTTGTAAGTGTCAACATTCCAGAAAATAATACAGTGATGTTCCAAAGTCTCGCTGGACAGCAACTTGGTGTATGGGTCGCACATGGAGAAGGGAAATTTTCCTTACCAAAACAAAAGTCGGACTACCATATCGGGATGACGTATGCTTATGAAAGCTATCCTGGTAATCCAAATGGGTCTGATCATGCTGTTGCAGGTATTGCTTCAGCAGATGGTAGACACCTGGCTATCATGCCCCATATTGAAAGATCGTTGAAACCTTGGAATTGGCCACATTATTCTTCTGCAAACGCCCATGATGAAGTTACACCTTGGGTTGAGGCTTTTGTAAATGCCTACAAGTGGGTTGAGAAGAATAGTTGATCTAATGAGTTCTTTTTCTAGAGAAAATTGTAGTTCGATCGTAAATTCAAATGCTAAATATTTAAGGTCTGTGTTCTGACAGACCTTTTATTATTATTATTGAAACTTTTGGAAGAGTAGATAGGGCTTGCTGAAAAAGTCTCAGGTATGCCAGATTCAAAGGGGGCGAATGAAGAGGTATACGTATACTTCGAATGAGTCCAATTAAGGAGGTGCTATGCTTGAGACTAGCTAGAAAATTTCAAGTTTAGAAATTTTCTGGAGCAAGCAAACTAGGTAGGTCATGAAATAAGTTTGTACCAGTTTAAAAAGACAATACCTGTTAAATGATGTATCAGTAAAAATTTAAAAGAATTATTCTCCAGATGGCGTTTTTCAGCACGCCCTAGATAAGTTCTTACATCAATTATCTAAAACCTAACATCTTAAACTCTCCTTCAATCAAATCTTCTAATTTAAATTTTTCTCTTTAATTTTAGGTCATGCAATGGACAACGACTTTCGACATTCCCCAAGCTCAGCCAAAGATTGATCACCACGCAAGGATTTATGCTGTGGGATCTTGCTTTTCTACAATGATAGGGGAAAAACTTGCAGATAGAAAGTTTGATGTAATCAATAATCCTTTCGGTACTTTATTTAATCCACTGTCGATTTCGAAAGTATTAGAAGATTCAATTTTGGAGTTGGAAATTGACGAAAGTCAGATGCTTTCTCGAGAAGGCTTATATTTGCACTATGGTATGCACTCAGATGTCTCGGCATACAGCAAGGACTCTTTAAAGAGACTAATTCACAAAAAACAACTCCAAACCAAAATACAACTAGAGAAGGCAAGTCACTTGTTGATTACATTCGGGACGGCTTGGGTTTATGAATTAGTTGAAGCAAATCAGCTCGTGGCCAATTGCCATAAGCAACCGGGGTATTTGTTCAAAAAGAGATTACTGAGCCTTGAAGAAGTTCATAAAACTTACATAGGATTGATTCAATTGTTAAAGGAATCCAATCCCCAAATTCAAGTAATTTTAACCGTCAGTCCAGTAAGACATATCAAAGACGGAGTAGTTGCAGATCAATTGAGCAAAAGCCTTCTAAGACTTGTTTGTCATAATCTCACAGAATCTTTTGATTTTGTTCAATATTTTCCAAGTTATGAAATCATGATGGATGAGTTGAGAGATTATAGGTTTTATAAAGCTGATAAAATTCATCCTAGCCAAGAGGCAGAGGATTACATTTGGGAGAGGTTCAAACAAGCTTGGATAGCGCCAGTGGCTTACCCAATGATCCAAGAGATCGAGCAGATCAAAACAGAACTTGCTCACAGACCTTTCAATCCAGAAAGTCCTTCTCATCAAAAGTTCTTAGAAACTTTAAGTAAAAAAATAGAAAAGTTAAGTCAGCTATTTGACTTTTCGAAGGAAATGGATCAATTGAGAAAGCACGTAGATTTTAGAAAGTGAGGCTGAGAAAGCCTAAAGGATTAAACTAGTTGATGCCAAATATTAAAAGTCACCTTGTTTTCATTGGCTCAAATCACTTCTTCTGTCTTTTTTATTGCGTTCTCATTCTTTTGTAGAAAATCATCGTATCTGCAAATTCCTATTTTCTCTTTCTATATTTGTCTAGTGATTGATGATCACGCAGAACTAAGTCGAAAATCAAAACACAAATTTTTGGAAAGTTTATTTGGAGATTTATTTGATGGTACGGATGGCAAGACTGTGAAGTTTGCAGATGTAATACTTCCTGTACCTATTCCCAAAATGTTTACCTACAAGATTCCAAAAAGCCTTGAGGATGGAGTAGGCATAGGTTTTAGGGTAATGGTACAGTTTGGATCCAAAAAAGTGCTTACAGGAATCATTGGAAAAGTTCATCAAAAGCCACCAAAAGAGTACGAGGCCAAGCCTATACTGGATGTTTTGGATAGCTATGCTATAGTTAACCCACTTCAGATCAAGTTTTGGGCATGGATGGCCGAGTATTATTGCTGCCACATCGGAGAAGTCATGAATGCGGCCCTACCTTCAGGGCTGAAGCTTAGTAGCGAAAGTAAGATTCAGCTAAACCCTACTTATGATACCCAGACATCTCCATACCCGCTAGATGATAGAGAAGATGTTATTTTGCAGGCATTGGCTACTAAGTCGGAATTAAGCTATGAAGACTGTGAGCAGCTACTTGGTGTCAAATCTATTCATGGAATCATCAAAAGCTTAATCATCAAAGAAGCAATTATTGTTTTCGAACAAGTTAAGGATAAATATACACCCAAAGTAGAATCAAGAATTAGGTTTTGTCAACCTTATGTTGAAGATAGAAAGGCACTTGAATCCTTATTTGGTGACTTGAGCTCCAAGCCAAAGCAGGAAGAGATCTTGCTCAAATACCTTCAAGAAGTACCTATCTATCAAAATTCTGACTTGAATACCAGAGGGTTGGAAAAGAAGGTGTTTGCAGATGCTGGTTTGTCCATGAGTTCTTTGAAAACACTTATCAAAAATGGTGTACTTGAAGAATATAAGCTTATCATCAGTAGGTTTGAAGAAATTAAAGGGAATGATGAAACTGTAGTGCTGTCTGAAGAGCAAAATCATGCTATTGAACAAATCAAAGGCAGTTTTCTAGAGAAGCAGGTCATTCTTTTGCATGGTATCACAGGAAGTGGGAAGACAGAAGTATATATTAAACTGATTGAGGAGGCTTTAGAAAGTGGGAGTCAGGTATTGCTATTGTTACCAGAGATTGCATTGACCACCCAAATCGTGGCCAGGTTGCAGAAAGTTTTTGGAAGCAAGATGGGGGTGTATCACTCCAAGCATTCGGATAATGAACGAGTAGAAGTTTGGAATGGGGTGATTAGCGGCAAGTTTTCTTTTGTAGTAGGAGTGAGGTCGTCAATATTTCTACCCTTTGACAGTTTGGGTTTGGTCATTGTAGATGAAGAACATGAATCGTCCTACAAGCAGTTTGACCCTGCACCTAGATTTCATGCGCGTGATGCGGCAATTATGCTCTCCTGGCTTCATCAAGCTAAGACACTTCTTGGTTCAGCGACACCTTCATTTGAGAGCTATTACAATGCAAGGCAGAAGAAATACGGTTATGTTCAACTGAACAAGAGATTTGGAGATGCCGCATTGCCTGAGTATTTGCTTTCAGACATATTAGTAGATAAGAAAAAGCAATTGTTGAAGTTGGACTTTACACGAATTATGAGAGAAAAAATTCAGGAAGCTCTCAACAATCAAGAACAAGTGCTGATTTTTCAAAATAGACGAGGTTATGCTCCCTACATTTCATGTGAAGATTGTGGATGGATTCCAGAATGTGAGCATTGCGATGTAAGTCTTACATATCATCAATATAGTGAGGAGATGAGGTGCCATTACTGTGGGTTCAAAGAGAAAGTACCGAAAGTGTGTCCAGCATGTGGTAGTGGAAAGTTGGCGGCAGTCGGTTTGGGAACGGAACGCATAGAAGAAAGCTTATCTTTATTGTTTCCTAAAGCTCGAATTGCACGTATGGATTTGGATACTACGAGAAGTAAATACGGGTATCAAAGAATTCTAGAAGATTTTGGTGCGGGAAATGTTGATATTTTGGTCGGTACACAAATGATTACCAAGGGACTAGATTTTGATAAAGTGACGGTGGTGGGGATATTGGATGCAGATAGGATTTTGTATTTTCCAGACTTTAGAGCAGGGGAGCGTGCTTTTCAACAGATCACTCAAGTTGCAGGAAGGGCAGGGAGAAGGGAGAAAAAGGGAGTTGTGGTTGTTCAGACAAGAAAGCCAGATCATTTTGTTTTTGATCAAGTTATCAAAGCTGATTATAAAAACTTCTATGTGCAAGATATGACCGAGCGACAAAAGTTTTTTTATCCTCCATTTGTGAAATTGATTAAGTTGTCAAGCAGGCACAAAGATTACAAAATTGCTGAAAAAGCAGCTCGTCATTTACATAATTTACTCCATGAAGTTCAAGTGAAGAAAATAATGCTTGGTCCAGAAAAAGGTTTGATTGGCAAGATAAAAAATCAATATATTTTTGAAAGCTTGGTCAAATTAGATAAATCAGGAAATGCCCAAGCTATTTTTAAGCAAGAGCTTAGAAAAATTCTAGAAAGTATGTATGCTAATAAGGAATTTAGAAGTGTTAGAATAATAGTAGATGTTGATCCTTATTAGGAGAAACAAACTTGACTACTGTTCAATTAAATTAAACAATAGTCAAGTCTGATTATTTGATTTAGAAATGATAAGATATTCTTAGAGCTTTGAGAGGGATGTAATTAAAATCCCATAACACAGGCCCTTTCTCTGATGAAATAGTTCCAACATTACCTGAATATTTTACACTAGAAGATAAATAAAAGAGATCAAAGCCAGTTTCAGCAGAGAAACTCAACCTAGAATTAAAGTGATATTTCATTCCCCAGAAGTTGCCGAGTCCTATTCCAAAAGCATTTTCACTTGCGCTCGTAGAGTTACTGCCCGATATTGTCCCAGATTGTCTGTTATATCTTATCTGATTCAAAGCACCAGATACATCCATACCACCATAAGCTATGAACTTGTCAGAAATAAATTTTTGTCTTTCCAGACCAATAGATAACGCAAAGCTACTAGTTCTATAGTTTTCGAAGCTGTTGCCTTGAAATTCAATATCTGAATTATTAAAAGTGTTCATAAAAGTAGCACCAAGCCTAAAACCCATAGTTTTACCTTCGCGACCAATATAATTTTTTCTGTAAAACAAACTACTTGGCGAGGAACCTTCAAAAAGTGGCCTTATATCAACCCCAAGTTCATGTTTTGTTTCGAGGTAATTAAAACGCTTGCTTGACTCTTCACTGTCTTCATCAGATTGACCATATGAAAATGAAGTGAATAAACAGAGCGCGAATATGATAAAATTGTTTTTCATAGTATTTAATTAAATTAAACAAGATTGATTAAGTTAAAATACTTATTATATATAACTTTAGTTGCAAAAAAAGTATTTTTTTTAATTTCCAGAGTGATAAAAATTAAATAATCCTAGAATGATTTCATTTTTTAGCTATAAAATCTCAATAATTTACACTTATTGAGAGTATGGTAAAGTATTACTAATAAGTTACTTATGTACTTGAGAAGTGATTCATTACTGTGTTTTTAATTAAGGAATAAAAAATTGATCTTCCCCTAGCCAAGTGAGAATCATTTGATCTTGCTTTCATAAAAGCTTATCATCAGGGTTTCTTTAGTTGAATTATTCATCCATTTGTAATGAATAAAAGAATATTTTGATTATTTCATGTAAATAGCGCTATAATGCGACAGTTTATGTCAACTTAATGTTTGTTTTATAAACATATGCATGTTATTTAAAATAACTTTCTTATATTAGCTCCTGTTAAAATCATGCAGCTATGGAAGATCAGACTAAAATCAGCCTAACTCAAAAAACATTGGCTTCTGGAAATTGTCAGGTAAAATTCATTATTGAAGATGAAGCCAAGCCTCAATACGGATATCTACTGATGAACGAGCCAAAATCGGTAGGGGAAATCATGGAAGAAATCAAAACAAGAATGGAACGTCGTAGGAAGAGTAATCCTTTTTCATTAAGTAATCCTGTCAAAGATGATCATAACTTCTATCTTTTTTCAGCATGAAAATGTTATCAAAGAATATAAGGTTCTTGAGAAATTCTAGAAATTTGACTCAAACTGATCTAGCAGACCAGCTTGGGGTTCAGCGTACGATGATTTCTGCATATGAAGATGGCAGGTCAGAACCTAAGCTTTTGGCTTTGAATAGAATTTCTGAAATATTTTCTATTTCACTGGATGAGCTTTTACACCATGATATTCAAGAATTGGGTAGGAGAGTACTTCAGCCCTCCCAAACAAAAGTGCTCACAATAGCTGTCGATGCGCATGACAATGAGCAAATTACAATGGTTGGTCAAAAGGCTTCAGCAGGTTATTTGAATGGATTTGCAGATCAAGAATACATGGAGTCATTGCCTCACATAAAGTTACCGAATCTTTCTTCACATTTGACATATAGGGCATTTGAGATAGCGGGTGATAGTATGCTTCCCTTGGTTTCTGGAACTTTGATCATAGGAAGCTATTTGGAGCATCTCAGGGACATCAAAAGCGGAAAGACATATATATTAGTAACTATCACCGAAGGGGTCGTCTACAAGCGTGTTTTTAATTATTTGGAGGAAAATGGGAAGCTTTTTTTAGTATCAGACAACGAACATTATAAGCCCTATGAGATAAAGGGAGAGGATGTACTTGAAATATGGGAAGCTAAAGCTTTCATAAGTACTGACTTTCCAAATCCAAAAGATAAAGCGGCACCTGTAACAAATGAAGATCTGTCCAAAATGATTCTTGACCTAAAAGCAGATATCATTCAGATGAAAAAGAAGTAACTAATTTATGAAGCATAGTAAATTTCTATCTTAAAAAACTGTTTTCTCGCCCATTGATCTTTAAAATTTGTTAGAAAAAAAGAATGAGGTACCAGAAACCGTAAACCTAGTACCTCAAAAAGTGTCGAGAATTTTGGTGAGGTTCAAAAAGTAATTTTTAACTATCCTCACAAAGTTTTTTTAAAAGAAACCCAAAACATGTATAACCTTTGACAAAGGTATAGTATGAGTTTGGCAAAAAAAATACCCTGATCAGGGTATTTTTTTTGATTAGATATCTTTTTTGTAATATTTTTTATTTGAAAAATTATTTCACTACTCAAACTTAAATATTAAGAGGTCTCTAATTTATTCCGCCGGTTGACTAATGTTCAATTTTTGTTTCATTAGAAAATGAACCTTAGTGATGACAAAGGATTAGTATATGCCAAGCTAATCTTCAGAGGTTTGCTTGAAGAAGGTAAGGTGTAGAAAACCTATCATTAATTTATAATTAGTGCTACAGTATCTGCCTTGGTTCTGACTTTGAGCCATTCTTCAAACTTGTTCAGTTCTTGTGTATTTGGTCT
The DNA here is from genome assembly GCF_022549775.1 of Belliella filtrata. GTDB lineage: Bacteria > Bacteroidota > Bacteroidia > Cytophagales > Cyclobacteriaceae > Belliella > Belliella filtrata. The sequence goes on along the minus strand of NZ_JAKZGP010000025.1, from coordinate 29,782 downwards.
TTGTTTGAATTGTGCATAGGCCATCAGAAGGGTGTCTTGTTTTTCTTCTTGGATATTGGCAATCACGGCTCTGTTCATTGAGAATGATACTAAGTTAGGGTGGTTTACTTTTGCCTCCCTACCCAAATCCATCACTTGCTTGCTAGTCGATGCATATTGAGAGAGTTCACTTTCAAGGAAAGCTATCTTTTGATCCTTACTCTGTATCAAAGATTCATTTCTTTCATAGAGATCTTTTAGCACATCAGAACGCAGCATGTTCAGGTCAGGTGTACCGTCACCACTTTGCTTTATTCTGAGGTAAGTCTTAGTAAGGCTGAATACCTGAAGTTTATTTTGCAATCTTTCAATTTCATCTGGAGATATTTGCTCACCAACGAAGGATACTTCAATTCCACTACTATCAGGGCGATAATTTAGGGTACTGGCGATGATTTGAGCCCTGGGGAAATCTAACTCTGTTTGAATGAAAGTCTTTGCATTTTTCTCCCAAATTGTCCTAGAAACGATATTGTAAGCTAAGTATACACTAGGTACAATAGTAAGGATTGTAAAGATAGTGATATACCTCTTTACTGTCTTTTCCCTAGTGGGATCCATAAACTCCTTTTTGGGGTATTTCATAAACCTTACAATCAAATAAGTCGAAAGACTGATGAATACAGAGTTTATAAAAAATAGGTAAAAAGCACCAAAGAAATAGAGTAAATTTCCTGTGGCTAATCCATAACCAGCCGTACAAAGCGGAGGCATCAAAGCTGTCGCAATGGCTACACCAGGTATGGCATTTGATTTCTCTTTTCTAGACCCAGCAACGATCCCCGCAAGTCCTCCAAAGAGTGCAATCAGTACATCCCAGATGCTCGGTTCTGTTCTGGCTAAGAGTTCAGATTGGGCGTCGTTGAGTGGGGTGAAAGCAAAGTAAAATGTGCTTGTCAGGATACTGATCAATACAGCAATTCCAAGGTTTTTAAGAGACCTTTTGAGCAGTTCAAAATCATTGATTCCTGCCGCCATTCCTATACCCATAATCGGACCCATCAGAGGTGATATAAGCATGGCACCTATGATGACGGCAGTGGAGTTTACATTCAATCCAACAGAAGCTACAAAGATGGCAAAGATCAAAATCCAAAGATTTGCTCCCTTGAATTCAATGTTCTTTTTGATGTAATCAATTGTCTCTAGCTCGTCCTCTTTACCTTCATGCAGATCAAATCGATCTCTGAAAAAAAGCAAAAGATGTAAAATTTTATTTCTAAGCCTTAAAGGTTTTTTGGTATTTTCTTGTTCCATTTTCTTACACTTGAATGTCCAATATAAACCAAATTTTTTGATTCATAAACTGAACTTTACAAGACACAGGGTAGGGGACAAAGTCACAATTATGTATTTCTGGATTGAAAAAGATATAGTCATTTACAGGAATAGTCACAATATATAAGCTTAGAAATGGAATAATGAATTGGGTGAAAAAGAATTAATTTATAGAAATTTTGGAAGATTTAATTTAGCGTGAATTTACTATTTCTAAGTTTTTTGCAAAGAAAATAAGATTCTAATATCATTTACATGAAATTATTTAAATTGTTGAATAAAAGTTGCTTATGGTAATATTAGACATGTCTAAATTAGATTCAACTAAAAAAATTAGACAATACTAAAATTGAATTTTGTTTGAAATTCAATTCATTGGTGGAATAAAACCTTATTTTTGTTATTGAGTTAATTTCATAAATGCGAAAGATACACTAAGCCTAGTTTTTGTTATATTGAAGCATCCATATAATAATTACGACGGTAGAGATACGAACTATAAAATTTTTGAAAATGAATGAAATAAAAACTAAGATCATTTTTGTAGATGATGATAAAATTCAGCATATGATAAACAAAAAAAATATGCTAAGGATTAACCCGGATTTGGAACTTATTTTCTTCGAAAATCCTTTTTCGGCATTAGAATGGCTAAAGAGTGGAGAAGCAGACCTTTTGTTGTTGGATATCAATATGCCAGAAATGAGTGGTTGGGAGTTTTTGGAAAGTTTGGAAAATAGAGGGGTTCAAATGCCAGCTTATATGCTGAGCTCGTCAATGGATCCAGAGGATATTGAGAAGAGTAATTCCTACAGTTCTGTGAAGGGATTTTTAATAAAACCATTGCAAATTTCAGCGATAAAATCGCTCTTAGAATAGTAAAATTTAGATTAAAACATTTTGAAGATTTTCGTTATCTAGAAAGCAAAATTTATGTCAGAACAATCTGAAAAGAACAAGCCAGTATTGACGAAAAAACTTGATAAGTTTTTGACCGGTTTGGCAAATGCGTTTCGCTTTGTCAAAAGGTTTTTTCAAGAGGTCTGGTTGCCACCCTATGAGTTTAAAGAGATCCTTAGGCAATGTTATGAAATCGGCTATCGATCTCTACCGTTGATTTCATTGACTGGCTTTATTGTTGGTATAGTTTTTACCAATCAATCGAGACCTTCCTTGACGGAGTTTGGAGCCACTTCATGGCTACCTGCATTGATTTCAATTGCTATCATCAGGGCAATGGGTCCTTTGGTGACAGCGCTTATTGCAGCTGGTAAAGTAGGCTCAAGTATAGGTGCTGAAATAGGCTCCATGAAGGTGACAGAGCAAATCGATGCTATGGAAGTGTCGGCTATCAATCCTTTCAAATATCTTGTCGTTAGCCGTACCATTGCGACTACTTTAATGATCCCTATATTGGTACTATATACCGATTTTGTGGCATTGATAGGTTCATTTATCAATGTCAATCAAAATGAACTTGTCAGCTTGTCATCCTTCTTTGTACAGGTTTTTGAGGCTATTTCGTTCCTGGATGTGTTTTCTTCTTTGATCAAATCATTGGTCTTTGGATTTACCATAGGTATCGTAGGTTGTTATAAGGGATATAATTCTTCCAATGGTACAGAGGGAGTAGGTAAAGCAGCAAATGCTTCTGTAGTAATGTCGATGTTCTTAATATTCATTGAGGAGCTTCTAGCCTTACAAATTGTAAACGCAATCAGGTATGCATAGGGAAGAGGAAAAAGTAGTAGAAATCCGAGGAGTGAAAAAATCCTTTGATGAAAACCACGTCTTACGTGGAGTTGATCTAGATCTGCACAAAGGTGAGAATCTGGTTGTTTTAGGTAAGTCTGGTACTGGTAAATCTGTTTTGATCAAACTTATGGTTGGGCTTCTCAAGCAAGATGAAGGTTCTATTACCATTCTTGGGAAAAATACCGACAACCTTAAATTGAAAGAATTGAATAAGTTGAGGTTGAAAATAGGTTTTGCATTTCAAGCTTCTGCCTTATACGATAGTATGACAGTCCGTGAAAACCTAGAGTTTCCACTAGTTCGTAATGTAAAAAACCTATCTAGGAAAGAAATCAATAAAAAAGTAGAAGGTTTACTGGATTCTGTAGGTTTGCCGAAGACTATCAATCAAATGCCTGCAGAGCTTTCTGGTGGGCAAAAGAAGAGGATTGGAATAGCTAGAACTTTGATTTTGGAACCAGAGATCATGCTGTACGATGAACCTACAGCGGGATTGGACCCTACGACTTGTATAGATATCAATAACCTGATCAATCAAGTCAAAGAAGAGTATAACACTTCATCTATTGTGATCACCCATGATCTTACATGCGCCAAAGTCACAGGAGATAGGATGGCGGTATTGATCGATGGACAATTTCAAGCCGTAGGCCCGTTTGAAGAAGTATTTGCGCAAGCTACAAACCCAAGGATAAAATCATTTTATGACTATAATTTCATTCAATAATGAGAAACGATAATAAAAAAACCGTTTTGGTCGGTGTATTTGTACTGATCGGAATCATCATCTTAGTGGCTGGAATCATGACGCTAGGTGGTCAGCAAAAGAAATTTGTAAAGAGCATCAGTTTAAAAGCAGTGTTTGACGATGTAGCTGGTTTACAGACTGGGAATAATGTGTGGTTTTCTGGTGTGAAGATAGGTACAGTAAAGAAAATTCACTTCTACGGTGACTCTCAAGTAGAGATAGAAATGAATGTTGAATCAAAGTCAAAAGATTATATTAGAAAAGATTCCAAAGCCACAATCAGTTCAGATGGTCTTATTGGGAACAAAATCATTGTAATCTATGGTGGAACCTCTCAAGCTCCAGTGGTAGAGAATGGAGATAGGTTAGTGTCAGAAATGCCACTAGATACAGATAAGATGATGGAAACATTGCAGGAAAATAATAACAACCTTGTTTCGATTACAAATGACCTTAAAGTCTTGACTGGTAAAATTGCTGAGGGAGAAGGTATCATCGGGGCTGTTTTGACAGATTCTACATTGGCCATGAATTTTAGGAACATGATGGTTAGCTTAGAAAAAACAGCAGTAAAAAGTAATCAAATGGCCAACGACCTTGCAAAGCTGTCAGCAAACCTTAACCAAGAAGGAAATCTTGTGCATGATTTGCTAACAGATAAAGAAATCTACGGAAATCTTCAAAAATCAATTGTTGACCTTCAGTCAACGGCAGACAATGCAAAAGAGATGACCAGTAACTTGAATGCGGTTACCAATAAATTGAACAGTACTGACAATGCAGTAGGGACACTTTTGAATGATGCGGAGTTTAACAATACACTTAAAAGTACAATGGTAAACATTGATAGTTCAACCATGAACTTGAATAGAGGTCTTGAGGCATTAGAGTACACTTGGCCATTCAGAAGAGGTTTCAAAAGAATGAATAGGGCCAACAATTAATTCTGGGTGGTTTGTGAGGACACAAATCTAAAGAAGAGCACCAAATGAGAGGTAGGAAGCCACAAACTTAAATGAGGATATAATTAAAAAGCAATACTTGAACAAAGTTCAAGTATTGCTTGAATTGAACAGTGTTCAATAAAAGTAATATACAGCTCTTCTGAAAAGAAGGGCTTTTTTTATCAACTAATTCAATCACTTTTCTTCAAATCGCCTTTTATAACTTTTATTACCCGATTATCGAGGTAGGGTTTGATCCCTTTTTTTCTTGGAGTATTTTCGATAATACACATTCCTAGATTAATATGAGAAAAGTTTACTTAACCTTAGTTTCTCTTCTGATCTGTACCTTAAGTATAGCTCAGCAGATTCCCACACCGAAGGAACATTTTGGGTTCAATATTGGAGATGATTATCAGTTGGCTACTTTTGAAGCTACAGACGTTTATTTTCGTAAGCTCGCAGAATTATCCGATCGCGTCAAATTTGTAGAAATCGGTACTTCAGAAGAAGGAAGGCAAATGCCTATGATGATCATCACTTCACCAGAAAATCATCAAAAATTAGCTCAGTACAAGGAGATTTCTCAGAAACTTGGAAGGGCAGAAGTCAGTGAAGAGGAAGCAAGAAGGCTTTCTAAAATCGGTAAGCCAGTAGTCTGGATAGACGGTGGGCTTCACTCTACAGAGACAGTAGCTTCTCATCAGTTGATAGAAACCTACTATCAATTGGTAAGCAAAGAGGACGAAGAGACATTGAGATTGCTTGACGACTTGGTGATTCTTCTGGTTCATACCAACCCTGATGGGCAAGAGATCATTACCAATTGGTACATGGGACAAGAGGATCCTGAAAAAAGAAACATGAGATCACCTTATATGTATCAGAAGTATGTTGGCCATGATAACAACAGAGATTTTTTCATGAATAATATGAAAGAATCTACGAACCTGTCTCTTCAACAATATGTAGAATGGATCCCACAGATTATATACAACCATCACCAAACTTCTCCAGCCGGAACAGTAGTAGCAGGACCTCCATATAGAGATCCATTCAATCATGTTTTTGATCCATTGATCATGACAAGTCTGGATGGAGTAGGTGCTGCGATGATTAATAGACTAAATGTGGAAGACAAGCCAGGATATACCCGCTTAAGTGGATCGGTATTTTCCTCATGGTGGAATGGTGGACTACGTACGACTCCTTACTTTCACAACATCATTGGTATACTTACCGAAACCACTGGAAGTCCAACACCCTCAGAAATTCCACTTGTTCCAGAGCGATTGATTCCAACACATGCAACACCTTATCCAATTGAGCCGCAATCTTGGAATTTCAAAAAGTCTATAGATTATTCTGTATCTATGAATTATGCCGTCTTGGATTTTGCTAGTAGAAATGCCGATGCCTTACTTTTCAATATTTATAAGATGGGGAAAAACGCTATCGATAAAGGCAATATGGATCATTGGACGAAGTATCCTAAACGATCAGATGCTGTGACTGCGGCATATGATGCTGATAAGCCAGATGAATCTAGCAACAATAGCTGGAGAAGAACAATGCCTACGTCCTATTTCGACAAAGTGTTCAAAGATCCAGCGCTTAGAGACCCTAGAGGTTTTATACTATCAGCTGATCAAACAGACTTTCCTACGGCAGTCAAATTTCTCAATGCATTGATCAAATCGGGTGTACAAGTACATCAGGCAACAGAAGCATTTTCAGTAGCTGGAAAAAATTATCCTAAAGGGTCTTACATTGTGAAGACAGCTCAAGCTTTCAGACCTCATGTTTTGGATATGTTTGAACCACAAGATCACCCAAATGATTTTATGTATCCAGGAGGTCCTCCAGTTAGACCTTATGATGCAGCGGGCTGGACTTTAGCATTCTCTATGGGAGTAGATTTTGATAGGATTTTAGATAAATTCGATGGACCTTTCCAAGCATTACCATACGGCGAAGTGCTTCCTATGCCTTCACAGCAATTACCTTCAGGTACTGGATTTATCGTAGATGGAAGAGTCAACAATGCTTTCATAGCAATCAATGACCTACTGAAAGCAGGTATTGAAGTACAGAGAATCACTGAGGATTTTGACGAATTTCCTGCAGGAGCATTTTATGTAGGAGCTAGAGGCAAAGAGATTTTACAAAATGCGGCAAAAGCGTATGGTATTAAAGTGAAATCTGGTTCAAAACCAAAATCAACCAAGAAAATTTCCCCGTCAAGAATTGCTTTGTTTGATTACTATGGAGGATCTATGCCGTCTGGCTGGGTTAGATGGATGCTGGAACAATACAACTATACCTTCCAAGTAGTTTATCCTCAAGAAATAGATAAGGGCGACCTAAATGCTAAATATGACGTGATGCTATTTATAGGTCCGGGAACACCAAGCTTAGGTAGTACGATGTCAAGAAATCAAATGGATGAGCAAGATATTCCTGAAGAATATCATGCACTCTTAGGAAGTTTGTCAGCGGAGAAGTCAGTTCCAGAAGTTAAGAAGTTTATCGAGAAGGGTGGAAAAGTGATCGCAGTTGGAGCAGCTACTTCCTTAGCTTATCACTTGGATTTGCCTGTGAAAAATGCTCTGGTTGAACTCAATTCAGAAGGAAAAGAAAAACCTTTACCAGGAGATAAGTATTACATTCCAGGAAGTATACTTAAGGCAAATATTGCCACAAATCATCCTGTCAACTTTGGTATGGCTGAAACGGCAAATATGACTTTCAATAACTCACCTGTATTCAAGTTAGCAGACAATGCAAAAGATATAACCCCATTGGCATGGTTTGACGAATCGTCTCCATTGGTAAGTGGATGGGCATGGGGCGAATCATATCTGAAAAATGGCGTTGTTGCTTTCGAAGCCAACTTGGGAAAAGGAAAGCTGATTGCTTTTGGACCTGAAGTCACTTTCCGTGCACAATCTCATGGCACCTTCAAAATGCTATTCAACAACTTGTATAATGTAAAATAGTATTATAATAAAATCTTTGTGCCTTGGCAAGGTGTTTTCAAAAGTTTAAAAACTTTCAAGCATCATTACCAAGGCACAAAGGTTGTTTTGAATTTTTACTCCATTAGCGCAAAGAACTTATCCAAATCAGGGATAATAACTATTCTTGTTCTTCTATTTTTGGCCATGTTTTCTGGCGTATCATTGTCGACTACTGGCATGTAACTGCTTCTTCCAGCTGCAATCAGTTTTTCAGGGTCTACGTTATATTTTGATTGCAGGGCCCTAACAATTGATGTTGCTCTTTTTACACTCAAATCCCAATTATCTTGAACTGTAGCTGTACTGATACTTCTTGGGTCAGTGTGACCTTCTATCATTACCTCCATGGAAGGCTCTGAGTTGATTACTTCGGCCAATCTTGAAAGAAGACCATCAGCATTTCTACTTACCATGAAGCTTCCTGTATTGAATAGTAACCTATCCGAAACAGATATCATTACGACTGTCTTGTCAATGTCTATCTGGATGTCTTCATTTTCTTGAGCAGATCCATCTGTGATAGATTGCTTAAGGTTATGAGAAATAGCGATGTTGACAGAGTCTTCCAGTGTTTTGGCATTTGCCAATTCAGCTTGATCTACTTTTGAAAGGGTTGCTTTTAATTTTTCTCGACCATTATTCGACATGGGTACTTTTCCATCAATACTGAATTTGGCATCTCCTTCGGCGCGAAGTGAATTGATTTTTGCATTATACTCTTCAACTCTTCTTTCAATACGAGCAAATCGCTCTTCCAAAATTCTATTTTCTTCTTCTAGCTTATCTTTTTCAGCTGTAGTTTCTGCCAAATTGTAAGCTGTAGTATTGTAGTCGTTTTCTAATGCTACATACTTCTTTTTTGATACACATGATGCGATAAGTGTACCAGAAAGTAGGGTGATTGCTATTGTCTTTTTCATAAGTTGGTAATTGTTTGGCGGGTTGTTTCCAAAAACAAAGCCATTGAAAAAATAGCAAGTAAATACTACAGTATAAATGTCAAGTAGAAGGAGTATTTTGTCGAAAATCAAATAAAAATGTATGAGTTTAGAATTTTAAAATAAACTCTTGCAGGTTTTCTTCTCTTACTAACTCAAGCTTTTTCCTAAGACGATATCTTGCAATTTCAACACCTCTTACAGAAATATTCATGAGATAAGCTATCTCTTTTGTACTCAAGTTCATTCTAAGATATGCGCTAAGTTTGATTTCCTGAGGGCTCAGTGCAGGATAGGCTTTTTTGAATCTACTCATAAAATCTCCATGAACTTGATCAAAATGTATCTCAAATTGCTCCCAATCTTCATCTTCAGCTATGTTCTTTTCTATGTTCTTGATTACCTTTTGAATTTCATTTTTGACTTCTTGATTTTTACTTTTTTTGATAATGCCTCCAAGGTTAGTCTTCAAATGATCAATAAACCCATTTTTGGTAATAAGGTGCATGGTAGCCGTAGCTAACTCCTTATCTTTTAATTGAATTTCTTGAAGTAGGTTTTCATTTTTCAGTTTTTCGACTTCTTGGAGAGAGCTTTTAAGTTCTGACTCTTTTTCTTCAATGACCTGTTGAGAGGCATTTTTTATTCTTTGGGTTTTCTTTTGGTATTTTTTATCTATCGATCTGTAAAATATAAAAGCACCAAATACGGATATAAAAATGTAGAATGCATAAGCAATGCCACTTCTATACCATGGGGGCAGTACCTCAAATGTCCAACTGGAAGGTGCCGCGGTGATGCCGTTCTGATCTTTACTCCTCACGTGGAAGGTATATTTACCTTCTCTTAAATTTGTGTATGCTTTTTCATTTTTATACACCCATTCGCCATACTCTTCTTCAAATCCTTCAAGCCAATATTGGAATGCAAGAAATTGTTCGTTGGCTGGAGTTGGATTGCTTGCTTCAAACCTTAGGTTAGATTTTTTGTAAGGGATTTTAATGGAAAATGGCTTGTCTTTCTCTATGTTTCCATCATAAATTAATGAATCAGTAAGTCCCGTAATATAGACTGACCTAATCAATGTAGGGTAAAAGTTGGTTTTTGTTTTTTTATCATTTAGACTGAATCTTATAAAGCCATCATTGGCTGCAAACAATACTTCATTGTTTTTGATTGATGCAATGTTTTGAAGATCATCATTTAGCAATTTCCTGATTTGATTAAAGTCTTCTTGATGTTTCTGAAAAGTACCATCTGCTTTTTTTTCTAAAACACCTGCATTGTTTTCACCGATGTAAAATATGTTGCCAAGTTGATCCTCAAGCAGAAAATGCAGAATTTCATCTCTTTTAAAATATTTCAAAAAATACTCGTCAATCTCAAATCGATTGGAAGCTTTATCATATTTAAAAATTCCAGCTTGGGTGGTAAATACAAGTTGGTTCTTGATTGTCCATACATTGTTTAAGACATTGGTTGGTAGTCCAAATTCAGACCCAAATACCTCAACGGAAACTCGTTCTAATTGATTGTCTAGTATTAACTTATAGAGACCTTTGTAACCATGAGCTACCCAAATATTACCATCAGTATCTTGCTCTATGATTCTACTTGATTCGTTGAAGCCTTTCAGTTGCCTCAAAAACTTCACTTCATCATTCTCAATTTTATAGATGTATAAGCCGTTGTATCCTCCGACTAAAAGGTGGTTAGGATGATTTTTCAGAATTTGAAAGTTCCATATTCCTGCTGGACCTGGCACTTTTTCTATTCTATCATTCCGCAGTATGAAAACACCATCATGATGTGCCACCAAAAGCATGTTTTGAATGGTTTTGATCTGATAGACTTGACCATAAGAGTTTTGAACCATTTGAGCTTTTGAGGCAGTGAATTTATCTATATTTTTCATGAGAAATACCCCATTGCTTGTGCCAAAATAGATGTTTCCTTGGTGGTAGCAAGCATGATATCCAGTACCAGACAAACCTGATGATTGATTAAGAAGTGAAAATTGAGCATTCAATTCTATGATAGAAATACCATTGTTGTGACCAAGCCAAAGATTCCCATTGAGGTCTTCAAAAAGAGAAAGAATTGTGTTGTTATTCAATCCATTTTCTTCATTATGATCTGAAATAGCTATGCCTTCAGTAGACACGATAATTAAACCTTGATCTTGAGTGCCAATGGCAATGTTTCCATTTTTTAATTGAATTGCGGTGTTGATATTATTTGATAGGGGAGTATTCCAGCGTTCTACCTGATTGCCTTGAAGTTTGAATATACCATTCTGTTTAGAGAAAACGATTTGATAATCAGAAGATATTTGTAATATTGAAGTGATAGGGATATTTGTAAAATGACCTTCCTTGCCTATTGGTTCTAGATTTGTATTTTCAACTTTGTATAATCCTCTTCCCGTTTCATTCAAATAAACTTGATTTTGATGAAAGTGAAAGCTATCAAATGAGCTTTTTGTAGAGATTTCGCTGTGATAAGTTTTATCTTTTTTAAATACAAATATCCTGTTGTTTGTACAAAAATATACCTCCGAATTTGTAACGAATACTTTCCAAACTTCTTCCAAATTTTGAAATGCTTCGGGGATTTGAGATTTAAGAGAATTAAACCTTAACTGACCTATTTCATTTGGTGAAAAATATCCAAAGTCTCCTTGACCAGCCACATATATTGCACCATCATCAGCTATTTGAACATGTCTGATTTTTGTCCCTGAAGGTAGCGCATATCTTCTCCATGAGCTTCCGTCATATTCCAGCAAGCCAAAATTGTTTGCCACATAGATCAGCCCATCACTATTTTGAGCGATGGCATAGTTTTGTATGCCTCCACTGTATACTTGACTGGAATAGTAAGTTATAATAGGTGTTCCCAATTGTTGTGATTGAAGACTTACCCCAGAGATAAATGAAAACATGAAAATTAAAAATCTTTTCATTTTTTAGTTTAATGATACTTTTAGTAAGATAGTAATTTTATAAATGATGTAATAATATTTGTCAATTAATGAGTTATTGAAAAAAATAAAAATAGGCTATATTTTTATTTCAATCGATATTATTAAATCATTTGATGAGTTTTTGAGAAAGTAGATTTTTAGTATTGATGTATTATTGATGTATATGTTTTTTTCACATTGATTAGATAATTTTCAAATTTAGTGTTTCAATAAATCCAAAATTCAAATGAAAAAACTAATACTATTTTGTATTGTGTTTGCGATCCATTATGGACTGTGGGCACAAGGTGATGTAGTAAGGGGTCAAGTCAAAGACGACACTGGATTCCCGCTACCAGGAGTGAGTGTTTTGAAGTTGAAAACTACCGAAGGAACTGTTACTGATTTAGATGGTAATTTCTCTATCAATGCAGCGGTCGGTGATGAGCTTCAATTTACTTTTATGGGTTTCAAAACTCAAGTGATTCCAATAGGTTCTTCCCAAAGAATTGATGTCACTTTGTTAGAAGACCTCACCAACTTAAATGAGGTCGTGGTAATTGGCTATGGAACGGCTACCAAGAAGGAATTGACTGGTGCAACTTCTCAAGTAAAAGGTGAAGCCATAGAAAGAATGAACATGCCACGGGTAGATCAAGCGTTGCAAGGTCAGCTAGCTGGTGTTAATATTACTACCAACTCTGGAGCTCCAGGGGGTACTTCCAATATCCGTATCAGGGGTATCGGGACTTTTGGAAATAATGATCCATTGATCTTGGTAGATGGTGTGATTTACGATGCTGCTGGTCTCAATGCTTTGAATCCGAATGATATAGAGTCAGTCAATGTCCTAAAAGATGGTACAGCTGGGATCTATGGTGTAAGGGCAGCTAATGGAGTGATCTTGATTGAAACCAAGAAAGGTAATTTGGGGTCTAAGCCGCGCCTGGATTTTACAGCATACTATGGCGTTCAAGAGACGGCTAGAAGGTTAGACTTACTCAATGCGAGGGAATTTGCTATTTTGAAGAATGAGGCATTTGCCGCAGGTGGTCAACCTATGCCATTTAACAATGTAGAACTTGGGGAAGGTACTAATTGGCAAAATGAAGTATTTCAGACAGCACAAGTTCAAGAGTATAATCTAACAGTGACTGGTGGATCAGAAAAAACTTCGTATTCTATTGGAGGGTCTTATTTTTCACAGCAAGGTATAGTTGGTGGGCCAAAAGCCAATTTTGAGAGATATAACGCAAGGATCAATTTCACAACTGAGCTTGCCCCGAAAGTGAAACTTACCAATGTATTACTATATACTAGAGAAGAAAGTAAAGGTCTTCCTCAAGGAGGAATTGGGTCAGTATTGTATAACACCATAAATGCATACCCAACGGAGTCGGTATTTGTAGGAGATAGGTTTTCTTATCTAGAGAATGTCAATGACATCATCAATCCATTGGCTCAAATGCAAAATACTTATAATGATACCTGGGTTAATAAATTGGTAGGTAAAGAAGAGATTGAATACAAGATCAATAACAACTTTACAGCTACAGGTAGAGCAGGTTACAACTTTGCCATGGTAGACGCCAAAGCTTTTAATCCATTGGTATGGTATGGGCCAGGTAAATTTGCCAATTCAGCAAGAAATGCAAACTTGGATCCAGTATTGGTTGATGTAGGAGGAGTACAGATCGAGAGAGGTGCTAATGTAACAGAATCAAGAAATACTTTTTTGGATTATAATTTAGAAGCATTTCTGAACTATGAAAATGTTTTCAAAGAAGATCATACTGTCAAAGGAATGTTTGGGGTTTCTTTGGTGGGAAACAGAAGTGAGGGTCTAAATGGAGTCGGGTTTAATATTCCCAACAACGATTTAAACTTTGCTGATATTTCTGCCAATCAAGCTCCAGGAGGATTTCTTAATAATGTTGGTTCTTTTCAAAGTAGACAGAGGCTGACATCTGCTTTTATGAGAGCTGAATATGATTATCAAAAAAGATACTTGGTATCTGCGGTGATCAGAAGAGACGGTTCTTCAAACTTTGGTCCAAACAATAGAATTGGCTATTTCCCAGCAATTTCAGGTGCATGGGTTATTTCTGATGAATCGTTTTTCAATGCTGGTTTCATAGATTTCATGAAGCTAAGGACAAGTTTTGGGATCTCTGGGAATGATCAAATCGGCCTTTTTAGATACAGAGGGCTATTAAATGGATCAGCTACTTATGTGTTCAATGACTTGATTGTCAATGGCGCTGCAATTGGCGCTACTAGTAATCCAGATCTGAAATGGGAGACAACGTACCAGACCAATATTGGCTTGGATTTTTCACTATTCAATGCATTAGATTTTACAGCCAATTATTTTATCAAAAACACCAAAGACTTACTTTTCCAACCTGACGTTTCCGCTTTATTAGGATCTTATGGGCCAGGTGGTTTTCCACCAGTGATCAATGCTGGTGACGTGATGAACAGAGGTATAGAATTAGAATTGGGTTATGGAACGTCCAAAAAGGGTGGTGTCAACTTTAGGTTTGATTATAATGTAACATTTCTTAAAAATGAAGTGACAGCAGTACCAGAAGGTTTTGAATTTATCCCAGGGGCAGCTTTTAGTGTCGGTGGAAATGTCGCTACAAGGTTTGAGAAAGGATTCCCTATCGGATATTTCATAGGTTATCAGACAGATGGAATCTTCCAGACTCCTGAGGAAATTGCATCAAATCCAGTTTCACAAGCAGGAGCACAGCCAGGTGACTTGAGGTTTGTAGACCAGAATGGAGATGGGGTAATCAATTTCGGTGATGATTCAGACAGAACGATGATTGGATCTCCAATACCAGATGTGGTGATGGGTTTCAATTTCTCTGTAGACTTCAAAGGTTTTGATTTTGGAGCGAATATCTATGCAGCTTTGGGTCAAGATATCATCAGAAACTATGAAAGACAGCAGCCTTGGGCTAATCAGCTCAGCTATAACATCAACAGATGGACAGGTCCAGGGTCTACTAATGAGGTTCCTAGGTTGACAACTGGCCCTACTCGAAACACAGTTTTCTCTGACTTTTATGTAGAGGATGGTTCTTTCTTGAGACTGAGAAATGTACAGCTAGGGTATACCCTTCCTTCTCAAGTTTCTCAGAAGATTGGCATGCAATATTTCAGGCTATATGTAGCAGCGAATAACCTGGTGACTTTGACAAGGTATCAAGGTTTTGATCCTGATGTGGGATCTGGCAATCCACTTTTTGCGGGTGTAGACAATGGTATATATCCTCAAGCAAGAACTATCATGGCTGGTGTTAACATTAAATTTTAAAAATCATGAAACGAATATATAAGTGGTTACTCATTATACCAATAGGTGTATTTTCAGCTTGCGATAGCTTGCTGGATGTAGATCCTGAGTTCACTCAGGATGCAGAGAATTTTTTCAATACCCCAGAGGATTTCAATAGGGCTATCATCGGTGTATATGATATGATGCAACCAGCCTATTTGAACATTTGGATAGGGGAAATCGCCTCAGACAATTCAATAGCTGGGGGTGAAAGTGTAAATGACACGAGAGGGCTTCATGAGATTCAAGACATGACTCATGGTGGTGTCAATGATGAACTCAGGGCTGTGATGCGGGTGAATTATACTGGTATTGCAAGAGCGAATTATATCTTTGAAAATCAAAATAAAATTGATTTCCAAGGTAAGAATTTGATTTTGGCAGAAGCCAGAATGATGCGTGCTTATTTTTATTTCAATCTTGTAAATTACTTTGGGGATATGCCATTGATCATAGACAGACGTCTTTCAATCAATGAAGTATCTAGTACACCAAGAACGCCAAAGGCTGAAATTTATACTCAAATTGAATCAGATTTAAGAGCAGCCATTGAAGTACTACCTGCAACGGTCAGCGAGACTGGTAGACTAACCTCTGGAGCTGCGAGAGCATTATTGGGAAAAGTATTGCTCTATCAAAACAAATTTGGTGAGGCGGCCACTGTCTTAGGAGGTTTGATCGATAATAATGCAGGTGGTTACTCTTTGTTTGAGGATTTTACGACTTTGTTTCTAGTAGCCAATCAGAATGTATCTGAAGATGTCTTTACGATTCAGTTCTCTGGTTTGAATGGTGGTGATTATGGATGCTTGATCTGTCTGAATGGTAATGCAGCAGTTGGTTTTCACGGCGTAAGACAGTACGAAGGGCCTTTTTATGCCGATGGGAACAGTTACAATCTACCAACTCAGGATTTGTATGATGCCTTTGATGATAATGACATCAGGAGAGATGCGACGATATTGGATATAGATGCCTTCATTGCTTCTCAACCTAATCCTTCCAGCATTACTTATGCTATAGGAGGTGGAGGTCACACTGGATATTTTCAAAATAAATATATCAAAAGGGCTAATGAGTTAGGTCTTCCGGATGATGATTTGACAAGTCCTCTGAATTATAGGGTGATCAGATGGGCTGATGTGTTGCTTATGGCAGCAGAAGCTTTTCAAAGGTCAGGGAATGATGGAAGAGCCAGAACTGAACTCAATAAAGTACGTCAGAGAGCAGGTATGGCAGGTATCAATGCTTCAGGAGATGCGCTCTATCAAGCGATCTTAAGAGAAAGAAGACTGGAACTCTCCGGAGAGGGATATAGATTCTGGGATTTGGTCAGAACGGGACAAGCCGCTACTGCTATCAGTGGTTTTGTGACAGGCAAGCATGAGTTGTTTCCAATTCCGCAAGTTGAAATCGACTTGGTCGGAGGTACTTGGAGTCAAAATCCTGGTTATTAAAATAGAGAAATCATGAAAAAAATATCAAAATATATAAGTTTTATACTTCCATTATTTTTGGCATTAGCCTGTGTGGAAGAATATGCGCTTGACGCATTGCCTCCAACAGAGGCAGATGCTAACTTTACCTTTCAGCCTACAGAAGAGAACGATAATATTGTAAGATTCACAGCTGATGGTGACTTTTTTATGATGAATTGGGATCTTGGAAATGGTCAGACAGCTGAAGGAAAAGTAGCTACGGGTACTTACCCTTTAGCAGGTACTTATACCGTGACATTGACCATATTCAGTGCAGGAGGAAGTGTTTCTACTTCCAGAGAAGTAGTGATCGCTGAGACTGACCCGCTTTTATTGGATAGACCTATATACAATATGTTGACTGGTGGGGCTAGTGCTGTAGAGGGCAAGACTTGGAAGGTTGATGCTAGCCGATCTGCCCATTTTGGAGTTGGTCCAAATCCAGTGGGGGCAGCGGGTAATTTCCCTGAATGGTATCAAGCTGCTCCTTTTGAAAAAGAAGGTTCTGGGATGTATACTGATAGGTATACTTTTTTCTTAGATGGCTTTGGGTTTAGAATGGAAACAAATGGTTTTGTGTACTTGAATGCAAATCAAGGAGGTAGTTTTCCTGGTGCTTTTGACCCAGGAGTAGGGGACTTGTCTGCTCCATATACTGCTCCTGACAACCTTAGATGGTCTTTAGTAGAGACTGAAGGTGCTTTGCCTGAGTTGACAATTAGCAATGGTGGCTTTATTGGCTATTTTGCAGGTGGTAGAACTTATCAAATTGTCAGACTTGAAGAGAATGAATTATTTTTAAGATTTGTAGATCAAAGCAATACAGAACTAGCATGGTATGTAAGGTTAATTCCAGAAGACTTCGATCCTGGAGCTGAGCCAGAACCAGAGCCGGAACCAGAGCCACAAAACCCAGATGTAAGCTTTACCCTTGATGATTTGGTAGGAAATGGAAGGAAAGTTTGGACACTTAAACCTGCTGCTGGAGCTTTCGGTGTAGGTCCAAACCCAGGAAGTGATGAATGGTTCCCTACCGGAGTTGATGTCTCTGGAGAGAGAGCATGCTTATTCAATGATTTGTATATCTTTAATTCTAATGGAGAATATGAATATGATGCTCAGGGAGATGTTTATGGTGAGCCTTACTTGGGAATATCTAATGCGTGTCAACCAGAAAGTAGCTTAGCTGGAACTGCAGGAGCTGCTTGGGCATCTGGAACGCATGCGTTCAGCTTTACTCCTGGTACACCTACTGAACTACCTAAAATCACTGTGACTGGTACTGGAGCATTCATTGTCCTTCCAAAAGCATACAATGGAGGTGAATACGAAGCAGGCCCTCCAAGAGAAAATGAATCCGTAACTTACGATGTTATTGGATATGACGAGACAACTGAAGAATTGACAATAACCATAAGAGTTGCTAGTACTTCCATATATTGGACATTTGTGCTGATACCAGTGAATGATTGATAAATATGTTGATTATGAATAAGTTAATTTGTGCTGTCTTTGCAATTCTTACCATTTCAATGGCTAATTCTTGCAATCAAGACAATGGAACAGAACAAGTACTATTGCCAACTAATTTGAATATCTCAGTGGAGCAAATAGGTAATGGTCAAGTTCGGGTAAATTTCTCGGCAGATAGGACGAATTTCTTCAGGGTGAGCTTTGGAGTTGGTAATGCTGAGCCTGAGCTGGTCTCTGGGAGTTCAGCTACTTACCGGTATACGGCTGTAGGAGAGTATGTAGTTACAGTGCAGGCGCATGCCACTGAGTCAGCATTTATCAAACAAGAAGAGACTGTAGTGATTACCAATCAAATTCTTGGGATAGGTTTGCCTTCTGGTGGATTTGAATCTCCTATGAGTTATGATGGCTATGCATTAGTTTGGAATGATGAGTTTGAAGGTAGTAGCTTGTCTTCAGATTGGGTATTCGAAACAGGTGATGGTTGTCCGAACCTTTGCGGCTGGGGAAACAATGAACTGCAATTTTACCGAAGAGAAAACACTGAGGTAAAAGATGGTTTTTTGGTCATCACAGCAAAGCAAGAGTCAGTAGGCGGTAAAAACTACACGTCCTCAAGAATAAAAACTCAAGGTCGTCAGAATTTTGAATTTGGGAGAATAGATATCCGTGCAGCTATGCCACAAGGTCAAGGTATTTGGCCAGCCCTATGGATGCTTGGTGAAAGTATCACAGATATTAGCTGGCCAGCGTGCGGAGAAATAG
Source organism: Belliella filtrata (assembly GCF_022549775.1). GTDB lineage: Bacteria > Bacteroidota > Bacteroidia > Cytophagales > Cyclobacteriaceae > Belliella > Belliella filtrata. Next base: position 11,030 of record NZ_JAKZGP010000025.1, on the reverse strand, counting down.
ACATCATGGAAATGGTCGGAGGTAATGCCAGTGGTCGTGATGATACAGTACACGGCACCTTGCATTGGGATAATAATGGTACATATAACTATCGAGGAGGAAAGAAAACACTGCCTGCTGGGGCCAAATTGGCAGATAATTTCCATGTATATAGCATCATTTGGGATGAGTCTAAAATTACTTGGCTTCTTGACGATGTGGTATATCATGAAGATAATATCAGCCCAGCTTCTATGGATGAATTCAGGGCACCATTCTTCTTTATTATTAACCTTGCAATTGGCGGAAATTGGCCAGGAAGCCCCGATTCCTCCACAATTTTCCCTCAACAACTTGCGGTAGATTATGTAAGGGTATTTCAAAAGGATTGAAACCTGTTATTTTATTGAGAATTAATTAGGATTAAAACAGGCTGTCAATACTATTGGCAGCCTGTTTGCTTTGATATATTTAGAATAAAACTTTAGATGCTTACCTATTGTTTATAGGTGAATTCTTCAATTTTAGACGACTAATTTTGGAAAATTTTAAAAGTATATCTTTAGCTTTACGAGGAGAGAAAAAAATAATTTTTGAATGAAATTTCTAACTACACAAGTTACTCTTTTTCTTAAAAACAGGCCAGATAGAAGAAATCTAAAAACACTTTTCAGGTTTCTATTGGTATTGTTTGCGATGATCACGGTGTTTTCAGTACTGTTTCATTTACTGATGGTAAGAGAAGGACAGCATTTTAGTTTATTAACTGGTTTTTATTGGACATTGACTGTAATGTCTACTTTGGGATTTGGAGATATTACCTTTCATTCTGATGCCGGCAGGTTGTTTTCCATCGTTGTTCTTCTGTCTGGAATGGTGTTTTTATTAGTACTATTTCCATTTACATTTATCAATTTTTTTTATTCCCCATGGATGAAAGCTCAAGAACAGGCCAAAGTACCGAGTGAGCTTCCAGAATACACTTCAGGACATGTTATTTTGACCAAATACGGGATAGTCACAGAGGCACTTATAAAGAAACTTAGAAGATTCAACTATGATTATGTAGTCCTAGTGCCAGATATAGCTGAGGGATTGAGGTTAAAAGATCTTGGAGTCAAAGTGATGCTAGGAAGTTTGGATGACCCTAATACTTATCATGCTGCTCGTGTTGGAAAGGCTGCATTGGTTGCGACAACTGAATCTGACGTTCTGAATACCAATGTGGCATTCACCGTTAGAGAGATTTCAAAGGAAGTTCCTATCATCACAACTTGTAGTTTTGCACATTCTGATGATATTCTTAAACTAGCAGGAAGTAACCATGTACTCCACTTGGGAGAGATTATGGGCTTATTCCTTTCGCGAAGAGCAAATGGAGGTGATGCCTGTGCTCATATTGTGGGTAGGTTTGATGATCTGCTGATTGCAGAGGCTATGGTCACTGGATCAGAGTTGGTAGGAAAAAAACTAAAAGATACACAGTTAAGACAGGAGGTAGGAGTGAGTGTAGTTGGCGCCTGGGATCGTGGGAAATTCCTATCGGCTCACCCTGATACATTGATTTCTAAAAGTACTGTTCTTGTATTGGCCGGCTCTCAAGCTCAAATCAAGTTGTATAATAAGATTTATGGGGTGAAATCAGAAATCAGTGCCCCAGTGATTATCATAGGTGGAGGTAGGGTTGGAAGGGCGACTGGCAAAGCTTTGGAAAGGCGGAATATCGATTATAGAATCATAGAAAGAGATCCAGATAGGATATTTCACAGAGAGACTACGATTTTGGGAGATGCTGCTGAGATTGAAATTCTAAAAATTGCAGGTATAGACAATTCACCATGTGTGATTATTACCTCCCATGATGATGATATCAATGTATACCTTACAATCTATTGCAGAATGTTGAGACCTGATATTCAAATCATCACCAGATCAACTTTGGAACGAAACTTGGGGACTATGCACCGAGCAGGAGCTGATTTTGTGATGTCCTATGCGTCCATGGGAGCTACAACTATTCTAAATCTTCTCCAACGTTCAGATATACTGATGGTTGCAGAAGGTCTTGATTTGATCAAGGTGAAAGTGCCTGAAAAGCTTGTTGGCAAATCAATCATAGATTCTTCAATTAGAAAAGAGACTGGATGCACTATTATCGCCATCAAACATGATGAAGAGACAATGATCAATCCAGACCCAAAGATGATACTAGAAGAACATCACAAGATCATCCTGATCGGAACAGTAGAGGCAGAAAACAAATTCTTTGAACTTTATGGAAAATCAATAGATTGATTATCAGTGAGTATGATCAAATATTCAACTCTCTGTCCTACTGTTTTGGAATTATATTCTAACTTTGATCTTTTAATTTGCTGTATAGATGCCAAAAATAATTCGAATAACAACTGTCCCACTATCACTTAAACTTTTGCTGAAAGGACAGATGAAGTATCTCAAATCAGCAGGCTGGGATGTGATCATGGTCAGTGCTGATGGAAAAGAAATCAACGAGATAGTCAGAAAAGAAGGTTGTGAACATGAAATCATTCCTTTTACTAGAAAAATCACACCCTTTTGGGATATCTATTGTATTTGGCTTTTGTGGAGACTTTTCTTAAGAGAAAAGCCGGATATAATCCATACCCATACACCAAAAGCGGGGCTTTTGGGTATGATCGCAGGGAAATTGGCAGGTGTAAAAGTAAGGATCCATACAGTTGCTGGATTACCACACATGACTGCTGAACCCAATAAGAAATCTTTACTTATCAAGACAGAAAAGTGGACATATAAATTCGCTACTGAAATATGGCCTAATTCACCATCGATTAGGGAAGTGATTTTGAAAGAAGGATTTACCACTTCGGATAAAGTCCAGTTAATTGGTATGGGATCTAGCAATGGGGTTGATTTGACTGCTTTTAATAGGTCATCACTCAAGGAGAATCACCTTGTTGCGGCGACTATGCGCGTGATGCCTGGAGAAAATGAATTTATAATCTTGGCTGTGGGTCGCTTAGTCAAAGACAAAGGTATAGATGATTTGGTAAAGGCTTTTTTGTCTTCCAAAATTATAAATAAATCCAAATTGGTACTATTGGGCAACTTTGAACAAGACCTGGATCCTATCGAGGAGTCGACTATAAGACATATTCAAGATCACCCTAAGATTGTTCACATAGAATGGACAGATCATGTGTCACATTATATGGCGATTTCTGACGTGCTGGTACATGCTTCACATCGTGAAGGATTCCCAAATGTATTACTTGAGGCAGGAGCCATGCAGCTTCCGATCATTTGCTCGAACATCACAGGCAACAAAGATATCGTTACAAGCAGACGAACTGGTTTGATTTTCCCTCCAAAAAAAGTAGAGGTGTTGCAAGAAGCCTTAGAGTTTGCTTTTGTAAAAAGGGAATATATGCAGCAATTGGCAGAAAATCTTTTCTTGGAAGTGCAAGAAAACTACAACAGACAGCACATCCATAGCCAATTACTTAAACAATATGAAAGATTAATTCAAAATGATCAGGATTTGGTAAAAAATTGAGTCGAATATCATAATTTTAAAAAATGAAATATTTTGTAACAGGAACTGCTGGTTTTATAGGCTTTCACCTTACCAACGCTTTGATTCAAAAAGGACATGAAGTCCTTGGTGTTGACAATATCAATGATTACTACGATGTTAACCTGAAATACAGTAGGTTGGAAGAGGCAGGAATTAAGAGGAGTGATATAAAGCATGGCGTCTTGGTCTCATCTGAAAAACTCAAAGGCTATTCTTTCATGCAAATGGATATTGCTGACAAGGATTTATTGATGAACTTGTTTGAAAAGGAAGGAATTGATGTTGTAGTCAATCTAGCTGCGCAAGCAGGAGTCAGATACTCTTTAGAAAATCCTGATGCATACTTGCTTGCAAATATTCAGGGTTTTATGAACATCTTAGAAGCTTGTAGGGCATTCCCAGTGAAACACTTAGTCTATGCCTCCTCAAGCTCAGTTTATGGGGCCAATACCAAAATGCCCTTTGCAACTACTCATAATGTAGATCACCCAGTGAGCTTGTATGCAGCAACCAAGAAATCAAATGAATTGATGGCACATACTTACAGCCATTTGTTCCAGATTCCTACTACAGGCTTAAGATTTTTTACTGTATACGGTCCATGGGGAAGACCAGATATGGCTTTGTTCTTATTCGCAGATGCCATGAAGAAGGGTGAGAAAATAAAGGTTTTCAACCATGGCCAAATGAAACGTGACTTCACCTATATTGATGATATTGTTGAAGGAATTATCAGGGTTTCTGAAAAACCTGCACAGAAAAACCCAGCTTGGTCAGGAGACGCCCCGGATCCAGGGAGTTCTTATGCACCCTATAAAGTTTACAATATAGGAAATAGCCAGCCAGTAGCCCTTATGGATTACATCAAAGCTTTGGAGGATGCTTTGGGAAAGACTGCCGAAAAAGAAATGATGCCTATGCAGATGGGAGATGTACCAGCAACTTTTGCTGATGTAACAGACCTTTCCGATGATACAGGCTACAAACCTAGCACATCTGTGCAGGATGGAGTTGCGAAATTTGTATCCTGGTATAATGAGTTCTATAAATAATTTATAAATATCCCCACACAAAAATGTCTAAGAAAAGCATTCTGATCACTGGAGGAGCAGGCTTCATAGGAAGTCATGTTGTGAAACTTTTTGTTCAAAAATATCCAGAATACCATATTGTTAACTTGGATTGCCTTACTTATGCAGGCAATTTGGAGAATCTAAGAGAAGTAGAGGATTCCAAGAACTATTCCTTTGAAAAAGTTGATTTGCTGGATACAGTAGCTTTGGCGACTGTTTTTGAGAAGCATACCGTCACAGATGTGATTCATTTGGCGGCAGAATCCCATGTAGACAGGTCTATCTCTGACCCTTTAGCATTTGTGCAGACCAATGTGATAGGTACTGTGAACCTCTTGAACATTAGCAAGCAATATTGGAAAGATTTGGAGGGTCATCTGTTTTACCATGTTTCTACAGATGAAGTATATGGATCATTGGGTGAAGATGGGTTTTTCACTGAACAAACTCCATATGATCCTCAATCTCCGTACTCGGCATCTAAGGCATCTTCAGACCATTTTGTAAGGGCATATGCCAATACTTATGGTATGCAAACGGTGATTTCTAATTGCTCCAATAACTATGGACCAAATCAGTTTCCAGAGAAATTGATCCCTTTGTGTATCCATAATATCAAGAATAATAAACCACTTCCAATTTACGGAAAAGGAGAAAACATCAGAGATTGGCTATTTGTAGTAGATCATGCAAAAGCCATCGATACTGTATTTCACACAGGGAAATCAGGGGAGACTTACAATATCGGAGGATTCAATGAGTGGAAAAACATAGATATCGTGAGACTTTTATGTGATCAAATGGACGAGAAGCTAGGTCAAGAAAAGGGCACTTCTCAAAGACTCATCACTTTTGTAAAAGATAGAGCAGGTCATGACATGCGCTATGCGATAGATGCTTCAAAAATTCAAAAGGAATTGGGCTGGGAACCTAGCTTGCAGTTTGAAGAAGGAATCAGTAAGACAATAGACTGGTACCTGTCCAATGAAGACTGGCTGGGAAATGTCACCTCAGGAAATTATCAAAAATACTACTCAGATCATTACCAAGACAGGTAAATATTAGTCTTCTATGGAGGAATTCCATTTGCAAGTTACAGCTTGAATCCTATTAGTCTTTTGAGACGATAAACTGATTCATACACATCCCTAGAGGCATTGATACCCTAACATAGGAGTCAATGCCTTATTTTTTTTGATGATTTTGATTTATTTGAAGTTATAAGATTCTTTAGGAAGAGAATTTGAACTTTTGTACAAGGTACCTTTTACCTTACATTATTAAAAACTTAGCGCCTTCGTGCCTTCGTGGCAAAATAGGAATCAAGTAAACTCATGCTATAAAATAAAATCTACAATCTACAATCTACAATACAATCGCTAAGACAATATAAATTTCCTCCTTTTGACCTTCAAAAAACCTACAATCTGATTATCTTTGCGAGCAAACGACCATTATGCAAAAGAGACTCGTACTGGATCAAAGGCAAATAGAAATCATTCTCAAGCGATTTTGCCATCAATTGATTGAAAATCATGATACTTTTGAAAATACCGTACTGTTAGGTCTACAACCTAGAGGACCTATCGTTTTGGATAAGATTGCGGCCAAGCTCAAAGAAATTACAGGATTAGATATTCCATTTGGATATTTGGATGCCACTTTTCACAGAGATGATTTTAGAAGGAGGGACTTTCCGCTCAAAGCCAATGAGACCAAGATTAATTTTTTGATAGAAGGAAAACGAGTAGTTCTGGTAGATGATGTCTTGTACAAAGGTCGGTCAGTCAGGGCAGCTATGGATGCAATGATTGCCTTTGGTAGGCCAGCCAAGGTAGAGCTGATGGTCTTGGTAGACCGAAAGTTCACCAGAGATTATCCCATTATGCCAGATTATTGCGGATTGAAAGTCAATACCTTGGAGAGCCAATACGTCATCGTAGAGTGGGCTGCCAACGGTTTTGAGAATGATGGTATTTGGATCACAGAAAAAGAGAAAAATTAACATGTCACAACTCAGCACAAGACACTTACTGGGAATAAAAGATATCAATGAAGAAGATATCCGATTGATCTTCGAGACTGCAGATAATTTCAAAGAAGTCATCAATCGCCCCATCAAAAAAGTGCCTTCACTAAGAGATATTACAATTGCCAACATATTTTTCGAGAATTCTACAAGGACAAAACTCTCGTTTGAACTCGCAGAGAAGCGCCTTTCGGCTGATATTGTCAATTTTTCTTCCAGCAATAGTTCAGTCAAAAAAGGAGAAACCCTAATCGATACGGTCAATAACATCCTCTCTATGAAAGTAGATATGGTAGTCATGAGACACAGTAGTCCAGGAGCGCCCCATTTTCTTTCAAAAAACATCAAAGCAAATATTGTAAATGCAGGCGATGGGACGCACGAGCATCCTACGCAAGCACTTTTGGATTCATTTTCTATCAGGGAAAAGCTGGGGGATGTTACAGGTAAGAAAGTTGCAATCATTGGTGATATTTTGCACTCCAGGGTGGCGCTTTCCAATATCTTCTGCCTTCAAAAGTTAGGTGCAGAAGTCATGGTCTGTGGACCGATCACTTTGATTCCTAAACATATCGCTAGCCTAGGTGTAAAAGTAGAATACGATGTGCGCAAAGCCTTGGCTTGGTGTGATGTAGCAAATGTACTGAGGATTCAGCTGGAAAGACAGCAGATCAAATACTTTCCTTCACTCAGGGAATACTCGCTGTACTATGGTATCAATAAAAAAATGCTAGATAGCCTGGATAAAGAGATCGTTATCATGCATCCAGGACCGATCAATAGAGGTGTAGAATTGAATTCCGATGTAGCAGACAGCAAGCAATCTATCATCCTCAATCAGGTAGAGAATGGAGTCGCTGTCAGGATGGCGGTGTTGTATTTGCTGGCAGGAGGGAAGTAGGTGTGGGGAGAGTTTTATTATTGATTGTGCATATCCAGCTTAAAAAAGACTGGGTTTATTGATTTTAGCGTTTTATATGTAGATATCTTTTTACTTCAAAGAGCTTAGGAACTCTTTTGGAGTTAGAACTGAGATTTTAGACTTTTTGAAATCTTTTTTGTTTCTTGTGATGATGATTTTCAATTCATGTTCTAGCGCAGTATGATATTGAATAGCATCTTCAAAATCTTTAAAGTCTGAAGCCAGAGCTAACTCAATGATTTTATTGTCTAAAGGTAAAATTGTCACAATAATCTTGAATTTTGAAAGGATTTTTCGAGATTCTGTTGTATTGTAATGTTTGGATAATAAATAGTTTGCTGTAGCTATACTCAAAGTAGAAATGAATATTCTAGCTTTTCTAAGGTCAGCCATAGTGAATATCTCTTGAGCATCTTTATAAAACCCTTCCCTTTTCTGAAGTAGGTCAAGGATGACATTTGTATCAACAAAAATTTTTTCCATCAAGAGTATTTTTTATTCAAGTGTTCATAATATTCTTTTTTGATGTCTGTTTCGTCGGATTTTGGGATTACTCCTGTAAGACTTTCTACCAATGGACTCACCTTGGGTGATTTTTCTTCTTTTGAGGTTAAAGATTCCAAATAATTTTCAATCAATCCAGAAAGACTGAGATTCTGATTTTTGGCATAGTCTTTAGCCTTTTCAATGACTGATTTGTCTATGGTCAATGTTAGTTTGGTACTCATAAGAAATACGTGTAGTTTCGATAGTAAATATACGTATAATTTGAGATTAAAGATATTGTCTTGTAGGATGTCAACGCTGAATTTTGACTATTGATCAGAATAATAGTAAAGATAATCAAGTTATAAATTTAAAAATATGTCAATATCAGTCATTCTACCATGTAACAAATCATTGAAGAACGCAATGTTACATATTATTGAATATAGGTCTTTTCTCTTAAAACCAGATTCTGGTACGCTAGGGGAGTGTATATGCTACTTTGGCTTTAAGTCCTTATAAGCCAGATTTATAGTGATGGGAAGTATGACGTAGCATGTAGAGACTCACTTTTTATTCATGATATTTTCCAAACCCCATTTTTCCATCTCATGGAGTACAGGAGATAAGCTTTTTCCCATTGCTGTTAGTGAGTATTCGACCCTCGGTGGTATTTCGTTGAATTGCACACGCAAAATCAAATTGTCTTGTTCTAATTCCCTTAATTGCTCAGTCAAGACTTTTCTGGATATAGAGGGTATCCGAGCGGCGATTTCTCCAAATCTCCTAGTCTCTGATCTGAGACAGTACAATATGATTGGCTTCCATTTACCACCTATCAACTGAAGTATTCCAGTTACTGGACATTTAACTTCTTCGCTTATTTTGCCTTTAGTTACCATTTAGTTACCACTTTTTTACCTGTTACCTACAGGTAACTTGTTACATTTTAATACTAATATTAGTTACTTTGTGTAACAAATTTAATTAGTAATATTTAATAAGACAAATATGATTTTAGTAACAGGAGCAAATGGACACTTTGGCAATGCCACAATCAATTTTCTATTAGAAAAAGGAGTTCAAGGCAATCAAGTCTCAGCCTTGGTAAGAAAAGAGGAATCAGCAGTTGAATTCAGAAATAGAGGTGTGAATGCAGTTATTGGAGATTACGATAATTACGATTCACTTCTGAATGCATTCAAAGGAGTTGATAAGCTTTTATTCGTATCGGGGAGCGATCTGCTCAATCGACTTTCCCAGCACCAGAATGTGATCAATGCAGCAAAAGAAGCTGGAGTAAAGCATATCGTATATACGAGTATCAGTGCTAAAAATGAGACTGAAACTTCGCCATTATGGCTTGTGGTAAAATCTCATCTTCAAACAGAAAAGTGGTTGAAAGAAAGTGGGATTGATTTCACCATACTTAAAAATAACCTTTACATGGATCTAATCCCAGCTTTTGTAGGTGAAAAAGTGTTAGAAACAGCGCTGATTTATTTACCCACTGAGGATGGTAAAGTAGGAGCAGTATTACGTTCAGAATTGGCAGAGGCTACCGCTAAGGTCCTCATTGGCGTTGATCACGAAGGGAAAGTATATGATTTTTCAAACACAGAAGCTTTTTCTTATCAAGAAGTGGCAAAAGTGATTTCGGACATTACTGGAAAGTCAATAAGTTATGTATCACCTAGTGCTGAGGAGTATGCTCAGACATTGAGCAAATATGGTGTACCACAAGACTTCATTGGGCTGTTTTCAAGCTTTGCTGTAGCACAAGCAAAAGGCGAGCTTGATACTACAAATGATAATCTGGAAAAAATCCTTAATAGAAAACCTACAAGTATAAAAGAGTTTTTAAGGCAAGTTTACACGCAAGCTTCCCCTATTTAAGCAATAAAAAACTGATCTTATTTGGTTTTTTCTACCCTTAATTCAATATCGTTTGGTTTAGACCTGCTAGGTTTTCCATCAGATAGCGCATGTGCAAATAATTGTTTTTTCCCAATACGCAGAACAAACCTAGCAGGTCTTTTCAGTTTAACTAAACGACATTGACCCTTAATTGGAAAATTGTACTTAAAAAAATGAGTAAATATTATAATTGATATAAAAGTCTGCTTTTCATTTTTTAGCAAAATAGTATTCCGTTCCAGGGGAGGGTAACTAATTTTTTAGAATTATATTTTAAATTTGAAACTAAGAAAAGTGTAATTTGACTTAGTTTTTAGCTTTCGATTTTAACTAGGGTTTTGATATTTATTTTTTGTGTTTTATTATTGGAAGTTCCTTTTTTTAGGATTTAGTTTTTAGATCAGAGGTGTATTGGGATTTTAATTGGTTATTTATGAAAGTATTTGGATTATTGGTTTTTTATGCAATTTGTCTTTTTGTAGTAGGTTTCTTCATGTTAGATACAGAAGCAATGCTAGTGAGTGAGCTAGCGCATCAAGTAGAAATTGAGATTCCTGAGAATGTGCTGTTGGATATGTTGGAAGAAATGAGATACTGGAGTAAGTTTTCAGCCTTACTTACTATGGTGCTTTTGACAATTAAGTGCTTTCTGATGGCATTGGTGCTTTATGCGGGACTTTTCTTTGCCAATAGGCATCAAGGTGTTAAGTTGGGGAGTTTGTTCAAAGTAGCAGTGTATGCAGAAAGTATTATTGTAATAGCAGGAATGGTAAAAGTAGTTATAGGAGCATTTTCTGATTATACTTATACGGAGTTCTCGCTTTTTTATCCTTTGTCGGTTTTGAGTTTTCTAGACCCAGAGGCAATTCAGCCACTTTGGTATTATCCCTTACAGTTGTTAAATGTATTTGAAGTTATTTCCTAAAATCCGCAGGATTCTAATTTGGTTTTGATTTGGATAAATACAGTGCCATAAAGAATCATTTTTTTGTCAATCTAGGATTTTTTATGGTTGAGTGATACTTTTAATTTGGTTTAGGGTAAGGA
>NZ_JAKZGP010000024.1 GCF_022549775.1 Belliella filtrata | reverse complement strand
TTAAGTATATTCTTGATCAGTATTTTATATTTGATCACAATTAAACCATTTCAATCCTTCTCATCAAACCATTGACACTAAGTGTCAATATTTAATTTGGCTACTGGCAAAGTTCCGTATATTCATAAAGAAAATTTTAATGTCGCTGTGTTTTGCATTCTTGGGTGTAAATTTAAGTTTCGCTTCGTTTGAAGAATTTAACTGTGTACCAGTTAATTTATCTTGTGGACATACAATTGTTTGTGGTGATTCTGCCGAAGAAATGATTGATGCAACCTGGGAAGCTGAACAAGTTTTCTGTGGAGATTAATTGAATATACAACTGGTGTGATAATTTAACACACCAGTTTTTTTAAAAACCAATAATAAAACTATGAAAATAAAAAATATTATTATTTTAAGTATAGTATTTATGTTTTTGACAAATGCTTTCAGTCAAGAATCAGACTATTCAAGTATTGCAGTTTATTATGAAGTAAGTTTCAAGTCTGATTCTACAGATATGGATTTTGTTTCCAATGATTTGATGGTACTCTATGTTGGAGACAGAAAGTCTAAGTTTCGCAATTTTTATCAAGTTCAAGGTGACTCACTTCTCCAAATTGCAAAAGATAAAGGAATGAGTCCAAATGAAGTAATACCATTTATGAATCAAGTACCAAAACCTAAGATGAGCTATGCCATTACCAAAGATTGGGAAAACAAGAAATATGAATTCTCCGACTTAATATTTCCTGACTATTTCGTTTTTGAGAGTCCTTTGGGAGAAGAGGATTGGCAAATAATAGATGAACATGATGAAATTAATGGGTATAAGATTCAAAAAGCTGTGACAAATTATGCAGGAAGGGAATTTGAAGCTTGGTTTACTGAAGAAATCTCAATCAGTGATGGTCCCTATGTATTCGGTAACCTTCCAGGTCTGATCTTGAAAATAAATGATACCAAAGGCCACTATAATTTTGAAATGATCAGAATCGAAAAGAAGATAGAATCATTATCACACAATATAAAAAGGAAGCCCATAAAAACAACTCGATCCAAATTCTTTGAAATGCAATATGATTTCAATACCAATGTAGTAGGAAAGATGGCATCAGGGGGAGTTACTTTAACTGATGCCAATCAAGCAAGAGATGTTCAAAAAAGATTTGACAGAAAAAACAATCCTTTGGAACTTGTTGTGGATACTGATTTTTAGATTTTCTTTTGTTTGAATTTTATAGAAAGGGATTTTTCATACTTAATGAACTGGGGTAATATAAAGATTTTATTTGTTTTAGCTATGCTAAGCCTCGTTGTATCTACAACAAATGCTCAGTCTATCATTTCAGGAACTTTGAAGTTGGTAGATAATGAGCAGAGTGCATTTGGGATTAATATATTGATCAAGAACCCTTCAAGTATGACAACCATAGCTTATGGGATTACCAATGAGTTTGGACAGTTTGAAATAAATGTAAATGCGGACACAGATAGTCTATTGGTTTTGTTTAGATCCCTCTCTGTACAAGAGCGTAAGCTGATGATTGTTAATGAGACCCAAGTGATTTCATTGACATTAGAAGAAGGAGTACAAGAAATCCCAGAGTTTACCTTGAAATCAATCAAAAACCCAGTGACATTAAAAAATGACACTTTGAGCTTTGCCGTTGATGGATTTTCCAGTCCTAATGACAGGGTAATAGCTGATATTATTAAAAAACTACCAGGAATAGAAGTATTGGATAACGGAAAGATCATGTATGAAGGTAGAGGGATTCAAAAGTTTTATATTGATGGAATGGATCTACTTGAGGGGAAGTACAACCTTGCCAATAAAAACCTCCCAAGTGATGCTGTCGAATCTATTCAGATACTTGAAAATCATCAGCCACTTCGTGTTTTAGATAGTCTAGTTTTCTCAGATCGAGCTTCTTTGAATTTAAAATTGAAGAAAAAGAATGTTTGGGTAGGAACTGGAACTGCCGGAATTGGAATCTCTCCCTTGATGTACGAGGGTAAGTTCAGTCCCATGACTTTTAGAAAGGACTTGCAAATGTTGTACAATGTTCAATCAAACAATTCAGGTAAAGATATTGCTCAGGAGTTGAATGTATTGACATTGGAGGATTTGCAAGAAAATGCCGGTGCACAAGAAAGTTTTAAACCATGGTTTGGTGCACCTGCATTATGGACACCAGCAATCAAAACTGAGCGTTTTCTTTTCAATCAAAGCCAATTGGTCTCAGCGAATGTACTCAAGAGAAATCAAGAGGGGAGAGATTTCCGCACCAATATTTCATACTTACATGATCACCACAGACAAGAAGGAGCACTAACCACAGCTTATTTTCTTCCAAATGATACAATTCAGATTCTAGAAGGTCATGCAAACAGGCTCTTAACACGAGAGCTTGATGCTGAACTTTCATGGATCAGAAATGAAAGGAAGTCTTATTTTAAAAATAGGCTAAACCTAAACCTCATTAATAATAGGGAAATTGGAACAAGTCAATGGAATGGTAAAAGCTGGCATCAAAATGCTGAATTACCTTTGTTTTCAATAAGTAATAGTTTTCATACCCTAAAGCCAATAGGTAAACAGTTGTTAAATATAAAATCTGATATTGGGTTCAGGAATGCTAAGCAAAACTTTATTTTAAGTCCAGGCAGTTTTGAATCAATACTAAATCAAGGATTACCATTTGATGGATTAAACCAAGAAATTGATTATCAATCATTGTTTGCACATCATTCGGTAGGAATTACAAAAGGACTACCAAAAAGTTGGTCGTATACTGGGAATTTGGGATTGCTCTATGAGTTTTCAGGCATGGGGAGTATTCTGCAAACTTTTTTGAATAATGAGGAAGAAACCGTAGCAGAACCTTTCTTGAATGACTTAAACTACAAGCAACTTAAAACTTACTTACATTCTCAGATAAATCATAAACAAGATAATTATAATATACAATTCAAATTCCCAATTAGCCATGTGAATATTGCTGTAAATGATAACTTACTCAAGGAAAATAGGGAGGTATCACGATTTGTAATAGAGCCTCAATTATTTATGAAGTATTTTTTGTCTGGAAAATGGAATACAACTCTACGACTTAGCCGGAAAAATGATTTCAAAGGAATCAATGATATTCATTATGGTTTTATCATTCGAAATTTTCGAACATTTCAGCAAAAGTCTAATTCAGTGCCTGAGGTTTTAAGCCATAGCTTAAATTATGGACTCAATTTCCGTGATCCTATCAATTCAATCTTCTCAAGTTTAAATTACAATTATGTTGACTCCAAGTTAAATACAATCATGGAAAGTGAAGTTGATGCAAGTGGAGAGGTGTTTTATCGCACTTTGGATTTAAACAATAGAGGAGAAAACCATTTGCTGAATTTAAGAATAAGCAAATACTTATCTCTCTTTAAAACCAATTTAACTTTGACGAGTAGTTATCAAAAAAATACCATTGAACAGTTTATCAATAGGGTGCTCTCTAAAGTCCAATATGAAATGGTAGGAACTGGTGTAGAACTACAGATTAATCCAGGTAAAAAAGCAAATTTTTCAAATAAGACTAACCTTAACTTTGTTACCTCTCAAATAGATTCTAGAAGTACAGGTAAAATTCAGCAATGGACCAGTTTATCTTCCTTAGATCTATTTTTATTGGAAAACCACATTTTAACAATTAAATGGGAACATTATGATAATAGGATGACTAATAAAAGAGATTTAACAGGATTTATTGACTTTGTATATCTTCTCAAGTTCAAAAATAGTAACTGGGATCTTTCTCTTCATGGGCAAAATATTTTGAATAATAACAATTTTGAAACGTTTTCAGCAGATTCATTTTACATTCGTCAACAAAGTTTTTTATTGAGACCTAGACAAGTATTGTTATCAATAAATTTCTCATTTTAAAATGCTTTAATACGCTGATTTTTAGAAAGCTGAATATGAAAATCCCATAAAATTCAAATTCAAGTGAGGGGAAATTAAACTCCCCTTACATATTTGCGTATATTTGCACAAGGAAGTCGGGTCGCCGACATGTTCAAACTTCACAATTAACAAAAATACCGAGTGAAGCCTCTTTCAAAAACAGGCCTCATTCCTCCCGATAGCTATCAGGACGGAACCTCGTCTCTTCGGAGGCAGGATAACAGTGGAAGTTTGCGATTCTAAGGCAGCTCAAATCTTGTCTATAAAGAGGTTTGTAACACTCTAAGACCTGACTTCTTTTATTTTTTTTATCAAGCGATCTCTATTAGGTTTTGCAATATCAAGCAAGAAAATCCCACCTACATACATTGCTATAAGCAAAAGGATATTTACAACAATGCTCCAAAAGCCATTTGGCATCAATCCAGCACTGAAATAATGCATAAGCCATAACAGCCCACTTAATCCAAGAATTTTTAAAATATCAATTGAAAAAGGGTTTAGCTGAAGTCTCTGTTGTATATAAAGAAACTTGACTAGATTAAAAATAATCATTGCCATAAAAGAAGCCATAGCGGCACCATTGATTCCAAAAATAGGTATCAGTAGCAGGTTCAAAACAATAACGGCAATACTCATGATCAGTGTAGCGGTGATGTTGAATACATAATGCTTCGAAAAGACAATAATCTCGCTATTGATCGAAAAAAGGACATCTGTGAGTTTTCCCAACCCAATCCAAAGGACTACCCATTTTCCCATTTCATATACTGTATTATTGGGGACATAATGATAGAGGCTGTCTATATTCATCCATATAGCCAGAAAAATAAATGAACAAAGCAGTAGCTGATGAACTGCGACTTCTTTGTAGAGTTTGTCTATTTGAGAAATTTCACCTTTTTCAAAATGCTCTGATACAATAGGCATCACAACTTGCGAAATGGCTCTCCGGGGCATTTCTATTACTACGGCAATTGAAAAAGCTATGGTGTAGATCGCATTGGCATCCAACCCAATCATTGCAGTAACCATGAGGCTGTCTATTTTCATGATCAACATGCTGCCTGTAGTTGCGAGCAGGGTAATCAAGCTGAACTTCATGAAATCTGACAATAAGCCACTTGGGAATGTTTTGAATCTAAATCGTAGCTGAAAAATTTTTTCCTGAATCATATAAACAATCATACCTAACAATGCCAAAAAATAAATCCCAGCCAAGCCCCACATCATTTGGTTGAAATCAATCCATTTTATCAAATAGATAAGTATTAAAACAGCACTTAATAACCTAAGTACGACTTCTCTGAAAAATGCAGGAACGGCCACCTTAAGAAAAGATCTACAGAAAGCATCCAAGATACTATTCAATACTGCAAATAAGGTGATCAAAATCACTACGGCCAGAAAATCAATGACCTCAGGAGAGTTTTTTGCAAAAGTATCTATGATCAAATCTTTGAACAGAAAGAACATCGCCATGACTACCACAAAGCCAATAATGGTGATCACTAAACTCAAAGTGAAAAAAGAGAATTGATTTTCTTTAACTTTTGGATAGAACCTTGTAATTCCATTGCCTACACCGAGTTGCGCAAAAGGGACGAATAGTAGCCCCATGTCTTGTATGGTGCGAAAAATTCCAATTTGCTCAGGTTGTAGCGCATAGGGAAGTAGCCAGAGTACGTTGAAATAGCCAATCAGTACCCCAAGGTATGATGAAAGTGTGGTAAGGATACTTTGCTTGGCGATTTGTTTCATCAGTATGCTAGTATTGACAAAATGTAAATTGTCGATGCTGTTTATTATTCAGCCAATACTTTTAGTAAGGCTTGTTTTCTTTTTTCAAAAGTGAAATTGTCAACAATTCGGTTTCTCGCACATGATCTTAGCTGGTTTTGATTAGCAATGGACAAGAAATTCTTAAGTTTAAATTTTAACAAGTTTACATCTTTTTTGGGTAGTATGAGACCTGTTTCCCCAATGATTGTTGGTATATCACCCACTGCCGATCCTATGGGTATACAACCACAAAGCATGGCCTCTGCCAAGGCATTTGGAAATCCTTCAGACATGGAAAGTTGAAGGTAAAATCGGTGTTTGTTAAGTTCCAACTTAAGAGAATCGGCATTTAGCTCTCCTATAAGGTGGATATTTTTTGATTTGATTGGGTAGTTTTGATCACCTACGATGGTGAATTTGCAGTCCGGAAAACTAGCAGCTAGGAATTCGATCATGTCAATTCCTTTGATCAGTGCCCTTGTAGGATGAGATATTCCTTTGGCGATGGTAATAAATGAATTTGGAGTTCTTTCTTGGCCTAAGTCCTTCCAGAATTCATGATCAAACCCATTATAAATCACTTCAATTGGCGTTTGAAGAGATGGAATAAGGTTCTTAAGCCCTTGCTTGGTGGGAATGTTTTCATCGTATTTATAATCATATCCAACCAAAGAATCAGCTACTGATAGTATCTTAGTGCAGTTTTGAAAACTATAGACCGTGGCTTTTCTTAGCCATTTTTTTCTAAAGTTTCCATATTGTATTGCAGGCATATTGGTAGCATCTGTACCACCTGATTGGATATATGTTTTGATTCCAAACTTTTGGCCAAACCAGACAGGTAATATGCTGTGGTAGCCCCCAAAAAAGCACAAGTACTTGTTGGTAAATGGTAAGAATAGCAGCAATTGAAAGAATTGTAAAAGGAAAAAAAATGGCAACAAAACAGGTGATTGAGTGAATTTCAAACATTTCACCTTATAAGAATCATGTAGCATTGCTACATCTCTTTGGGTGAAAGCAGTTTCAACTGGATAGATGTATAAAAGCATTAGGGTTTATCTTTCTGTCAAACACTTAACTTGATGGCTAATCTTTCGAGTAAAACATCCATTTTTTTCCTCAATGTTGTTTTTTCTATCGCTTTGTTTTTTCTGAATATGAAATATTGGTAATCTTTTTCTTCGTAAAAAACACTGTATGTTTTCATTTCTTCCAAGTAGAATCCGAATTGTTGGAGTACACCGATCAGCTTGGAAGTATCTAGTGGCTGATCTATAACTTGAAGTTTTTCAGGCTCATTTTTAATCATCCATTCTAGGAACCTAGGTGAGGGGATATGAACGAAAATGACTGAGTTTTCATGTGCATGTTTCGCAATATTGGCAAAGAGATTTTCATGCTGATCTACAGGGATATGTTCCAAAACATCAGGAAAAACAAAGAAGTCGAAAGACTTGCCATTCTTTTCAAAGTCAGACATGTCTGATACTTCAAAATTGAGGTTCTTTTGAGTCGACCACAGTTTTTTTGCTTTTTCTATACTGATTTTGCTGATATCTACCGAAAGCACATGTCCAGACTTAAGCCTGGAGGCAATCAATTGACTAACTGTACCTATTCCGCAACCAACTTCGAGCACTTCGTGATGTGGTTGAAGTCCAGCTTTTATTAGTTTATGAATGATGCTCAGATGTCTTGAATTGACACCGGTTTTTTCTTGCTTCTCGGCAAATTGATCATAGAAGCCTTCTACTTTTTCTTTACTGGTGCTCATGATTTTTTCTTTTTGAATTCCAATGCAATGCCTCCTATGAAAATCAAAAGCCAAATATATTGAGCAGCAACATTGATAGGCTTGGTCTTGTAGTAACTATCCGGTTCAAAACGCATTTCTACCTTACTGTTTCCAGTAGGGACTTCAATTCCTCTCAATAGATAATTGGTGCGAACGATATCAGTTTCCTGATCATTTACATACGCTTTCCAGCCAGCAGTGTAGTAAATTTCAGAAAATACCACCAATCCGCCTTTATCGGCATCTACTTCATAGCGCAGAATGTTTGGACTTTGGTGTGTCAGTTTTACTTCTCCAGAGCCAGCCGCTATACTTCCAAATTCTGCTGAATTGATTGTTGCTTCAGCAAGTGTATTGAGCCCTTTGATCAGGCTTATTTCCTCATTGTTGGAGGAGACATCTCTAATGGAGAGTGGCATCCATGCATAACCATTTGCCATTGGGTTTTCAAAAACAGCATTTTCAGATTGACCAGCCATGATGTATTTTGTATTGAGCATGTTGAGTGCTGGAATACTTTCAAAATCAAAGTTGCCTTCTTGAGCTTTCTGAATAAATTGGCTCATTTCTGGATTGATTACGTTTTCAATCAGTTCCTGATACCTGCGCATTTTTGCACCATGGTATCCACCAATACTATTGAAGAAATAGGATGTTCTGGCATCATTGAACGGATTTGCTAAGTTTAAAACCCTGAAATAACCTTGGTCTTTGAGGATTACCTTATCAGCTGGGTTTGGTGAAAAGAATTGAGCCGAAGGGTTGTATTCGAATGCTTCGGCATTCAAATACCGCTTATTAATCAGCCAAAGGTCCAAAGTCAACAATAAAGATATTCCTAGTCCGACTATAGGTATAGCAAGTTTCTCTTTCAATGCTGCCCAAATCAATGCGCCTGATAAGGTGATGAAAATAAAACTTTTGAAAGCACTTCCCCTAAGCATAGCTTTACGATCATCTTGAATGGCTCCGATAAGCCAATCCGGAAGATTTGTGTCCGCAGGTGCACGAAATCCAAAAATACCAGCAACCAAGGTAAAGAGTAAAGCTACTCCCGCAGTACAACCAAGTGCAATGAGGAGATTTTTGATAGTTTTGTTATTTGATGGATTGGTAAAAAGCTGTTCTAATCCTAACGTGCCGAGCAAAGGGATGGAAAATAAGGCTATACATAATGCCATAGATACAGCCCTGAATTTATTGTAACCAGGAAGGTAATCAAATATTGCATAATTCAACCATTCCAAGTTTTTTCCCCAAGCAAGAATTAAAGAGATCAAAGTTATACTCAAGAATGCATACTTATAATGTTTTGGTGCATAAATCAGCCCAAGAACAAAAAGGAAAATCATAATAGCTCCTCCATAGATAGGCCCACCTGTACCAGGCTGATCTCCCCAATAGGTAGGTGCGCCTTCTACAAAACCTCTTATTTGTGCATTGTCAACACCATTTGCTCTTAGTGCCTTTTCAGTATTTGAATCCTTATCCAGTGCTTCTCTGCTTCCACCACCATAGAAATATGGAATCAGAAGCGTCAAAGTTTCTCCCTTTCCTTGCGACCAATTGAAGGCATACTCTTTGTCCAAACCCTTGGCTCCGTCAGTGGAATTATTCAAATTAGAAGGTCCTCTTGTCGAATACTGACCGTATTCATAAACACTTAAAAATCTACTGATGTTGCCACCCACTGCGATAACAGTTCCTAAGACCAGAATGGCTGCAACTTTTGCAAAATCTGGTAAAGCTTTGGCTTTTATGTATTGATAAAGCACTGCGATCAAATAAACTACTACAATGATCACAGTATAATAGGTAATTTGAATATGATTGAATTTCAACTGAAGCAAAAGTCCAAGCGTGAAAATTCCAAGACCTAGGAGTTTTTTGTTGTGAAATGCCAAGTGTATCCCTGCAAGAATAAGTGGAATTAAGCAAATAGCCCAGATTTTCGCATTGTGTCCCGCATCTATGCTGATGATATGGAAAGAATTGAAAGCAAATGCAATGGCACCAATGATCGAAAACTCAGGACGAACTTTGAAACTCAAAAGCAGGATATACATACTGACCATGCCGAAAAAAATCGCATTGATTGGATGTGGGAGTCCAAGGGTTAAGACTTTTGTGATGAAATTCGTTATGTCTCCACTGATTTCGAAGCTTAGAAGATAAGCTGGCATTCCACCAAACATGCTATTTGACCACAATGCTTCTTCTCCTGTTTGTGCACGATGATCTAGGATTTCTTTGGCACCACCTTCCCATTGGAGGATGTCGTTCTGAAAGATAATTTTCCCTTCAAATACTGCTGGAGAAAAATAAAAAAGGGTGATGAGATAAAATACAGCTATGCTGATCAGGTGAGGCAGAATATTTTTTTTCAGGTTGTTTGACATTTCTTTCTGTTACATTTCTGATAATCTTTGCAAAATAAACAAATAAAAGCATTGTTTGGGCTAAAAATGTAGATATACTGAAAAGCAATCAGTTGGACTGCTCTTTTTATTCTGACATTCAAAAGCTTGGAACTGTCTACCCTTTTCACAAATAAATTCCTATTTTTGCACAAAATAGAATAGACAGCATGTTTGATAATCTTAGTTTAAAATTAGATAAAGCTTTTAAGACCCTCAAGGGTACTGGAAAAATTACGGAGATCAACGTAGCTACTACGGTCAAGGAAATTAGAAGAGCTTTGATCGATGCTGACGTTAACTATAAAGTAGCCAAGGAAGTCACAGATACGATCAAGGAAGAGGCGCTGGGTAAAGATGTATTGATATCAGTATCACCTGGTCAATTGTTGGTCAAAATCACTCAGGATGAGTTGACCAAATTGATGGGAGGTACGAAAGTAGATGTGAACATCAAAGGTGATCCAGCTGTAGTTTTGATTTCTGGTTTGCAAGGTTCTGGTAAGACCACTTTTTCGGGGAAATTTGCCAGCTATCTGAAAAAACAAGGCCGTCAAGTATTGCTTGTAGCTTGTGATATCTACCGTCCTGCTGCGATTGACCAATTGAAAGTATTGGGTGAGCAGATCGGTGTAGAGGTATATGCGGAGCCAGAAAATAAAAATGCACTTCAGATTGCAGACAATGCGATAGCTTATGCCAAGAAGACTGGTAAAAAGACCGTAATCGTCGATACAGCTGGTCGACTAGCAGTGGATGAGCAGATGATGAATGAAATTGAAGCTTTGAAAAAAGCTTTGAATCCTTCAGAGACTTTGTTTGTAGTAGATTCCATGACTGGTCAAGATGCTGTCAATACTGCAAAAACTTTTGATGAGAGATTGAATTTTGATGGAGTTGTATTGACGAAGTTAGATGGTGATACAAGAGGTGGTGCTGCGATCTCCATACGTCACGTTGTCAACAAGCCAATCAAGTTTATCTCCACAGGAGAAAAAATGGAGAATTTGGATGTGTTTCACCCAGACAGGATGGCACAGAGGATTCTCGGAATGGGTGATGTGATCTCATTGGTGGAGCGTGCACAGCAGACATTTGATGAAGATGAAGCCAAAAGAATCAACGCTAAAATCCGCAAAAATCAGTTCAATTTTGATGATTTTCTCTCTCAACTTGAGCAGATTAAAAAGATGGGAAATATCAAAGATCTTATGGGGATGATTCCTGGTATGGGCAAAGCCATGAAGGGATTAGATATTGATGATGATTCATTCAAACCAATAGAAGCGATCATCAGAAGTATGACTCCTTTTGAGCGTGAAAATCCCGATGTAATTGATGGAAGCCGTAGAAAAAGATTGGCAAATGGAAGTGGTAGATCTATCACTGAAGTCAACAACCTTTTGAAACAATTTGGAGATATGCGAAAGCTAATGAAACAAATGAATAAAATGGGAGGAGCACAAAAGGCATTGGGTAACATCATGCCTAAGATGGGTAGAAGGTAAGCTATTTAGCAATTTTATTTTACAAGAGAAAAAGGCTGTTACGAAAAAGTAGCAGCCTTTTCTTTATTGAATTTACTAGTCTGTAGATCTTCTTTTGACCATAAAAGTGCTTCCGTTATATCAGTAACTCCCGTATAGCTACTGGCCTTCATTTTGCTGATTAATTTATTACACCCTTCACTATGTGGAGATTGGAGGTTGCCTGGTATAGCAAATACTTTTTTGTTGTACCCATAAGCTATTTCAGCTGTAATCAAGGCTCCTCCTTTGATGGCAACCTCTACCACCACAATAGCATCAGACAGTATGGCAATTAATCGATTTCTTTGAGGGAAGTTATTTGGTGCATGGTAGATCCCGGTAGGTATTCACTTGCCAGCCCTCCAGTAAAACACATGTCTTTTGCAACACTTGCATGTGCAGATGGATATATTTTGTCTACAGATGAGCCCATAAATGCTATCGTTTGCAGATCATATTGAAGTATGGTTATGAGTGCTTGGATATCAATTCCATAAGCTAGACCACAGATGATGGTGGGTTTATATGGAGCCATGTCTTCAATAATCTTTCTTGTAGCTGATTTTCCGTAATCCATACTACTCCTCGTACCTACAATGCCAATAGTTCGGATAGGGTTAAGGTCGCATTTGCCTTTCTTATAAATGATAAGAGTAAAGTCGTCAACGTTTTTAAGCCTAAGTGGATAATCTCCACTTGAGAAGGAAGTTATTTCTATATCCTTCTTGATACATTGATTGATGATTTGATCAGCTTGGGTAAGTTATTCTCAAACTGCCTTCTGATCTCCATTATGGAAGAACTGATGCGGCTGATTTTTGAAGCTTTACACTTCGTGAGGTCTAGAAACCCTTTGGTACTCCCTGCATGCGCAAGAATGCTCATAAAAACAGCCGATCCGATTTTCGGTACTAGGCTTAATGCCAGGTCATACTTTAAATTTTCAATCGGGTTTGACATGCATGGTGTCCCTAATATTTACTAAAAATTTCTTGATTTGATGAAGTTTGTCAATCATCTGTACTTTATCAAAAACTTTAGTTTGATCCTTTTTGATCACTTCTTGAGCTCCTTGCAAGGTGAATCCTTTTACTTTGACAAGCTGGTAGATGTACCTGATTTTTTCTATATCTTCTTTGGTAAATCTCCTGTTGCCTTTTCTATCTTTTTTGGGATTGATCATCTCAAATTCACCCTCCCAATACCTTATCAAGGATGGTGCAACTTTAAACATTGCGGCAACTTCCCCTATGGAAAAATACTTTTTCTCTATATCTCGTTCTTTGTAAGGCACTTTTTGCGGATCTAAATTTTTTGATACAAATGCTGGAACATTGTGGCTTGAGTTAATTAACGTGTCTTTTATCAAATTATTGACCTAAAATTGAGTACCTAATAATTTAATGATAATCGATACAAATACTCAGACCATATTAAAATGTAATTTAGCCAGTTTCTACAAATAAGGTAAATTCAGACAAATGGCTAAATTCAAATATTCACTTGATCAAATTTAGCATTTTTCTATTCAAAGAAAAATATTAGTGATTTCCGCAAATTCAATTTTTTTGCATTAGAAGATTAGATTAATGTTTAATAATGCCTTATATTTTGAAAATGAAATAATTAAGCGCTCAAAATTAATGACATCCTATAGAAACATAATTCTTATTTCAATATTTTATTTTTTGGCGCTTTCTAATTATTGCCATGCTCAGATTAGTACTGTAGGGAAAGAATTTTGGGTAGGATTCATGGAGAATCATGGCGCAGGAGGTGCACAAGATTTAGGAATAATAGTAATCACCGCTGCAGAGGATACTGAGGGAATTATAGTTTATGGTGGAAATACTGTGAATTTCAATTTGCAGGCAGGTCAACAGTTTACTCATAGAATTACCAATTTAGATATTTTACATCGAACATCAGGGGTTGTTGAAAGTAAAGGAGTATTTATACAATCTTCTGGAAAAATCTCTGTTTACGCATTCAATGAGCGAATCAGAAGTGCTGATGGTACGGTAGTTTTGCCAGCCAATGCATTGGGGAAAGACTATATCATTACCTCATACTTTGAAGTAAGCACCACACCAATTACAAATCCAAACTACCCAAATCTTGTTGGATCAGTAATAGATAATTATGAGTCAACCATGCTGGTGGTGGCAATAGAGGACAATACAAGAATAGAAATAGTTACTACTGCAAACACAAATTCTGGCCAAATACAAGGGGTACCGTTTGAAATCACCTTAAATGCTGGTCAATCTTATCAATTGAAAGCTAATGCTGATTTGACTGGATCCAGGGTAAGGGTCGTAGGGGCCAATGCGAATGATTGTAAAAATATTGCAGTATTTGAAGGAAACAAATATACTTGCATTGGAAATTGCGGACTTGCTGGTGATCACCTTTACCAACAATCGTATCCTGTGAATACTTGGGGATCTGAATTTTTGCATGTACCTTTTACTGGAAGGACATCTGGTGAGTTATTGAAAATTATTGCTTCTGAAGCGAACACAGAAATTGCGATCAACGGAACCGTGGTAGGAACCATTGGGGCTGGTGAGTTTTTTTCTAGGAACTTTACACATACAGAAACAGCCTCTATTTCTGGTAATAAGCCTATTTCTGTTACGAGTTTTGCGAAGAGCATGGATTGTAACCTCCCTGGAAATCAATCAGGTATGGGAGATCCATTTATGCTCACTTACAGTCCAAATCAGCAGCTGCTTAAGCAGGTGACCTTCAATGCAATCAATCTACCTGCGATCACTGCGCATTATGTGAATATCATTGTGGCCAATGGATCAGTTGGGAAGACTTTTCTTGATGGTCAAGCCATAGGTGGACAATTCTCACCATTTCCTAACAATCCAAACTTTTCATATGCGCAAGTCGGTATAAATCAAGGTGTGCACAGGTTGGCAAATGAAGATGGGTTTATCGGCTATGTATATGGTTTCGGTGAAATGGAATCATATGGCTATGCTGTAGGTGCAAGTTTGGATAATTTGAACTTTGAAGTAAGTGCTGACTATGGCTTTGAAGTAGAGGGAGAGCAAGTGGCATGTTTGGATTATGAAGGGTTGTGGAAAATTGTTCCAGAAAATGAGATGTTTGAATACTTTGTTTGGGATTTTGGAGATGGATCAGCCCAAATAGAAGGGCAAGAAGTGAGCCATACCTTCACAGCAGAAGGAGTGTATGAAGTCTTAGTAATTGCATCTTTAAGTCCTGAAAGCTGTGATGGACAAGAGGAAATTAGGTTCGAAGTGAGGGTAGAGGGTTTTGATGGAGAGATTTCTGGTCCTTCAAGTGTGTGTCCAGATATAGAAGAGATTGAATATGAATTTTTTATTGATAAAGAGATTTCAAAAATTGAATGGGAAGTTGAAGGAGGTGAAATCGTAGATGAAACTGACAATAAAGCCACTGTGCTTTGGGGAGCGGCTAACGCAGCTGCAAAACTTTCCGCTCGTGCATACAATCTTGAAGGATGTCCAGGTAACTTAATAGAGTTTGCAGTAAGGATCAATAATCAAATTGATTCAGGAACGGTACTTGGACCAGATGATATTTGCTATGATGGAATTACAGCACATACATATTCCGTATCAAATCCTATAAATGGTAGAGGGTATGAATGGTTTGTTACCAATGGGGAGTTTGTTGATTCAAATCAAGGAACAGAAATCCAAATCAATTGGATAGAAGAAAATTCACAAGGTTTATTGTGGTATCGTGAGTATAGTTTGGTCAATGATGATTGTGAGGGGATTTCAGAAACCCTTGAGGTCAGCATCGGACAATTGTTTTTAGTCACTATAGATGATATTTCACATGTTACATGCTTCGGAGAAAGTACAGGTGAAATTACCTTAGAAGTAGAGGGAGGGCAAGCTCCATATCAATTTGAATGGATTCATAATAGTAGCATGAGCTCAAGCCATGCTACTGGTTTGTCAGCAGGTATTTATGAAGTGAGAGTAACTGATCAGAGTGGATGTGAAAGGTTTATTCAAGGCATTGAAATTACAGAACCTGAAGTTTTGGACATATTAGATATTTCAATCACAGAGACCAGCTGCTATGGAAGAAGTGATGGAGAAGCTGTGATAGAAATATCAGGAGGTACATTACCTTACACTATCAATCATCCACATCAGATGCGAAGTGATCATATGATTCTTTTAGAAGAATTGGAGGGAAGATTGTACGAATTAGAGGTTGTAGATGCACAAGGTTGTGTTATGCCAATAGAATTTATGGTAGGGTCTCCTGATCCATTGATGATAGATGTTAGAATTGAGAAATATGCATGTCCAGGAGCGTCTAATGGGGTATTGTTAGCTATTCCAATGGGAGGAGTTGAACCCTTCCGCTATTCATGGAGCTGGGATGATTCTAATGGTGAGCAGATTCAGGACATTCCTAGGGGTGAATATGATGTCACTGTATATGATGGTCAAGGGTGCATTGGATATGGCAATGGAGAAATGATCGAAGCCGATCCTATAGTAAGGGTTCCTACTGGATTTGACCCTAGGGATGGATTACTTGAAGGTATTTCCAATTGTGAGCTTTCATTTGATCTCTTGATATATAGTAGATGGGGAGAGCTTGTTTACAGTGGAAGCACTGGCTGGGATGGTCAAATTAGCCAAAAGGATGCACCAAATGGTACTTATACATTTGTTTTGACATACAATTATGTATTGAATGGTGATCCAAAAACAGGACAAACAGCTGGTAGCTTCCTTTTGGTTAGATAGTTTTTCAAAATCCTTGTGAACTTATCTGTATATATTTTTAATATTGTATTCAGATACCTTTTAAACCAACACATTCAAATGAAGCAAATCTTAATCACCGGTGGAGCAGGCTATATCGGTTCTCACACAGCCGTGGCATTAGTAGAATCAGGTTATACTCCGATCATCATTGACGATTTTTCAAATTCTGAAAAAAGTGCATTGGATGGTCTGAAGAATATCCTGAATCAAGAAGTAAAAACTTACATAGGTGATTGTAATGATAAGGCTTTAGTAGAAAGAATTTTTAGCGAAAATGAGATCTCTGGTGTTATTCATTTTGCCGCTAGTAAAGCAGTAGGAGAAAGCACTCAGATTCCTTTAAAGTATTATGCAAACAATATAGGTTCCTTGCTTGTGATGCTAGAAACCATGAAAAAATTTGATGTCAAAAACATCGTTTTTTCTTCTTCTTGTACCGTATATGGCCAACCTGATGAATTGCCTGTGCTAGAAAGTACCCCTAGGAAAGATGCTGAGAGTCCATATGGCAATACCAAAAAAATCTGCGAAGACATACTCCACGATCATGTAAAAAGTAAGTCAGGAGCTAAGATTGTATCCTTGAGATATTTCAATCCTATAGGTGCTCATCCGAGTTCTGAGATTGGTGAGTTACCATTGGGTGTACCAGCTAATTTGATTCCTTTTGTTACTCAGACAGCAGCTGGCTTGAGAGAAAAAATCACCGTGTTTGGGGATGATTATAATACCAAAGATGGTACTTGTGTGAGGGACTATATTCATGTTTTGGATTTAGCAGATGCTCACGTTAAGTCTTTGGAGTACCTGGATAGTCAAGAAGCTAATTTTATAGACACTTTCAATGTAGGTACTGGAAATGGTAATACTGTACTCGAGGTAATACAGGCTTTTGAAAAGGTATCAGAAAGAAAACTGAAATATGAATTAGGACCTAGAAGACCAGGTGATATAGAAAAGGTATGGGCAAATACAGATAAAGTCAATAAAGTGCTAGGTTGGAATGCAAAATACAGCTTAGAAGAATCCCTCAGAGATTCATGGAATTGGCAAAAGCGCCTTAGTAATTTATGACAAAGAGGTTAAATCTATCAATTGATTTTCTAATACGAGAATACAAGTTGACTAGATGATTTAATAATATTGTATTGATATTCAAATATTTAATTTATTTAAGGATAAATACCTTACATGAAGAAAGAAATTAATTTACAACTCAGTCCGAAAGAAGCTTACGATGATGTTGTATTTCAAGAAGTAGTAGCGAAAAGACTGGGGCTGAATCTTCAAGAGCATCAGTTTGAAGCAAGACAAGTGAAAAGGTCTATAGATGCACGTGGTAGACAAGTCAAGGTGAATGTCTCGGTAGAGGCATTTATTGATGAGCCACTTACCCCATTTCTTCAAGCTTCCAAGGCTTATCAAAATGTTAACCAAGCAGCGCCCATTATCATTGTTGGTGCAGGTCCAGCGGGTCTTTTTGCGGCCTTGAGAGCAATAGAGCTGGGAGTGAAACCGATCCTAATAGAGCGAGGAAAAGATGTACGTTCCAGAAGAAGAGACCTTGCCGCGATCAATAAAGATCACATTGTCAATCCAGAGTCAAATTATTGTTTTGGTGAAGGAGGAGCTGGAACATATTCAGATGGAAAGCTTTATACCAGGTCTAAGAAGAGGGGGGATATTAGGAGAATCATGGAGATTTTTGTGGCTCATGGAGCTACAGAACAGATTTTGGTAGATGCACACCCACATATTGGTACCAACAAGCTACCCAAAATAGTTACTGAACTCAGAGAATCTATCATTCAAGCAGGAGGTGAAGTATTGTTTGATACTAAAGTGGTAGACTTTATCCTTGAAGATAATGAGATGAAGGGGGTGGTAACGCAAGATGGTGAGAAAATTTATGGCTTGGGCGTAATCCTAGCTACAGGACATTCTGCCAGAGATATATTCCACTTATTGCATCATAAAAAAATCCTTATTGAAGCAAAGCCATTTGCTCTTGGTGTAAGGATAGAGCATAGTCAAAACTTGATTGACCAAATTCAATACAACTGTGAAATAGATAGGGGACCATATTTACCTGCATCCAGCTATGCTTTGGTTCATCAAACATACTTCGAAAAGCAGCAGCGTGGCGTATTTTCATTTTGCATGTGTCCAGGTGGATTTATAGTACCCGCAGCTACTTCTCCAGGTGAATTGGTAGTAAATGGAATGAGTCCAAGTAGGCGAGATAGTCAGTTTGCAAACTCAGGCATTGTAGTAGCAGTTGAGTTAGAAGATTTACCAGCTTATCAGAAATTTGGCCCACTTGCAGCCATGGAATTTCAAGCAGACATAGAGAAGCAAGCTTGGTTAATGGGCGGTCAGTCTCAAGTAGCTCCAGCGCAACGTATGGTAGACTTTGTAAACCGAAAGGTTAGTGCCTCATTGTTAGACACCTCCTACCAGCCAGGATTGAAATCTACGAATATGCATGATGTCTTGCCTCCTTTCATCTCAAATCGACTAGCGGACGCTTTTCAAGCTTTTGGAAAGAAAATGAAGGGATATTATACCAATGAATCTCAGTTGATAGGTGTCGAAAGTAGGACTTCATCTCCTGTCAGAATTCCAAGAAACAAAGAAACCTTTGAGCATCCAGTAGTCAAAAGGCTTTATCCATGTGCAGAAGGAGCAGGGTATGCAGGAGGAATAGTCTCCGCAGCCATGGATGGGGAGCGCTGTGCAGAGCATCTGATTGCTGCCTATGTCAATAAATAAATTTAAAATTAAAGAAAACAACGCATGAAAATAATAGCAATAGGTAGAAATTATACCGAGCATATAGAAGAATTGAAAAATGAAAGACCTGCAGAGCCAGTTGTTTTTTTAAAACCTGATACCGCAGTCTTGAAAAATAACATGCCTTTTTACCACCCTGATTTTTCTGAAAATATTCATCATGAGGTGGAACTGGTTTTGAAAATTAACAAAGAGGGCAAGTTTATCAAGCCAGAATTTGCTCACAGGTATTACGATGAGATTGGAATTGGTATAGACTTTACTGCCAGAGATTTGCAAGATAAGTGTAAGGCAAAAGGTTTACCCTGGGAAATTGCTAAAGGGTTTAATGGCTCGGCTCCTGTTGGTGAATTTCTACCAGTAAGTGAATTTAAAGCATTAGATGATATTAACTTTCACCTCAACATCAATGGGGAGTTGAGACAGAAAGGCAATACCAAAATGATGCTGTTTGACTTTGGTGTAATCATAGCTTACGTGTCTCAATTTTTTACCTTGAAAAAAGGAGACCTTATATTCACAGGAACTCCTGCAGGCGTAAGCAAGGTAGCTATTGGCGATAGATTAGAAGCATATATTGAGGATCAAAAGTTGTTAGATTTTGAAATCAAATAGGATACTTTTTATATTTCTCTGTTTTTTTGGGCTTCAATTGCAAGCACAAGACTATCTATTCCCAGTGAAGCCCGGCCAGCGAAATTACTTATCGGGCAATTTTGCTGAAATTAGACCAAATCATTTTCACAGTGGTATTGATGTGAAAATTGGTGGGGTAGATGGGGAGCCTATCTTGGCTATTGCTGATGGATATGTCTACAGGCTGAAAGTATCATCTTTTGGTTATGGAAATGTGTTGTACATCAAACATTATGATGGCTCGTCTTCTGTTTATGCTCATTTACAAAAATTCAGTCCAAAAATTTCTCAATGGATGCATGAAAAGATGTACAGCGTGAGAGAAAATGATCACGAAGCATTTCCTGATCCTGAAGACCTGATTGTCAAAAGGGGAGAAGTGATTGGCAATGGAGGAAATACCGGAAGTTCGGGGGGTCCTCATTTGCATTTTGAAATCAGAGATAGCTTAGATCGAGCCATTGATCCATTGACATTTGGTTTTACAAAAGAAGTAAAAGATAATACTCCTCCCATACTGTATAAAGTTGCCCTTAAGCCTTTGACATATGAATCTCGAGTAAATGGCTTATTTGAAAGGCAAGAATTCTCTCCAATCTTAGAAGGAGGGAAATATGTTTTAGCTCAGCCTGTTAAAATTTCGGGAAAAGTAGGAGTGGAGGTCTATGCAGTGGACAAGAAAGATGATGTTCACAATATATTTGGGGTGCCTATTTATGAGCTGTGGGAAGATGATAGGCTCATTTACAACATTAATGTGAACCATATTGACTTTAATATTGGTCGTTTTTTGTTGTCACATACTTATCAAAATAAGTTTACCCGCCTATATCCATATCCAAATAATCCAATGCAGCTTTATGAAAAAGACTCAATCAGTGAGGGTTTGGTTTCAGCGATGGATGGACAATCCAAAAAGTTGCAAGTGAAAATGAGCGATATTTTTGGGAACAGCAGGACATTGGAATTGAATGTTATGGGAGAAGGATCGATGCAAGATTTTACTCCTCAAGTTTCAAATAATTCACCAACAAAAATCAGGTACGATAGAGAAGTCCTAGTAGTAGATACAAAGCTTTCTCAAGTAGGGACGCTGGCTAAAGTCTATGTTGGAGGAAAATATTTGGAAATAGTCCCAGCATACATAGATAAAGGTAGAAGAACGTATGTATGGGACATGGATTATGCCATTCCCGATAGCATAGATTTATGTACCGAGGTGATCAAACCAAGTGTAATTCAAAAAATTCCTTACGGAAAAGCGTTAAATTTCAGAAATGAAAATGTTAGCTTAGGGTTTAGTGAAAATTCGCTCCTTGATGATCTGTATCTTCGGCTTCAAACCAAGAAAGAAAATAATGGAGTCTCTGTAATGATCAATTCATCAGGGGATTACCTTCAACAACCCATTGAAGTCGTTCTTCATAAAGCGACGAGTCAAACCAAAAAGGATCAGCTTCACATCTATTCCGTTGCGGGTAGTGGAAGGAAATCTTTTGTCGGAGGTACTTGGGAAGGCGAGGATATCAAGTTTAAAACCAGAAATTTTGGTACTTTTGTGCTTGATTATGATCAGGTGCCTCCACGCATCAATCCAGTCAAGATTACAGGGCAAGAGATTCGTTTTAGAATCAGTGATGATAAATCTGGGATCAAAGATTTTGAAGCTTTTGTAAATGGCGAGTGGGTGCTGATGAAATACGAGCACAAGCAGGCTGTTATTTGGTCTGAAAAATTAGATAAACAACCTTTCAAAGGAGAGGTTTTATTGAAAGTGCGAGACATGGCTGGAAATGAAGCCACTTGGACCGGAAATATTCAATAAACTTAACCTTAAAACAATTTGAAAATGTCACTAGAAGAAGGAAATGTAGCACCAGATTTTGAGTCAATAGACCAAGATGGTAATCCAATCAAACTCTCCGATTTTAAAGGGAAAAAGGTGATTTTGTATTTTTATCCAAAAGATAATACTCCAGGCTGTACAGCACAAGCTTGCGATCTACGAGATAATTATGAAGCTTTGCAAAAGGCTGGTTATGTTGTGTTAGGAATCAGCTCTGATTCAGCAAAATCTCACCAGAAATTTATAGAAAAGCAATCTCTGCCTTTTACTTTGATCGCAGATGAAGATAAGTCAGTGCATGAAGCATATGGCACTTGGGTAGAAAAATCGATGTATGGAAGAAAATACATGGGTACTGCCCGCACTACATTTGTAATCGATGAGGATGGCAAAATCGAAGAGATCATTGACAAAGTCAAAACCAAAGAACACACGAAACAAATTCTCAAATAACAATATTCCAAACCAATGGAAAAACAACCTTTAGAACAACTCACAAAAATCTCAAGCCAAGTAAGACGTGACATCCTTCGCATGGTACATGCGGTACAGTCAGGTCACCCAGGCGCTTCATTAGGATGTACGGAATTTTTCGTAGCCCTGTATTTCAATCAGATGAAGCACGACAACAAGTTTAACATGGATGGTGCCAATGAAGATTTATTCTTTCTTTCAAATGGACACATTTCTCCAGTATGGTATTCCGTGTTAGCAAGAAGCGGTTATTTTTCCGCAGAAGAAATGAAGACTTTCAGAAAGCTTGACAGTAGACTTCAAGGCCACCCAGCAACAGAAGAAGGCTTACCGGGTATCAGAATTGCCTCTGGATCATTGGGACAAGGTCTTTCTGTAGCTACGGGTGCAGCACAAGCAAAGAAGAT
Organism: Belliella filtrata; assembly: GCF_022549775.1. Classification (GTDB taxonomy): domain Bacteria; phylum Bacteroidota; class Bacteroidia; order Cytophagales; family Cyclobacteriaceae; genus Belliella; species Belliella filtrata. The sequence continues at coordinate 40,923 of NZ_JAKZGP010000024.1, read as the reverse complement.
CAATGGTGATGATCGCACAGTATATGTATTGATGGGAGATGGAGAGCAGCAAGAAGGTCAGGTATGGGAAGCAGCGATGTATGCAGCTCACCACAAAGTAGATAATTTGATTGCTACCATTGATTTCAATAGACAACAAATCGATGGACCTACCAAAGAAGTGATGGATCTACAAGATTTGAAAGCCAAGTGGGTGGCATTTGGTTGGGAAGTGATCGAGACAAAGCAAGGTAACGACATGGCGTCAGTCCTTGAAGGCTTGGAAAAAGCAAAAGCTTTGACAGGCAAAGGAAAGCCTGTGTTGAACCTACTTCATACAGAAATGGGCTTCGGAGTAGATTTCATGGTAGGTACACACAAATGGCATGGAATCGCCCCAAGTGATGAGCAATTAGCCAATGCTTTGGGTCAATTGGAAGAAACTTTAGGAGACTATTAATCAAAGACTAAGATGGACAAGACATTAGATTTAAAATTTACATATACAGAGAAAAAAGATACTAGGTCTGGATTTGGAGATGGTTTGCTTGAAGCTGGCCGCAAAAACCCAAATGTGGTTGGACTTTGTGCTGATTTGATTGGTTCTTTGAAAATGGGTGCATTCCAAAAGGAATTTCCAGAAAGATTTTTTCAAGTTGGTATTGCAGAAGCTAATATGATAGGCTTGGCAGCAGGTATGACCATCAACGGTAAAATCCCTTTTACTGGTACTTTTGCAAACTTCTCTACAGGTAGAGTTTATGATCAAATCAGACAATCTGTTGCTTATTCTGACAAGAATGTGAAGATTTGTGCGTCTCATGCTGGCTTGACGCTAGGAGAGGATGGTGCAACACACCAGATTCTTGAAGATGTAGGGATGATGAAAATGCTCCCTCACATGACTGTGATCAACCCTTGTGATTATAATCAGACCAAAGCAGCTACCATGGCTATCGCTGAATACGAAGGGCCTGTTTATTTGAGGTTTGGACGTCCTAGCTGGCCAATATTCACTCCAGCTGATCAAAAATTCGAGATTGGAAAAGCTTGGAAAATGATTGAAGGAAAAGATGTGACAATCTTTGCAACTGGCCACCTTGTATGGGAAGCAGTAGTAGCAGAGGCAATGCTAAGAGAAGAGGGGATTTCTGCAGAAGTGATCAATATTCATACGATCAAGCCTTTGGATGAAGAAGCAATCATCGAATCAGTGAAGAAAACTGGTTGTGCAGTATCTGCTGAAGAGCATCAACTCAATGGTGGTCTTGGAGACAGCATTGCACAAACTTTAATAAGAAACAATCCAGCTCCATTGGAGTATGTTGGTGTAAATGATAGCTTTGGTGAATCTGGAACTCCTACAGAGCTTATGGAAAAGTATGGTTTGAATGCTGAAAACATTGTAAAAGCAGCTAAAGCAGCAATCGCAAGAAAATAAGTAAAGTATTTTCTATTAGATAAAAAATCCTGCAAATACCTTTTGTGTTTTTGCAGGATTTTTTTTCAAAGCGATAGAAAAGAGAAACTTGTTAATGCTCAATTCTGTCCATTACTACGATCAATTTTTTTTGCTTCTTTGAATAAGCCATTCTAGACACATTTCCGTAACCAGATAAATTAACTTCACCGATTTTTGTCCAGTTTTTATCCTTATAATTTTTGACGAATATACCATTACCCTTTGCAGTAATGAGGTGGTTTTTGTCTAGCCAGATAAAGTCCTCATTTGAATCTAATGTTTGACCAAAGTTCAGATATTCTCTTTTTTCTAAATCAAATCCCTTGATATTATAAGAATTATTCTTTGTATTTTCAGCTTCAATTTGCTTTTCAATATAGCTTATTACGCTTGTTTTAGGCTGTTTACGAATAGTTCTCCCCACGTTTTGACTAATGGTCAGTTTATCATCTTTGCTATAGGGGTATATTAGTGTATTGGGTTGTCCCAATACAAACATTGCAGCTTTGTTATCATACCAATCATAATATCCTACTGGTTCGATATCATCATATAGTAACTCTGGCTCACCAAAATTAGTAGGGTAAAGCCAAAGTCTTTGCTTTCCATTTTCTTCAACTGTCACCGCAGAAACATATAATCCACAATCAGTAAGCCTAGGGGAATACTCATTTTGATTTTTAGTTTTTGTCAAGTTGGTGAATTTTCTGGAATCAAAATTATAAATGATGATATCGAAATTCCCTTCATCATCAGCAGAAGAAAAAGCCAATTGAACATCATTTATAAAACTTGGCTGATTATCATAGCCTTTTCTATCAGTAATTTTAGAAACTTGTCCTAGTTCCATTTTCTTTCCTGATTTTTTAACATCTACAGCAATCAGGTCAGTATTACCTTGCGCATTGGAAAGGCCAATGGATACTAGGAAGAAAACAAACCCAGACAAAACATATTTCAACATCATTCATTCTTTTTTTCAAAAACTAAATTACAAAACTAAGGTTAGAATGAAGTGGAAAAGTTAAAACTTTATAATCAAGAAAATCTGAATCACCTAAGAAGCCAAGGCGATCAACTTGCGGAGGCTACGCTATTGACTTTGGTCTCTCAACCAGAACTTATTTCTAAATTAAATTCCTGGAATAAGCTTCCAGATTCACAGCAGAGAGAGGAACTTCCAAGTGCTGTAAAGAAATATTTTGATGCATTTGATACTTCGCCAGACTGGGTTGAAATTGAGAAGGTCAAGCTGGCACATGACTTTTTTAGAGAGAATTCAAGTTATTATTTGAGTATGTTGGGTTTTTACGCTTTACCTTATTGCTATGCATTTGCTGATGGAGCTCAAGTACTCTACAGATCGAAAAGAATCACAGAAGATATTGGAATGAGGTTGGCAGAGACTACATTGTTTGTGATGGATATTTTCAAGCCAGGTAACTTTTTGGAGCATGCCGATAGTCTTTGGACAGTATCCAAAGTAAGGTTGATTCATGAGTTTAGCAGATATTTTATAAAAAATAAGTCCATAGGCTGGGAAACAAGCTGGGGAATTCCTATCAATCAAGAAGATATGCTCGGTACAAACTTGGCTTTTAGCCTTTTGGTGATAAGAGGCTTTGATAAATTAGGTAGATTCCCAGGCAAGAATGTGCTTGAAGCCGTTTTACATTATTGGAAAATTGTGGGTTTCTATATGGGAGTTGATATACAGTATTGGCCAAATACCGCAAAGGAGGCATATGAGCTAGAGAGTTTGATTAGAAAAAGGCAAATGAAAGAATCAGATGCCGGAAAATTCTTGGTGACTTCTTTGATAAATTTTTACAAAAATGCAATTCAAGATAGTAGTCTAGCAGACCTTTCAGAGACAATCATCGCTTATTTTGTTGGTGAAAAGGCATCTTCTATTTTGGGTATTAGACAATATGCTGAATTTCCGAGACCCCTTTATAATTTTCTACTACAGCTTAGTTTTTTTCGACAGTCTGGATTGAAACCTACATACTTTCGAATGAGACAAGACTTCCATCTTCAAACCAAAAGGAATTTTGGGAAAGAGGTTTCTTTAAGGATACCTGAACTGATTCGTTCATAATCGTACACTTTTTGTCCGTTTTTAGTTAGCGCTCATCTTAAAAACTGTTAAATTAGCGCATATTTAGCCTTTTTATGCATTGGCATCCTTTTCGTACTTTAGACTACAAATGAGAAAGGTTATCACTACATTTCGAAAATTGCCCTTAGAATTGATCTTTTGGATCGGAGCATTGATTGGGATCTTAAGAATAGATCCGTATAGTGCCGATCACTTCAGCCTCTGCCCTTTGGATAACCTAGGATTCACTTGGTGCCCAGGCTGCGGATTGGGAAGATCAATGAGCTTATTGACAAAAGGAGACTTTCATGCTTCTTGGTCCATGCATCCATTGGCAATGTTTGCATTTGCAGTGATTATCTTTAGAATTTATGAACTGATTAGAAACTTTAAAACAACTCAACAAAATGGCTAACGTATTAAAACACCTTCCTGAATTAGAAGGTATGGAATTGGGATATATTCAAGGTATATTGAAAAACATGGATGAGGAACAAGCAAATATGTTCGCTCAAGTATATCGCGCCAGAAGAAAGGATAATCAAATGATATTGATCCTATGTTTGCTAGGGTTTTTCGGCTTTGCTGGATTGCACAGATTTATCATAGGACAGATAGGGTTAGGTATTCTTTACTTACTGACTGCAGGTTTATGTTTCATAGGAACGATTGTCGATTTGATCAACTATAAAAGTCTTGCCTATGAATACAATGTGAAAGTAGCTCATGAGACATTGGCTATGATGTCTAATGCAAACTATCATATCAACCAAAACACAGGACAAAATGGGAATTAAGCTTAATCAAATACTTCCAGCAGTACTCCTACTTTCCTTTTCTTGGGCTTGTGATATAGAACAAGAGGGGGTTCCGAAGTCCTATGAGGAATCGTTTGAAGGAATAAAGGAAATTGAGGTAAATGGAAGGTTTCTTGAAGTCAGCTACGAAGGCAATGAAAATACATCCGTAGTAGTACTGGATGGCTATACAGAGGTTCCAGAGAGTAGTGATATCGAGTTGAAGTATAGACAATCCGGATCCAAGCTCATCATAGAAGTATCTGGTGAATCTTCGAACATCAACTTCTTCAATTTCGGGGGGCAGAAAAGAGGGTTTATTAGCCTGACTGGACCGGAAAATATTAAGCTGAATATTTTCAATAGTTCTGGAGCGATTGATGTGAAATATGTACATCATGATGAGATTGATCTCAAAGTGAACTCAGGCTCTATCAAAGCGCTGGCACTTGAAGTAGATCAAATTCAATTGAAAGCAAGTTCTGGAAGCATCAAACTGGAAAGTGCTGTGGGTGATATCGTGGCTCAAGTAAATTCTGGGTCTATCAGGATGAATGAAATCAAAGGAAACATTGATGCCAATGCTTCTTCAGGTAGTGTTAGGCTAGACGATGTAGAAGGATTGGTAAATGCCAAGGTGAATTCTGGGTCGATCAAACTCAATCAAGTGAAGTATTTAGGAGATTTGTCTGTAAGCTCAGGAGGAATATCAGCTACGGCATCAGGATTAAGCGAACATACACAATTGAAATCAAGCTCTGGAAGTATAAAGATTCAAACACCTACAGATTTGAAACTTTTCGATTATGATCTTGTAGCGAATTCTGGTTCTGTAAAAGTAGGTGAGGAAAAATCTTCAAAAAGACTAGAAATCAATAATGGAAGTAGCCATATCATAAAAGGAAAGGCGAGTAGTGGTAGCATAAAGATTTCGAATGAATAAATCAACTACAAAAACCACAAGAAAAAAGACCAGTTTCCCTGCTGGTCTTTTTTTTACTATTTACGTTACCTTTCTTCTTTTTTAAAATCCATTGAGACAGAATTGATGCAATACCTGATCCCACCTCTGTCAGTAGGGCCGTCAGGAAATCTATGTCCTAAGTGTCCTCCACATTTGGCACACAATATCTCTTCCCTAATCATGAAATGGGAATAATCCATTTTTACTTCAATAGCATCTTCATTTACTGGATGTGTAAATGCAGGCCAACCACAACCTGAATCATATTTTGAGTTAGAGTGAAAAATAGGATTTCCACATCCCTTACACTCATAGATCCCTGTTTCTTTATTCAAATTGTAAGCTCCTGTGCCTGGTCTTTCGGTGCCTTTTTGTCTCAACACATGGTAGCTAATTTCATCGAGTTCTTCTTTCCATTCTTCATCTGACTTTTCGAATTCATATTTTTTATTACTCATGTCGTCTTTGGTTTATTTGTTTGCAACTTACGGATGATGATTGTCTTTTTTGGTTTTCAATTTTAGGTTGTTTCTCGATTCTTTCTTTATGGTAGATTCGTTCATCAGTTGAGGTCTATATTGACCAGTTGAGTACATCTCAGCTTGATCTTTGTAATGGTGACTGAACAAGTTACCACTTTGTCCAGTTGGAAGGATTGATTCGGATGATTCTACATTGGCAAAATCAAGGACAATCCTCATGGCTGGTCCTGATTTCACCTTATAAATTCCACTTCCATTGAGTTGGAATGCCAATTTATTGACAGCTTCTTCATTGGCCTCTACAACAGGAGCTTTTACATTGAAAATTCTATCTAGAGGTTTTTTGGCTCCAAGTGGATGCTCATGCTCTAAGGTGACCACTTTCTCCCATGTCCACTTTTTACTATTCTTACCAAGTTGATTTTTAAGTTCTTCTAAGCTTATGGTTAAAGCATTTTCTATAATTTCCCTTCTAGTTTCTTCTTGTTCTGTGTTCACATTGTTCCACCAAGGAGAATTTTCTGTGCGTAGGAGTGTAGGTACACTTCTGATATACAGAAAGGTATTTAAGAAGCTTTCAAAATCTTCCTGTCCTAATTCATCCGACATCATCAACTTCAGCGTGTGGAATAGCCATTTGTAATACAAAGTTGGTGCGATATTGTTCAGGTGATGGTCACCTTTCCAATTTTCCAAACTAGCTCTAACGGGTTCATAGCCTTTGAAAAGGTCAGGATTCACCACTTCTATCATACTTTTTGCATTGATAGGGTGGTTCTCATTGATTGATTCGAGTTGAAGTTCTTTGATACTTTCTTGGGTCCAGTCTGTCTTAGCGCTAATCACTTTGGCTATACGATCCCAGCGATCTCCTGGGTAATAGTAACCTGGATAGAAAATGCCATTGGAAAGTGTGTCAGGTTGATTGTTTGCTGAAGCAACAAACCCTGCTTCAGGATTTACTGACATTGGATTTTCTTCAAAAGGTATCCAACCTTCTGGCTCATCTCCATCCGTGCGACCGTCCAAGAAAACTTTACTATTGACATGTTTTGGTCTAATAGGAAGCTTGGCAGCTGCCCACCAAGCAATGTTTCCTTGCTTATCACCATACATTACATTCAATCCAGGAGCATGAATGAGACTTACGGCAGCTTCCATTTCCTGTATATGGCTAGCATGTGAAAGCTTGTAGGTGGCTTCCAAGGCTCTTGTCGGTTCTAAAACATAGACCCACCAGCTAGATACTGGGTTAGCTGTAAGTTTTCCGATTTCAGGAATCACATCGTTCATGATTGGTCCGTGGATTGTTTCCCTAATTTCAAAATCTATACTTGCCTTTCCTTTGACTGGAATTTTTTCTATCCTGCTTTTAATGGGGGCGAAGCCTTCATTATAAATGGTTTGATTGGCATTTTTAGGATCAACTTGCTCTTCATAGAAATCTTGATCATCATTTTCAAACATGGTAAGTCCATAGCTATGTGTCCTTGTGTGCCCCACTAGTCCAAATGGAACTCCTGCCAGGTGATTGCCGTAATAGCTGTAGTCTGGGTATATTATATGTGCTTCATACCAAACTGATGGCTGGGCAAAACCGATGTGAGTATCATTTAAAAATAATACTTCTCCAGATGATGTTCTTTGAGGGGAAATTACCCATGAATTACTGCCCTCCAAAAGTGGTACAGGCAGCTTGTCTAATAAGCTCAAAAGTTTATCACTTTGAATTTTTCCTTCTTCAGTTCTTTTAGGATAATTATTTGGTATAACATGGTGGCTTGGTAAGGTATGTATAGATAGTACCTCTAGATATGATGGTGCCAATGTTCTTACCATTTTTGTAACCAAAGGATCTGTTTTCATCGCCATAGCAAATGTAAATGACATATAGCCTATGATGCTATGGACATCTTCAGAAGTAAAAGGTCTAGGTTTACTTCCCAAAAGCGTGTATTCTATTGGCAACTTTCCATTTTCAATAAAACTATTTACACCAGCTATGTAGGCGTCTGTTGCGTCTTTCCATGGAGTATCAATTTGACTTTCCCACAAAGAATTGCTCCATGTGGCATGCTTTGGAATCCCTAAGGTTCTGAAAAATTTATCTACATCAAGTAATTCCTCACCAAGGAGCTCAGCAAGAGTCCCAGAACCAACCCTTCTCATCATTTCCATTTGAAAAAGCCTATCTTGTGCATGCACAAACCCGAGTGAGAAGTAGGCATCATGCTCATTTTCGGCGTAGATATGAGGAATTCCATAGTTATCGTAAAAAATATCAGCATCTGACTTTAATTCATCTAGAACTATCTCCCCATGATATTTTGGAGAATACAAGTGGCTGATAATTTGAAACCCTACGATAAGTAGGAAGAAAACACCCAAAAGTGCGAACAAGATTTTTTTCATGAGGTTATTTTCTATGAATGTGAATTTAAATTTAGGAAGTTTTTCTGTTTTGAATTCTATCCTGATATAAATCAGTCTTAATTGTTCTATAAATTATCGGCAGGTGTCAAAGATTTTGACTAACTTAAAGCCTATAGTTTGAATGAATAATTGATAGATTTTATCAATCGTTTCTATGATTCTATATTGAAATTACTTACCTACATTAGTGAAATCAATTTGAAATTATTTTCTAAACCCTTAACAACATATTTTAATTATGGCAGATATCAATAGTGAATCTAACAAGTATCCAGATCAAAGCGGAGGAAAATGTCCTGTTATGCATGGAGGAAATACGAGATTGGGAGGAAATGGATCCATGAACAAAGATTGGTGGCCAAATCAACTCAATTTGGGGATTCTTCACCAACATGCACCAAAATCTAATCCTTTGGGAGAGGACTTTAATTATGCAGAGGCATTCAAGCAACTTGATTTAGCTGCAGTAAAACAAGATATTGAAAAAGTGCTTACTACTTCGGTAGATTGGTGGCCAGCTGATTACGGCCATTATGGTCCTCTGATGATCAGAATGGCTTGGCATAGCGCAGGAACATACAGAACGGGGGATGGTAGAGGAGGAGCTTCTACGGGAAACCAAAGATTCGCACCACTGAATAGTTGGCCAGATAATGGGAATTTGGATAAAGCCAGAAGACTACTTTGGCCGATCAAGCAAAAATATGGAAATAAGTTGTCATGGGCTGATTTATTCATTTTGACAGGAAACGTTTCTTTGGAGTCTATGGGGCTAAAGACCTTTGGATTTGCAGGAGGTAGAGAGGATATTTTTCAGCCAGAAGAGGATATCTATTGGGGAGCCGAAGATACATGGCTTGGCAACAAACGATATTCAGGAGAAAGGGACCTAGAAAATCCATTGGCAGCAGTTCAAATGGGATTGATCTATGTGAATCCAGAGGGACCAGATGGAAATCCAGATCCTTTGGCTTCAGCTAGAGATATCAGAGAGACTTTTGACAGAATGGCAATGAATGATTATGAGACAGTAGCTTTGACGGCTGGTGGTCATACTTTTGGAAAAACTCATGGTGCTGGTGATGCAAGTTTGGTAGGAGTAGAGCCAGAGGGAGCGGAGATAGAGCAAATGGGTTTTGGCTGGAAGAGTAGCTTCAAGAGTGGTAAAGGAAGAGATACTATCACTTCAGGTCTTGAAGGAGCTTGGACACCTACACCTACCAAGTGGGATATGTCTTATTTTGACGTCCTTTTCGGATATGAGTGGGAGTTGAGCAAAAGTCCAGCAGGCGCCCATATCTGGGAAGCTAAAGATCTCAAGCCTGAAGATCATGCACCTGATGCTGAAGATGGTAACATCAAAGTGAAAATCATGATGTCTACCGCTGACATGGCAATGCGTGAAGATCCTGAGTACAGAAAGATTTCAGAACATTTTCACAAGAATCCTGAAGAATTTGCAGAAGCATTTGCTAGAGCTTGGTTTAAACTTACGCACAGGGATATGGGGCCTAAGTCTAGGTATCTTGGTCCCGAAGTACCAGCAGAAGATTTGATTTGGCAAGATCCAATACCACCAGTAGTGTATGAACTGATTTCTGATGCTGATGTAGCAGCATTGAAAGGAAAGATTTTAGCGTCAGGTTTAAGCATATCAGAACTTGTGTATACTGCATGGTCTTCAGCTTCTACATTTAGAGGCTCTGACTTGAGAGGAGGAGCTAATGGAGCAAGAATCATGCTTGAGCCACAGATTGGATGGGATGTAAATCAGCCAGCACAACTCAAAAAAGTACTAGATACCTTGGAGCAAGTGAAAGTAGCTTATGGTAAATCTGTCTCAATGGCAGACATGATAGTGTTAGGTGGATGTGCAGCAGTAGAGAAAGCGGCAAAAGATGCAGGATACGCTATCACAGCACCTTTTACTCCAGGTAGGGCTGATGCTACAGCAGATCAGACTGACGCTGATTCTTTTGAGGCACTCAAGCCTGAGGCTGATGGATTTAGAAATTATAGAAGAGCGAAATTCACTGTTTCAGATGAAGAAATGCTGGTAGATAAAGCTCAGCTTCTTACATTGAGTGCACCTGAAATGGCTGTATTGGTTGGTGGTATGCGCGTACTTGATGCCAATTATAAGCAAAGTAAGCATGGCGTTTTGACCAAGACACCAGGGAAGTTGACAAATGATTTCTTTGTGAACATTACCGATATGAGTGTAGGATGGGCACCTTCAAGAAAAGAAGAGGATGTATTTGAGGCACATGATAGAAAGACTGGTGAAGTGAGGTGGTCTGGTACGCGAGTGGATTTGATTTTTGGGTCAAATTCTCAGCTCAGGGCTATTTCAGAGGTCTATGCTCAAGATGATGCCAAAGAAAAATTTGTCAAAGACTTTGTGAAAGCTTGGGACAAAGTGATGAACCTTGATAGGTTTGATATCAAATAATGTGTTCATTTTATTTCAAATAAAAAGGTGGCTCTATTTTTAGAGCCACCTTTTTTATAAGTCTAATTGTAATCTGATTACATTATCTCATTTTTTTTCACTTGTTATGATCAAGGGCAAAGTAACAAGCGAGTAAATCTCTTAATACAAAACCCTAAACCTAATAGTGCCAGGGATTTCCTTCATTTTATCGATCACCTCAGGAGAATATGCCTTATCAATGTCTGTGATCACGTATCCGATTTTTTCATTTGTTTTCAAATACTGTCCTACAATGTTGATTTCATAATCAGCAAGTGTTCGGTTGATTTTTGCCAAAACACCAGGCTCATTTTGATGGATGTGAATCAACCTGTGCGCATTTTGTAAAAATGGTAATTGAATATTTGGGAAATTGACCGAGTTGTAAGTGTTTCCAGTATTGATGTATTCCATGATCTTACCAGGTACAAACCTTGCGATATTAACCTGTGCTTCAGAAGTAGACCCACCAATATGAGGGGTAAGTACCACATTTTTGCATCCAATCAGCTCTGAAACAAATGGCTCATCATTATTCTTTGGTTCTTCAGGAAACACATCTACGGCAGCACCTGCAAGGTGACCAGAATTTAATGCGTTTTTGAGTGCAGGGATGTCTACTACATGCCCTCTACTAAGGTTAAGAAGGTAAGCACCCTTTTTCATTTTTGCTAGCTTCTCATTGTCTAGGATATTTTTATTGTCTTTTCTTCCGTCCACATGAAGTGAGATCACATCACAATGAGCCAATAGATCATCTAATGAATCAATTTTAGTAGCATTTCCAAGAGCTAACTTTTCGATTACATCATAATAGTAAACGTCCATTCCCATATTTTCTGCCAAGACAGAGAGTTGTGCACCGATGTTCCCATATCCTATTATGCCTAGCTTTTTACCTCTGATTTCAAAGCTTCCTGTGGCCGATTTGTCCCATATACCCTTGTGCATTCCAAGAGATTTGTCATGGAAGTTACGCATCAGGAATATGATCTCCGCTATTGCCATTTCTACAACTGATCGGGTATTGCTAAATGGCGCATTGAAGACTGCGATACCTTTTTTTGTACAAGTATCAAGGTCAATCTGGTTTGTACCGATACAGAAAGCTCCAATAGAGATCAGTCTGTTAGCGTTTTCCAATACCTTCTTAGTAACATTAGTCTTAGACCTGATGCCTAGAATGCTGACGTCTTTTATTTTCTCTGCAAGTTCATCTTCGGACAATGCTGAAGAAATTACTTCGACATTGTAACCTTCTTGTTGCATAAGTTCAACGCCAATTGGATGAACATTTTCAAGCAACAGCACATTGATACGGCTTTTTGGGTAGGAGAATTTTTTGTTCATTTTGTTAACATATAGGATCTCGTCCAAACTAGGAGCGATATGATCAGCTTTGGAAGTTACTTTAGGTCGAGCTACATTTTCTGTGAAAGCATAAAATTTATTTGCAAGACCAGATTCTTTGATTTCATAGTCAGTATAACCGTCACCGATCACATAGATATCTCCTTCTAAGTTAAGAGATTTGATCGTTTCGGGTTTACCTCCATTTTTAGAAAGTATGTTTTCTCTGTTGAAATCAATGATTTTGCCTGACTCATCATAAATGAATTCATTGGCATAAACATTATCAGACTTGATACCATATTGTCCAACAATAGGAGTGATGAAGTCTTTGAAACCATTAGAAATGATAATAATATCATTAGCATGCTCTTCCAAGAACTCTTTGTTTCTGTGGAAAGACTTTGAAACTTTGGATTTCAAGGATTCGATCAACTCGGAAATTTGAGATTTGTTGGCTTCTAAGATTTCCAGACGCTTCTCTAGGCTTTCTCGGAAATTCAAAGTGCCTTCCATTCCCAAATCAGTAATATCTTTAATAGCTTTTAATTTTTCATCACGTTTTGGATCTTCCTTTAGGCTGATTTCCCCTAATACATCCAATGCTTCTACTTGTGTAAATGTACTGTCAAAATCGATGATGAATTTTGTTTTACTAGGCATTTTATAGTGGTTTATTAATGATTTGTCCTCAAAATTAGGATATTCTTAAAAATTAAACACTTTAATTAGAAAAAATACTTTCTAAGCCAATTCTACAGAAGATTCGAAATCGATTGTATTAAAAAATAGGTGAGAATTTGTTTTGAAATTTTTTTAGCCTCAAATCATAAATAGGACATTGAGCCGCTGCAAGACTGAATCATAAGGTACAATGTCCAATTAAATTATTTAATCAAGGATCAAGGTCGTTTCGTAAAGTTGAGAAGACCTGATAGGTTTTTTCAGCGTATTGGAAAAGGGTAACTATTCGCACATACCCTACTTGATGTAAAACCTATCAGGTCTAAACTTTAAGACATTGGATCGAAGGTTTACTTGATAGATTTGATTAGCCTTTCATTAAGCCCTACATAGTCTGGATTCTTTGCTTCTTTTGCCATTTCCATTGACATTTTAGCGGTTTCTATAGCTTCTTTCTTTTTGCCCAATTCAAGCTCAATCTTTGCTTTTAGGTGAGCTGTCCAATATTTTGGATCAGAATCCACTGATTTATTGATCCACTCCAAAGCCTTGTTCATGTCCTTTTTATTGGTGAAATAATAATTGGCCGCTTGGTAATAAAGTCCTGGATTCGTAGGTTCTTGATCGATCACCAATTTTTTGATTTGATCCATTACAATTGGATCTACTTCTGTTTCTATGCGGAATTCAGCTTTAACCATTTCCCATTTGAAAACTACACTAGCTCCAGTATCTGTCATATCTGTAAAGCCAATTTCCATAGTCTCATATTTTTGACCAGTTTTACCCGCTTTTACTTTGAATCTCAAGAAATCATCTTCAGCATTGTATCCTACAGCACCCCAAAGCTTCGTGTTGGTAGAAAGGATGTAGGTCCACTCATTTTTCTCAGGGATGGCATAGATAGCATAGCTTCCAGCAGGCACATTATTTCCCTCGACTTTGACTGGAGTAGAAAACTCTATTACGGTAGCTGCATTGGCTCCGGCTCTCCAAACCTGACCATAAGGAACAAGTTCACCGAAGATTTTCCTTCCTTTGGTACTGGGTCTACTGTATTCAATTTTCACATCTGTAAGACCGATTTTTTGGGAAATTGTGGCAGCTGGACTTGCTTGTGGCATGTCTATTTGTTGACCGTGTGCGGTTATTACAAATAGTAAACTACAAATGATAGTAGATATTTTACCAGAAAGATTCAATTTAATCATGGTTTTATTGTTGATTTGTTTAGTTAATTATATTTAATACCCTAACTTTACCTCTTCATCCTGTATAGTGAGAGATATTTCTCGTATATTTGACAAAGCAATTTATGTATTTTGATGGAATTTTCGTCTTATAGATTGCTTTGATTAAACTCGAATTACAAAAATATATTTCAAGTATAATCTGATTTTATTACTAAAATTCAAATTTTGTTAATTGTCTATACTTACAAAATCTTGTAAGTTGCTGATTCAAAAAATGATGCCTAGTTTTTGACTTTCGATAAACTTGTGGTTTATCAAATTTGATCAGCGATGTGACAATAATGTGACACAAATTTTGAGCTGATGTATAAAAGATTACACTATTCTATTCAAATAAATTATTGAAAATTAAAATATAAGTTTTAATGGGGATTGCAATAATTTCTCCTAGTAGGAGCACCGAAATCTGGGAAAAAGAGATAATAGGCATTGATAATCAAATAGATATTCAAGTGTATCCTGATATTGAGAGATTTGAAGATGTAACCGTGGTCTTGCTTTGGAATCATCCAAAGGGTTACTTGACCAAATTCCCTAACTTAAAGCTTGTCTGTTCTATGGGTGCTGGAGTAGATCATATTCTAGCGGATGAAACAATCCCCGAAAACTTGCCAATTACCAGAATTGTAGATCCGAAATTAACATTCTCAATGAGTAATTTTGTAATCATGGGGGTGCTCAATTATCATCGCCAGTGGACGAGGTATCAAATGCAACAGCTAGAGCGGAAATGGGATATGTCAAAGCCCGAGATACCTGTACATGTAGGTGTTTTGGGAGTAGGGGAGCTCGGTGGAGATTTGATCAATAAATTACAAGCACTAGGATTAGAAGTGTCGGGATATGGAAACTCACCAAAAAATGGGCTTTCCTATTCTTATTATTATGGGGATCAATTACAGGACTTTTTGAATCAATGTAACCTCATAGTTTGTCTTCTACCATTGACTTCTCATACTACCAAATTTTTGAATAAAGCGTTTTTTCAAAAATGCAAGGCAGGTACCTATCTGATAAATGTGGCTCGA
Source organism: Belliella filtrata (assembly GCF_022549775.1). Taxonomy (GTDB): domain Bacteria; phylum Bacteroidota; class Bacteroidia; order Cytophagales; family Cyclobacteriaceae; genus Belliella; species Belliella filtrata. The sequence goes on along the minus strand of NZ_JAKZGP010000024.1, from coordinate 25,917 downwards.
GGAAAACATCTTGAAGAAAAAGACCTTGTAGAGGCATTGGACAAAGGGCTTTTATCAGGAGCACTTTTGGATGTGTTTTCGGAAGAACCATTGCCTGAAGATCATCCATTTTGGTCACATGAAAAGATTCAGGTGACGCCACATATCGCTAGTGTGACAAATCCCAAAGCCGCAGTACCACAAATCGTAAAAAACTACCACAACATACTAAACCAACAACCTCTAATCAATCAAATTGATAGAAAAAGAGGGTACTAATCCCAATAAAAATGGAAACTAATTTTAAGATTATTTGTCCAACTGATTTTTCTGAATGTTCATTGAATGCCATTGAATATGCTGCTAAACTGGGCGAAAAATACCATGCTGATTTGATTCTTTTACATATTCCAAATGTGGAAGATTACTGGAAATTAATGGTCAAAGAAAGCCAACAGACTGATCAATTAGGTTTTATTCAAAAGAAACTTAATAGCCTTCTTGCTGCGGTAAAGTCAGAAAGTATAGAGAAGGGCTTAAATTCTTGTACAACTGCAATCAGAGAAGGTAAAATAGTGGAAGCTATCAATGATTATGCGATTGATCAAAATGCCGACATGATCATCATGGGAACTGAAGGTGTGAATGATTTCAAGAATAACTTCATTGGAACAAGGGCATCTAGGTTAATGGATTTGACTGGGATTGATCTTTTACTTATTCCTAGAAGGGTTTATTTCAAACATCCAAGGAAAATCGTATATGCTACCAACTACATAGAAGAGGATAAGCTGGCCATTCAAAAAGTAACCAGGCTAGCAAGTTTTTTTGATTCAGAAGTAGATATTTTACACGTAAGTACGAATACCAAGTCCATAGAAAAGCACTTACACCTAACCATGGTGGAAGAAATCAAACCATTTATAAAATACGATAAAGTAAATTACATCTTCAAAGCTTATAGAGATGGCGTAGGCTTAGGCTTGGAAAACTATCTTGTAACAGCCAAAGGAGATCTTCTGGTTACTATGAGCAAAAAGAAATCATGGTTTGATCAAATATTTGCTCAAAACCTGTCCAGGAAAATGTCTTATTTTATAAATAAGCCACTCTTTGTGATCAAGAATGGCTAACCCTTTATTTGTTTTTGAATCCAGAAGCAATAAATGAGAAGAAATCATCGCGTGTAGACTTGTCTGTAAAAAGCTTCTTTACAACGTCAAAATATCCCTTTACATTCAATGAGTTGGGGGGATTTTCTTGTTTTGGCATAGTGAATTCCTTAGCTTTCTGTTTGTTGATATGCTCATCTGAAGATGCTGTGTTTTCAGATTTTGGTTTGTATCCTACCAAATCGTCGGCTTGCTGAAAGCTACGCTGTGCAAGTTCCTTATAGCCAAGTTTTTCTTCTACGAGTCCTCGGTTGTTGTATGCTACGGCATCTTCTGGATCCATTTCAATGGCCTTGGTATAATCGTCTATGGCCCCTTGCAAATCTCCGATTCGGTCTTTGAAGTATGCCCGACTACTATATCGGTAAGGGTTATTTGGTTCAAGATTTAACGCGCTGTCAAATTCAGATGCGGCTTCTTCATTTCTTCCTAAAAGATGAAGTACCACGGCTTTATCACTGATATAGGTAGGGTTAAATGGCTCGAAACCTGTCAATCGATCAAAATCATTTAATGATAAATCAAACTTACCTAATCGTGAATATATTCTAGCTCTGAAAAATAAAAACTCTTTATTGTCGCTATCCTCTTTAAGACATTCATTGATGTTGTCCAATGCCTCATCAAATTTTCCTGACTTGAAATATGCTACACTTTGCTCAAAACTTGCCATTATCTATCTTTTTGTGATATTATACATACAAAGGTAAGACTGATAAAGTTTAGAAGAAATCTAGAATAGTTTAATATTCCGCTTAAAATTGACAAATGATTACCAATTTTTAAGACTAATATTTATTACGTTTCATTGGTGGTAGTGAGACAAGCCTATTTTAGAGAATTGAAAAATTGGACATGAACCTATATTCAACAATCATTCAATCCACAATCAAACTTATCTATCCTTGAGGATATTCATATTCTTTATATCTTTGATTCGAAAAACTTAGACATGCCAAGTAAACCAGAAGACATCATCAAAGATCTCCATGCTGGAAAATATGCTCCAGTATATTTTTTACATGGAGAGGAGCCATATTTTATAGATGTTATCAGTGACTACATTGAAAAAAATGCCATTCCTGAGCATGAAAAAGGCTTCAATCAAACAGTGATGTATGGGAAAGATGCTCCAATGCCAGCGATTATGAGTAATGCCAGGAGGTTCCCAATGATGGCAGATCGTCAAGTAGTGATCGTGAAAGAGGCACAGAATATAGTTGGTCTTGGAAAAGAGGAGGTAGATAGTCTATTAATCAATTACCTCAAGAACCCATTACCAAGTACCATTTTGGTTTTTGCTCACAAGTACAAAGTGTTAGATGGGCGAAAGGCTCTAGCCAAGGAGCTTGATAAGAAAGCCATCCTGGTCAAATCAGACAAAGTACCTGATTACAAAATGGCTGCATGGGTCAAAGATTATATTCAATCAAAAGGTCACCAAATTGACGATCGCAATGCTTCTATTATAGCAGAAAGTATTGGAAACAACTTGGAAGTGCTCACCAATGAAATTGGTAAAATGCTGATCAATTTTACCTCTTCCACACAAGTTGACGCCAGTCACATACAGCAATACATCGGTATCAATAAGGATTACAACAATTTTGAGCTTACCAAAGCCATTGGAGTGAAAGATGTAATCAAAGCAAATAAAATTATTCATTATTTTGGGCAGAACCCAAAAGGACACCCATTGATTCCAATGATTGCCTTGATGTTCAACTATTTTCAAAAGATCGCTCTTGCACATGAAATGTCTAAGGCATCAGATCAAGATTTGGCGAGAAGTTTAGGGGTGAACCCCTTCTTTGTGAAAGAATATCGTATCGCTGCCAGAAATTACAATTTGGGCAAGGTTATTGAGTCTTTTACATACCTTAGAGAGGCAGATTTACGTTCTAAAGGTGTAAATGCCAATGGGATGGATGAATCCCAAATTCTCAAAGAATTGATTTTCAAAATCATGCATTAACCCAGCATATCACATGATAAAAAAAACGCTCGCAATTCTGGGTGTATTGACTATAGGTCAATCTGCCTATGCGCAGTCAGGTTTGTACCAAAACAGTGTACAAAAAACGATTGATGATCACTTTGAACTGTATGATAAGCAGCTTTTTAGTGCATCAAAATTTGAGTTTGAATCTTTGAGAGATCAAAAGTTTCCCTTTGGAGAGGAAGTTTATGTGGATTTTTATCATGCTATTTCGGCATTGAAAATTGATAATCCCGCATCTTCTGATTTGGTATATGCCTTTATCAGAAGATATCCTGATCATCCCAAAGTCAACGAGGCAGCACACCTGCTTGGAAATTACTTTTTTGAAAAAAGAAATTATAGAGAAGCCATACCTGCTTATCAAAAAGTAGATACAGATAAGATTTGGCCAGAGCAGCGATCAGAGGTTCTGTTCAAGCTAGGCTATGCCCAATTTCAGCTAGGAGACCAGACTAATGCTTTGAATAGCTTCAACCTTGTAAAGCGTGAGCGGACTGCATATACTCCTGATGCATATTATTATGCTGGCTATATCCAAATGGAGGCAAAACAATATGATAAGGCTATAGCTGATTTTAAAGAGGCCGAAAAGTCTAATTTTTATGCAGGAAAGGTACCCTACATGATGTCAGGGATCTACTACAGGCAAGGTTTTTATGATGAACTCATAGCTTATGCCGAACCGATAATTGCTGCCAATAGAACATTGGACAGGAAAGAAGAGATCAACCTTTATCTCGCAGAAGCATATTTCGAAAAAAGGCAATTCGATAAAGCTTCGGCAAATTATGATGCTTTTATCAATGCACAACGCGGAACTTTAGAAAGACCTCAGATCTATAGAGCTGGAGTAGCTCAATATGAAATCCAAAATTATCAAAGGGCTACAGATTATTTCAAAGTATCAGCAGTTGAAAACGATAAAATTGGTCAGGTATCAAGTTATTACCTTGGACATTCATACTTGAAATTGAACAATCCACAGTTTGCCTCTACGAGTTTTCAAGCTGCATATAAGAGTGACGCAGATCCTAGAATCAAAGAAGAAGCCCTAATCAACTATGCCAAGGTTAATTTGGAAAGAGGTAGCTTTCAAGATGCAGTAACAGGACTTGATACATACTTGGACACTTACCCTAGAGGTGCTTATGCCAAAGAAGCAGAGGATTTACTTGCAGATGCTTTGATCAATACCAATAACTACCTGCGTGCGATAGAGCAAATCGAAAGAATGCCTAACAAATCTAGTAGAATCAATGCAGCTTATCAAAAAGTTGCATTCTATCAAGGAATAGTTTATTACAGAGACAATAAAAATGATCTCGCGACAGCATACTTTGATAAAGCGATCAATACTCCTATTGACAAGGATCTTGTGAATCAAGCCTATTTTTGGAAAGCAGAGAACTATGCAGCAAGAGAAAATACTACTGAAGCGATCAGAACTTACGAAAAAATTCAAAACCAAAGACCTAGAGCAAATGATCCTTATTTGATCAAGTCACACTATGGACTTGGCTATGCGTTTTTCAATACACAGCAATACAACAAAGCAGAGCCACAGTTCAAGCAATATGTTGACAAGCTCCAAAGAGCTGAGGACAAGGAGAATTATGATGATGCGCTTGTGAGGCTTGGTGACATTTATTATGTTCAAAAGAAGTTTCCGGAAGCATTGAATACCTTTCGCAAAGCAGTCAATGAAGGTAATAAGTATGCAGATTATGCACATTTTAGGTCTGGTGTTATTCAAAATTTCCAGAATAACAATAATGAAGCTATCAATCACCTGAACCAAGTAATTGACAACTACTCAACAAGCTTGTACCTGGAAGATGCAATCTTTAAGAAAGCTGAAATCAATATGGAGATGACCCGCTATTCGGATGCGATTAGTGGATTTACAAGATTGATTGATACCAGGCCAAACAGTCAATTTATTCCTTTTGCGCTTGAAGGAAGAGCTATCGCTAGCTACTCATTGCAGCGCTATGATGAGACAATCCAAGATTACAAGAAAATACTAGAAAATCACCCGAATGCTTCCAATTCAGAATCAGCACTGACTGGATTGCAAGAAGCGCTCGCACTTCAAAATAGATCAGGAGAATTTTCTCAATATTTATCTTCGTATCGAAAGTCTAATCCGGACAATAAGAGTTTGCAAAATCTAGAGTTCGAAGCTGCAAAAAGCCTTTATTTCTCAAATTCGAATCAGCAGGCAGTAAAGGCATTTCAAGACTATCTGAGAAATTATCCTCAAGCTGGAAACAAGGCAGAGGCACTAAACTTCATGGCTGAATCCTACCATAAAGCTGGAAACAAGGAAGAAGCTCTCAAAATTTTCTACCAAATCGATGGTATGAAAGATTCACCTCAAAGAATGAGGGCAGTGCAAAGAATAGGTTCTATAGAAATGGAAAATAGAAACTATGCAAAAGCAATTCCCTACTTAAGAGAGGCAGGTAAGCATGCTCGAAATAAACTGGAAGAATATGAAGCATTTCAAGGCTTGATGGATGCACATTACAATACCAATGCTTTTGACTCGGTGATAGTTTATGCGGATCGAGTGATCGGTTTAGGTAATGTAATGGCTGATGCCACTCCCCAAGCCCTATTGCTCAAAGCCAAAGCACATTTCAAGAAAGGGAATCAATCAGCTGCCGAAGATGTGCTAAGAGACCTTGTCAATGATTATAAAACAGTGCATGGCGCAGAAGGACTTTATTTGTTAGCAGAGAGCTATTCAAATAAAGGGAACTATGAACAATCTAATGATGCCATATTTGATTTCTCAGCACCTTTTTCGGCACATGCTTACTGGTATGGAAGAAGCTTTATCTTACTAGCAGACAATTTCCTTAAAATGGGAGAAGATTTTCAAGCCAAAGCTACCCTGCAATCTGTAGTGGAGCAATCGGCTGACGAGGAAATCAAAAAGACTGCTCAAAACAAACTTAGTCAAATCAAATAGCCAATAGTGAATCTTAACATGACAATGAACAAACCATTTGTTTTCAAATATCTAATGTTGATAGGGCTATCAATGATAGGATTAGACGTACTTGCTCAACAAAAAGGTGAAGTACAGGATCAGGAATTTATCATCAGGAAAGACAGGGTTTTGACACTGCCTGTTCAGCCGAGAAGTTTTGAACGTATTCCTGTATTACCCACGCCTAAAAGTAACGCAAACTTCAATTACAAAGTAGAACCGTTTTTCTTGCCACTTCCTCCATTGGAGATAAAGCCTGAAGCTGCCACAAAGAATTTCCCGAGAAATTTGGAAGAACTTTATCCAGGTTTTGCAAAGCTAGGATATGGGAACTACTCATCGCCTTTGGTGGTATTGAGGTATAATTTATGGGAAGACGGCGATTATAATATCGGAGCAAAAGTAAGCCATGAAGGTTTCTATACAGGACCAGTAGGAGGTAGAAATTCTGCGGAAAATCATACTCACGTAGGTTTAGATGGTACTTTATTTAAAGATTATTTTTCACTTTATGGAAATGTAGATTATCATAGAGACGAATTTAACTTCTATGGCTATAATCCTGAAAATGTGCTACTTTCAGATTATGTGACTTCGAACAATGTCTTAAATGCATTTAAGATCAAAGCTGGAATTAGTAACTTGGAGAAAATGTCCGATTTAAACTATGATGCAAATTTGAATATTCGCTTATTCAATGATAGTTTTTCGGCAGTTGAAAATGAAGTTGGCTTAAATGGGAAATTTGATTTTTGGTTTTCGGAATATTTAAAATCAGAAGTTTTAGGTAACCTTTCCTTGACAACACCTGCAGATACCACTTATAGAGATATTAACAGGAATTATTTTAAAATAAGCCCAGCAGTAGTATATAGAAAAAGTGGACTTCAATTGAGAGCTGGAGCAAATATCGTATTTGAAAATGATGTAACTGATAATAAAAAATCAGACTTCCATGTTTTTCCTGCGATTGATGCTTCTTACATGTTAAGTGATGAATTTGGCATTTATGCAGGTTTCGAAGGAGATGTTCAGCGGAAAACATATTATGATTTTGTTACAGAAAACCCATTCTTGGGACCAAGTGACGCCTTGTTGAATACGATTCAAAACTATTTAGCAAAAGCTGGAGTGAAAGGTTCGATCAATGGAGAATTCAATTATGAAATAGGAGTAGCTTATGGACAGTTTGCCAACATGCACTTTTACAATACCAATACCACTGATACTTTGCGATTCAATTTGCTTTATGATTCGGATACAAGGATGTTGAACTATCACGCCAAAGTAAATTGGGAATATCAAGATTGGTATAAATTGAGCGGGGGTGTGAACTATTATCAGTATAACTTGACTGATCTGCAAGCGGCATTCCATAGACCAGAATGGGAGATTACCTTGGGAAATACCTTTAAACCAATGTCAAAGCTATTGATTCAGGCAAATGCTCATTTGATGGGAGGGATCGTTGTGTTAGAGCCAAATGCAATCTTAGACGAGACAAAAACACTCCCTGTAATATTAGACCTTCAACTCAAAGCAGACTACAAGATCACCGATAGGTTTTCCGTTTTTGCAGTAGGTAACAACTTGTTGAATCAATCCAATCAACGCTTCTTGAATTATCCAGTAAGGGGTATTCAAGGTGTAGGTGGCTTGACGGTGAAATTTTAATACAATCTTTTCTGTAGTGTTTCTGAAAGATTGTTGATTTCATACATTTGTCTTAGTTTCGTAGGCTGAAATGGTGTAAAAGAAATGGTGAAAAAAGAGGATAAAAAGTACACAGATATGGAAGATAAGGATTTTGGATTTCCTTTTGTGGAAGTTTTACCCTTGGAAGAAGTTGAAGAGCCAAAGAAATCTGTAATTGCTAATGAAATTATCGATGAACCAGCTCAAAATGATGAGCCAGCGGAAGTAACCTTAGAAGATTCACAAGAAGTCTCTGAAGAAAAGAAACCAGTAATTGCCAAAGAGAATATAGTTTTGGCTGCTCCTGTAGTGGTTCAACCTAGCAAAACAGTAAATAAGGAACTGCCAAAGAAAAATAAAGGTGCTGGTGTATATGTGATACTTTCACTTTTCGTTGTGTTGATATTAGCTTCTATGGGATATTTCTTTTATTATCTCCCAGAGATTGAGAAAAATCAGGAAAGAGAAGATTTGATTTCTACCAGTGAAATAGATGGGTCAACTCTTGAAACTAGTAATGAAACGGAAGATGTAACAGGAGAAGAGCTACCAGCGCAAGATGATTCTATAGAAGATACTGACATAGATAACGTTGAAAATGCAAGTCAAGCGAATGAGCCAGTTTTGACACTTATAGAAAGTAGAGAAGCTAGTCCACGATACTTTATTGTTGTAGGAAGTGTGTTGACCGAATCACATGCCAGAAGAGAAGCTGAAAAATACCTTCAAGATGGTTATGATACATGGATAGTTCGTCCTTATGGAGATATAAGGAACTTTAGAATTGCTATTGGGCAATTCGAAAGCTTAGAAGCTTCTACACCAGATTGGGAAGCTGCAAAGCAGGTTTATGGAAAAGAAATTTGGATTTTGAAATATTAATATGATGCTATTACAAACCCTCTCTACCGATGGAAACATGGTGGTAGATAGCTTGGCAATGATGGAGCCAGGCAAAGGAGACATTGGACTTCTTGATTTGATGATCAAAGGTGGTTATATGATGATACCACTATATGCACTATTTGTGCTAGCGATTTTTATCTTCGTAGAGAAGATCATCACGCTGAGAAAAGCTTCTAAATCTCCTAAGTATCTCATGGATCAGATCAAGATCTTGGTTCAAGGAGGTCAGGTTGAAAAAGCTAAAATACTATGTCAGCAAGAACAAACACCAGTGGCTAATATGATTGCTAAGGGATTGGAAAGAATCGGAAGCCCGTTGAAAAACATAGAAGTTGCTATCGAAAATGTGGGGAAGATAGAGATCTATAAACTGGAGAAGAACCTGAACTTGATGGCAACTGTATCAGGAGCTGCACCTATGATTGGGTTTTTGGGTACTGTAGCAGGTATGATTAGGGCATTTATAGGAGTAGCACAAGAAGAGGGCATGGTATCTCCAAAGCTTTTGTCTACAGGTATCTATGAAGCCATGATCACTACAGCTACTGGCCTAGTAGTTGGAATTATAGCTTATTTGGGTTACAATTACCTGGTGACGCAAGTTTCAAAATTGGTACATAATATGGAGTACACTTCCATAGAGTTTATGGACATTCTTCAAGAGAAATAAAATGGCATTACAATCCAAACATAAAGTAGAATCAGCATTTAGCATGTCTTCAATGACAGATATTATTTTCTTGTTATTGATCTTCTTTATGTTGACCTCCTCATTTATTACACCTTCGGGGCTTCCTGTGAACTTACCTTCCAGTGAAGCTTCAGATATCGTTATGCAAGAAGTGACGGTGACCGTCACCAAGGACTTGAGGTTTTCGGTAAACGATAGGGTAGTAGATAGAGAAGCTATCAAAGGAGAATTGACTGCTTTGTTACAAGATAAGAAAGGGCAGGTCGTTCTACATATAGACAAAGAAGTACCTGTGGAGTTTTTGGTTGAGATAGGCGGGATTGCTGCTGGTCTTGAAGCAAATGTCTCTATAGCGACCAAACCATACAAATAATTAAAATGGAAACTTGGCAAACAGACAAGCTAGAAGCAGAAAATAAGCGTAAAGCTGGAATCATTACATTGGTGATCAATGTATTGGTGTTTCTTTTTGTCTATTTTATGGTGGTTTGGAAGCAACCCATTCCGCCTTTACCCCAGTACGGTTTAGAATTGAATTTAGGATTTTCTGATTTTGGAAGTGGAAATACCCAAACCTTATCAGCACCTAATGATATTCAGTCTGAAGTAACCACTCCGGCAGCACCAGGAGAAGTGTCCAGCAAGCCGACAGAGTCAGCCACGCCGAATACACAACCTGCATCTCAAGCAAAACCTACTTCCACTCCAGCAAAGTCAAGTATAGAGGCTGTTTCAAAAGCACCAAGCACGATAAAAGGAGCAGAAAAAACTACTCCTGTGGTCAAGGAAAATACGCCAGAGAAAAAGGCGAGTACGCCTGTGACTGAACCAGCCAAAGCTGAAGCTGAAAAAACGGCACCAAAAGTAGAAGAAAAGCCCAAAGTAGATCAAAGAGCTTTGATGGGAGCAGGAGGTACATCAGGTACTGGAACACAGGCTGCCACTGGAAGTGCTCAAGGTTCATCAGATCAAAGAGGTGATGAAGGAAGACCGACGGGTACTGTTGACGGGAGAGCATTAATGGGATCTGGCACAGGTCAAGGTGTAGCAGGCCCAGGTGCTGGATACAACTTGGATTTGGCAGGTTGGGATATCGCAACTAGACCAAATATAAATGACAATGTTTCAACAAAAAACGGATTTATTATTTTTAATATAACCGTTGATGATTCAGGACAAATAGTTCAAGCAATACCAGATAAATACAATGTATCAAATGAAGTGGTAGCTTATTATAGAACAGTTTTGAGACAAATCTCTTTTAAAAGGCAATCGGGAAATCAAACTGCAGATTATTCCAAAGGAAAGATAACTTTTACCATAAAGGTAAATTAAAAATACGAATGAATTATACGCAAACATTGGACTACTTGTTCAATGCCTTACCCATGTTTCAGAGAGTAGGGGCTACGGCTTTTAAAAAAGACTTGAGCAACACATTGGCCCTTTGTAAACATTTGGGTGAGCCGCATCAAAAATTTAAGACCATACATGTAGCTGGAACAAATGGGAAAGGAAGTTCTTCTCATGCGCTTTGTTCTGTTTTGATGCAGGCAGGATACAAAGTTGGCCTTTATACTTCTCCTCATTTGAAATCATTTACCGAAAGAGTGAAAATCAATGGTATAGAAATTCCAGAGGATGAAGTTGTTCAATTTGTGAATGAAAATAAAGGGTTTTTAGATGATTTAAAGCCTAGTTTTTTTGAAATGACAGTGGGACTTGCATTTTGGTACTTTGCCAAAATACAAGTGGATGTAGCAGTAGTAGAAGTAGGGATGGGAGGTAGGTTGGATAGCACCAATGTGATACAGCCCGAAGTATGCTTGATCACAAATATTGGTTATGATCATATGCAGTACTTGGGAGATACTCTGGAAGCAATCGCTGGAGAAAAGGCTGGAATTATCAAGCAAAATACACCAATTGTAATCAGTCAAAGGCAAGCAGATACAACTCACGTTTTTAATGAAGTAGCAAAAACCAAACAAGCACCGATTTTCTTTGCTGAAGAATTTTTTCAAATTTATAAAGTAAGTGATAGAAGTTCAGGTGTTTATAGGGTAGTTCAGGGACAAGAATCTTTTGTGATTGAAATGGACCTGAAAGGAAACTATCAGCAAAAAAATCTTGCAGGCGTTTTAAAGACTTTAGCTATACTTGGAAAATTAGGCTTTTCTATTTCGCATAATCACCTTCAGGCTGGATTAGAAAATATTGTTAAAAATACTGGTCTGAAAGGTAGGTGGCAGCTTCTAAATGAATCTCCAACTGTCCTATGTGATACTGGACACAATGAAGATGGTATCAATTATATTTTAAATCAGCTCAAAGAGTATTCATACGAAAAATTGTGGATGGTATTGGGTATGGTCAATGACAAGGACCTTCATAAAGTGCTTTCTATACTTCCCAAAGATGCCAATTATGTTTTTGTAGCTGCCAAAATACCTAGAGCCATGTCGGCTTTAGCTTTACTAGAATTGGGCAGGGAGCATGGGTTGGAAGGTATTTCTATGGATGATGTCAATGATGGGTTGGCTTATGCAAAGAAAAATGCTTCAAAAGATGACTTAATATTTGTCGGAGGCAGTACCTTTGTGGTCGCTGAAATAAACGACTTATAAGCATGGGTAGGAATAAGCTCCAAAGATTTAAAGAAAACGAAGAAAATAGAAACGTAATACAATCTGGTAAGCCAATTTTTGAAAACATAAAAGGTAAATGGAATACAGATCAATTTCAAAATGAAAACCCAATTGTAGTTGAGCTTGCATGTGGTAGGGGGGAATTTACTGTAGGTCTGGCAAGGGAGTATCCAGCTCAAAATTTTATTGGTGTTGACATCAAAGGTTCGAGGATATGGAAAGGTTCGAAGACTGCGCTTGAAGAAGGTTTGGAAAATGTCGCTTTCTTGAGGACCCAAATCCAGCAGTTGAGTGAATTCTTTGATACGGAGGAGATTTCCGAGCTTTGGATAACATTCCCTGACCCATTCCCCAGAGATGGTGATGAAAAGCGGAGATTGACAAGCCCAAGGTTTTTGGATATGTATAAGCCTCTGATCAAAAAAAATGGGGTAATCAACTTCAAAACGGATAATACAGGATTATTTGACTATTCTCTGGAGCTTGTTCGTTCAAGAGAGGATATAGAGATACTTAGCCATACGCATGATTTTTACCAATCTGAATGGAAAGATGATCACCATGGTATCAAAACCCGATACGAAAAAATCTTTTCAGACCAAGGTGAAAAGATTAAATATTTGAAATTTAGATTTATATAAGCTTTTGCTAGTATTTACCTTGATTAGTGCCCCTAAGCCAAACCATATTTCTTTAATCACTTCCTCTGAACACCTCTTATCGCTTTGGCTTCAAGGGGATTTTCAGGCCAAGCATGCTTTGGATACCTTCTTTTTAAGTCTTTTTTGACTTCAAAGTAGGTGTTGTTCCAAAAACTATTTAGGTCACTTGTCACTTGAACTGGCTTGAAGCCTGGTGAAAGAAGGTGAAGGACAATATTGGTCTTCCCTTCATTGATTTGTGGAGTTTCTAGCCAGCCAAATACTTCTTGTAATCTCACGGCTAAAACTGGAGCTTCTCCATGTTGGCTATATTTCAATGGTAATTTACTTCCACTTGGTACTTCGATTTTCTCGGGCACAAGAGACTCAAATGCTTGCGAAGATTCATAGGAAAGACTACTCTTGAGAATTTCAAATAAGTCTAGCTTCTTAAAATCTTCTGGTTTTTTGATGTTAGAAAAATACGGAGCAAGTAATTCTTTGTTTCTTGAAATGATGGATTCAGTAGACCAATCAGGCCATTTTTCTGTAGGACTCCATATTCTAAGCGAAGCCATCCTGCCCTGTAATTGCACTACTTTTTCATTGATATCGAGCAAGCTTTCGCCTTCTTTGATCAGTGCCATGCTCAATGCCTCCTCGAGGTCACCAGCCTTAAGCTCCTTGATAGGTGTAGATTTCAATATGATGCTACCAATACTCAAATCGTTGCTTGCAATGAGACCACCTTTTCTACTATCCCAAAGTACTTTCCTAGTTTCCTTTACGAAAGGGAGTAGATCTTTTGGGTTGAGTTGAGAGGCTAGGAAGATTTTACCCATATGATCTCTCGCATCGATATGAGCTACTGCGAGCCATGATTCATGAGCTAAGTCATCACGATGTGAAATCATAGCAATTCTACCATTGGATAGTTGAAACTGGGCATTGTTGCCAGGACGTGCAAAAGCAATTCTTTCTGGATAGGCTAGGGCAATCATGGCACCTGTTTCAAATGGATCGGGCAAGTTGTTCTCTTCTTTTGCCCCAAAAATCTTTCTGTAGTTTGAAGCAATTTTCTCTATTTTATTAAGTCCTTTGACAGATAGCTTTTCTTTTCTGGCCCTTCTTAGTGCTTCTATACGTTTGTTGATATCCACACCAGCATCTTGTCCAAGGGGATCTCTTTCTTCAAGCACTCCTGCTATATCTGCTGCCAAAGACACATTGTCTTCATCGGCAGCATTCACTAGCATATGCGAAATCCTCGGGTGAGCGGGTACATTGTGGATTTTCTTTCCGTGATTTGTTATTTTACCATTTTCTACTGCGTTTAGCTGCGTCAAGATTTCTATGGCTTGAGCTATTGTGCCTTGTGGGGGTGGAGTCAACCAAGTCAAATCTCTCACATTGCTGACACCCCAAGCATACATGTCCAATACCATAAATGCCAAATCAGCTTCCAAGATTTCTGGTGTTCTATAGCTCTGCAGGTTGGCTTGGGTGGCCTTAGACCACAGTCGATAGCAAGTTCCGGGCTGTAATCTTCCCGCTCTCCCTGCTCGTTGGTCAGCAGAATCCTTTGCTATTCGAATCGTCTCTAATTTACTCAAACCTGAATTTGGATCAAATTTTGAGGTTTTGCCAAATCCAGAATCTATTACAATTGTGATACCTTCTATCGTAAGACTTGTTTCAGCTATTGAAGTAGATAAGACTACCTTTCTTTTGCCATGTCTATTGGGCATGATAGCCTGGAACTGTGCGCTAGGGGATAGCTGTCCGTATAGTGGATGGATAGAAAAGTCGGAAAGTTGTTTTTTTAGTATTGCCTCTGTTTTTTTGATTTCTCCCTGACCTGGTAAAAACACCAACACATCACCTTGATGCTTATTCACAGCATCGATTGTGGCTTTTGCACACATCTCGGGCAAAAGCCATGGATCAATATCCCCTTGATAGATGATATCTACAGGGTACATTTTTCCCTTACTTTCTATTACAGGTGCTTTCAGCAAATGTGCCAATTGTGGCATGTCTAATGTTGCTGACATCACCATGATTTTCAAATCAGGCCTTAATACTTGCTGGGCCTCTCGGCATAGGGCCATTGCTACATCAGCGTGGATGTTTCGCTCATGAAATTCATCAAATATTACCAAACCTATATCCTCCAAAGCATTGTCTGAATGTAACATTCTGGTAAGAATACCTTCTGTCACTACTTCTAGTCGTGTCTGTGGACTGATTCGAGATTCAAACCTAATCCTATAGCCCACAGTATTACCCACAGGTTCACCAAGCAAATCTGCCATTCTGCTTGCAATGGATTTGGTGGCTAGTCGTCTAGGCTCTAGCATGATGATTTTTTTTCCTTTGAGATAATTTTCTTCAAGCAATGCCAAGGGGAGGAGCGTACTTTTTCCTGCACCAGGAGGTGCTTGAATGATGAGTGTATTCTCGTTTTTAAGCGTCTCCTGTACTTGAGAAATGATTTCTCTTACGGGTAAATCAATGTGGAATGGATCAAAGTTCAAAGCGAAATATTTTATCAGCCAAGCTATTTGGTAAATGTTTTCTAGTAAAAAAATCCGCTTACTTTCCTCAATTTGGGATAGTAAGCGGATCTTGAAGTTTAGATAAATTAGAATACTATTCTACTTTTGCAGATGCTTTTCCATATTCCCAACGGATTTCAAAACCGTTGCTTGTTACTTCATATACCAGTCGCTCTTCGAGTTTAGAAGTTTGTTCTGAAGAGACATTCACTCTAAGAGCGTCTTGTGCTTGATCGTATGAATATGCTCCCCATTGTTTTTCTACTTTATTGAAAATGAAAGTAGATTCTACCTCACCTGGTATCACGAAGAATGTGTACTTTCCTGCTGAAAGAGCTTTACCTTGTACTTTCACATCTTTATCAAATTCAATGGTGGTGGCGTCGTTAGCACCAGCTCTCCAAACTTGACCAAAAGGAACTAATTCACCCCAGATATTTCTACCTTTAACTGCAGGGCTGCTGTAGTTAATAGTGATTTTTTTACCATTAACCTCACCCTCTGCTGTCTTGGCAGGGCTTGGCTTTTCATCTTGCGCTGTGGCAAGGAGAGTGATTGCTACCAAAAACATGGTTAGCATGCTGAATTTGTTAAAGAGTGACTTTTTCATGATTTTGTTTTGAGGAAATTGTTATATAAGTATTTAAAATAAAATGCTAATTCCTAAATTTTCACCCATACTTGTTTTTTGTGGCTTTCAATGATTCGCTCACAAATAACCAACTCTCTCAATCCATCTTCAAATGTAGGGAAGGTAGGTTGAGCTGGTTGTTTTCCATTCAAAACTGCCGCATACACTTCTTTGAAAAGCTGCTTGGAAGTATCTGGAAATCCTTCATTATGTCCACCTGGGAAGCTGATCAAGCCAGCTGCCTCTGGTGTGAATAAAGCTGGGTCTTTCATTAAATGTTGATTGGCAAGCTCTCGCTTACCTATCCACATTTCATTTGGTCTTTCTGAACACCATTCAAAGTTGGACTTCGATCCTGCAATTTCTATATTCAGTCTGTTTTTTCTACCTGCATTTACTTGAGATACGGTAACAGACCCCTTATTCCCATTGTCAAATCTAAGCATCACAGTAGCATGATCTTCTGTATTGATCGCTACCTCTTGATAATCAGCAGCATTGAGCATTTTGCCAGAATAAGTTTCAATGGCTTTTAGGGGCTTTAATCTTGTCTTGTGTACAGTAGAGAAATCGGCCATCACTTCCATGATTTTCAATCCTGTAACATATTCTGTCAAGTCTAAAAGGTGTGAACCTATGTCTGCAATAGCCCTAGAGTCACCAGATTTGTCTGGTTCCAATCTCCAGTTGTAATCAGTCTGTAAGAATAACCAATCTTGTAGATAAGAACCCATGATGCTGTATATATCACCTAACTCACCACTTTCTCTCATTGTTTTCATTTGCCTGACCATTGGGTAATAGCGCAAGTTGAAATGCACGGCATTGACAAGGCCTTTTTCTTTGGCAAGAGCTACAAGTTCTTCAGCTTCTTCTATTTTGGTAGCTAGGGGTTTTTCACATACCACATGTTTTCCGGCAAGAAGAGCAGCTTTTGATTGTGAAAAGTGTAGGAAATTTGGTGTACAAATATGAACTACATCTATTTCCTCATCTTTCAACATTTCTTCAAAAGTATAGGCTTGTGGAATTCCCAATAATATAGCTTTTTCTTGAGCAAGTTCAATATTGACTTCACACAATGCTTTGACCTCTACATTAGGTATTCTTCTCAATGCTTCTAGATGCGCTGGTCCTATAAAGCCAGTACCAACAATTGCGGCTTTGATTTTTCTCATAATAGGTTTAATAGTTTTGTTAATTGAATTTGATTCTAAAAATTAAAGATAAGTCAGTTTCTGATTTATCGCTTTATTTTCAAGTGCTTTTTTGTCGTTTCTCCTACATTTTCTGGCATAAGTTGCTACTCATCAGTTATATGGGAATCATTTTTTGATTTACCATTTATATTATTTTCAAGCAGTCTATCAAGTTTTTCTCAACAATGAAGACTGCTCACTAGTTTTCAGGTTTAAATTGTTTAACTTATATTTCTGAAAAATATTAAACTATCATGGCAAACTACAATCTTCATGTCAATGGAAAGCAAATTGAAGTAGATGTGGATGAAGATACCCCATTACTTTGGGTTCTTAGGGATCATCTCGGCTTAGTAGGTACAAAATACGCTTGCGGCATAGCACAATGTGGCGCTTGCACCGTTCACGTGAATGGGGAAGCAAATTTCTCATGTGTAAAACCAATTTCTGATGTTGCAGATGAAAAAATAACGACCATTGAAGGGCTTTCCAAAGATGGAGATCATCCAGTGCAGAAAGCATGGGATGAAGTAGATGTGGCACAATGCGGCTACTGTCAGGCAGGCCAAATCATGAGTGCTGCTGCCCTGCTCAAAAAAAATCCAAAACCTAGCTTGGATGAGATAGACGAAGCGATGAATAAAAATATCTGTCGCTGTGGAACATATCATAAAATCAGAGAAGCTGTAGCTATGGCTGCAAAAACGAAATAATCATGGCTGATATCACAAAAACAAATCGAAGAGATTTTCTCAAAATTGCAGCTACTGCAACTGGAGGCTTGCTGATCGGCTTTTATTGGTCAAGTTGCGACTCTCCAAAAGTGAAGGTTCTTTCTACAGAGGAAGTCTTAAGCAAAGCACATAATTTTAATAGTTTTCTATCTATCTCACCAGATGGAGATATTGTAATCTATTCACCGAATCCTGAACTCGGACAGAACATCAAGACTTCATTTCCGATGGTAGTAGCTGAAGAGTTGGATGCAGATTGGTCAAAGGTAAGGGTGCTTCAAGCTCCTTTGGATACAGAGAAGTTTGATAGGCAACTTACAGGAGGTTCAGGTGCCATGCCTCATTCTTGGGAAAGGTTGAGAAAGGCAGGAGCTACTGCCAAATACTTGCTCATGGCAGCTGCTGCTCAACAACTCGAAGTGGATCAGGCTACGCTCACAGTTGAAAAAAGTGTAGTCACGCACAAAGCCTCAGGCAAGAAACTTTCTTATGGTGAACTGGTAGAGGTAGCCTCAACCATGGAAGCACCAGAAGAAGTTTTGCTTAAGGATCCAAAAGATTTTACCCTCATCGGGACACCTGTTCGCAATGTTGACAATAAGGATATCATTACTGGAAAACCTTTATTTGGGCTGGATTTTTATAGAGAGGGAATGATGCACGCCATGATCCAAAGACCTCCATTCGGTAAAAAGATCAAGTCGGTAGATGATAGTGAAGCAAGAGCTGTAAATGGGGTGACAGATGTGATACAGTATGATAACTTTGTGGCTATAGTTGGGCATTCGACTTGGCCACTTATCAAAGCCAAAAGACGACTGAAAGTAACTTATGAGGCAGAGGGTAATGTAGAGAGTACTGCTGATCATGATAGGATCATGAAAGAATTGCTAGAAAGTAAAGAGGCTAGGACAATGAGAAGTGATGGTGACGTTGAAAAAGCATTTGCATCAGCTGCAAAGGTTGTAACAAGTGAGTATCAATGTCCATTTCTTCCACATGCGCCTATGGAGCCAATGAATTTCTTTGCTCATGTCAAAGGTGAAGAAGTGGAGCTAATAGGTCCTACGCAGACACCTGATGCAGCACGTATGCAGACTGCGGCGTTATTGGATATTCCAAAGGAAAATGTAACAGTAGATATCACCAGACTCGGTGGAGGCTTTGGTAGAAGGCTAAGAGCAGACTATGTCATTGACGCAGTAGAAGTCTCCAGAAGAATCAATGCACCAGTTAAAGTGACATGGACCAGAGAAGATGATATGATTGGCGGTGCTTACAGGCCAGCAGTAAGGTATAGGTTTTCGGCAGCTTTGGATGAAGAAGGAAACATGATAGGCTATAAGCTTCGTGGTGTAGGACTAAATGCTGGTAATGCTGTAAGGCAAGATAATTTTCCTTCTGGTGCAGTACCAAATTTACTGATAGAAAATATCAACTATGATTCCACTGTCACTACTAATGCCTGGAGAGCTCCAATAACAAATTTTCTGGCTTATGCAGAGCAGTCATTTTTGGATGAAGTAGCACTAGCAACGGACAAAGACCCTGTAAAATTCCGACTTGACCTGCTTGAAAAGGCAAAGTCGTCACCAGTAGGTGCGGTCAACTATGATGTAGACAGGATGATAGGGGTGATCAAAGATGCAGCAGAAAGATCCAACTGGGGTAAGGATAGTAACATCAAGCAAGGGTTCTCGGTTTACTTTTCTCACCGTTCTTATGTAGCCCAAGTAGCAAACATCGAAATGGTCAATAACCAGCCTGTACTCAAAAAAATAATTGCCTCAACAGATTGTGGGATTGTAGTAAATCCGACAGGTGCCAATCATCAAGTAAGAGGGGGAATAGTAGATGGTATGGGACACGCTATGTTTGGTAATTTGGTATTTGAAGATGGCTCACCAAAGCAAAAGAACTTTGATACTTATCGATTGATTAGAATGAAAGAAGTTCCTGACATAGATCTAAATTACATAGACAGTGGATTTGAACCCACAGGACTTGGAGAGCCAGCTTTACCTCCTACAGGTGGTGCGATTGCAAATGCCATATTTGCAGCCACAGGAAAAAGGTTGAGAAGCCAGCCATTTATTGAGCAACAAGAATTTTCAGACCTCAACCTGCAAATGTTTCGGAGCTAGTTGAAAGCTTCCTATGCATGTAAGCTAATGATACGTACATTCTAAAAAGGGCTTCTTGCTTAATTATTAACTAACTGATAATCAGTAAAATAATTAACAAAAACATAACACAAAAACCCCGAATTTGGCTGTTCCCAGCTTTTTTCGGGGTTTTCTTTTTTGTATTTTAAGGTTGCAATCTAAAATACAATTCAAGATATGGCGCAGCTTTCTATTTTCAAAGATTTTGACGGATATTCTCCAAAATATCACTTTTTCAAGAATTCGTTATTAGGCAGAATCCATGACAGTATTCCCTGGGACGAACTTGTAGCCTGTCTTCCTGACGAACGTGTGGGAAGAGGTGCACCAAGCTGGTTCGGTGCCAGAGGTATGTTTGCACTCATGTTTTTGAAGGCCTACTTTAATATCAGTGACAGGCAGTTGCTGGAACGTTTCAATACGGATTGGTCACTTCAGTATTTCTGCGGTAAAGTACTTTCCGAAGACCAACAGATAAAAGACATGACTATAATGACCCGTATAAGGGCATATATAGAAAGCCATTGTGAATGGGAAAAGCTTCAGGAGACCCTAATTAACCACTGGAAATATGATGTCAGCAATAGCCATGTTCTGCTGATGGATGCCACCTGCTATGAATCTTATATTCGTTTCCCAACAGATGTAAAACTTCTTTGGGAGTGTTGTGAATGGGTTTTTGAGAGTCAGTTATTCAGTATTTGTTCAGAATATGGTGTCAAAAGACCAAGATCCAAGTTCAGGGAGCAGAAACTGGCCCAGATGTCATATTCCAGAAAAAGGAAGAACAGCTTTAAGGAAACGCTGAGAAGAAGAAAAGCACTTATCTATCTTCTTAACAAAGGAATCGGTCAGCTGCAGGATATTTTGGATAAAAACAAAGGGGCAGGACTTGACCTGAAAGGTTTTGCAAGATTCGGTGTGATAAAGAAAGTATGTCAGCAACAGGAGTTTTTACTGGCTAATCCTCCTTCAAAACTGAAGGATAGAATTGTATCACTCCATAAACCATATCTACGACCAATAGTAAGAGGGAAAGAAAAAAAGCCTGTGGAGTTCGGCGCCAAAGCCCACATTCTTCAGGTTGATGGCCTTACTTTTATTGACAAACTGGATTTCAATGCCTACAACGAGTGTACTAGGCTTAAGCTGTCAGTAGCCAAGCATAAAAGGTTTTTCGGTCCTGTAAAACAGCTTGGAGCTGATAGGATCTATGCTACCAACAAAAACCGCGTATTCTGCACTGGGAAAAAAATCTTTACCTGCTTCCCTAAAAAAGGTCCTAAAAAACTAAGCAAGGCTGAAAAAACCCTGAGCTCGGAAATATCCAAACAGAGAGCCACTGTTATGGAAGGTGTTTTTGGAACAAACAAAAACTTTTACGGTCTTGGTAAAATCAAGGTCAAAGGGGAAAAGAGGGAGAAGCTGATGATATTTTTTGGGATCATGACAGCCAACGCTGTTCTGATCGCTAAAAGAAGGGAGGCCAAAGAAAGTCCACCGAAGCAAAAAGCAGCCTAAAAAAGCATCCAAAAAGCAACTTGTTGGGATAGGTGTGCCCATACGGAAAATCCGAGTAATTTTCATACAAAAACTAATTCTAAATTGTACTTTTTCAATCCGAAATTGACTCGTGGATCAAGGGTCAAATACATAAAAAAAGAAAGTAGAGCTTAGTTTAAACCCTACTTTCTAATTCCTGACGAATTTTCCAAGAAGCCCTAAAAACAAAAAATCCTCAAAGTGAATTTCTCTTTGAGGATTTTTTATTTAATTGAATTTGAGTTATTTAGTGAGTTCCTTTTCACGTTGAACTTCAATCATGTCTACTGGTGGTGGGGTATTGTCACCTAGCAAATGCTGGACAAAGTAATCCCCCATTTTCCAAAAGAAATATTCAGTCATATCTCCATATCCATGTCGCTGGCCTGGTAAAAGTAAGAGGTCAAATCTTTTGTTTGCCTTCATCAAAGCATTCGCCATTCTGATGGTGCCAGCAGGGTGTACGTTGTTGTCTACATCTCCTGTAGTCAGTAATAATCTTCCTTTCAGGTTAGCCGCCAAATCAGGGTTTTTTTCTACTTTATAGACAAAAGTAGTGTCACCTTTTGGAGAGATTTGCTCTTTCACACCATGATGTTTTTCTGACCACCACCTATTGTATATGTTGTTTTCGTGATTTCCTGCAGATGAGACAGCTACTTTGAAGACATCAGGGTAGACTAGCATGGCAGCAGTAGACATAAATCCACCACCAGAGTGGCCATGGATTCCTACTTTGTTTCTGTCTATAAAGGAATGTCGATCTGCCAATTGCTCGATGGCGGCTTTTTTATCAGCTAGTCCATAATCACGAAGATTTCCATAGCCATAGTTATGGTACCATTTTGACCTTCCCGGATGTCCTCCTCTGTTACCTAATGTCACTACTACAAAACCAAATTGTGCCAATCGATCTGTTCGGTCTAAGCTTGCCGAGAAATCTTTGTTCACGGCTTCTGTCTGTGGCCCTGGGTACACATATTCTATAATTGGATATACCTTTGTCGAATCAAAATCAAAGGGCTTGTACATCACGCCGTACAAATCTGTGATGCCATCATCAGCCTTAAAGGTAAATGGCTCTGGAAACTTGTAACCTGAAGCAAATAATGAGCTAAAATCAGCCTCTTCCAAATCCATGATTTTCTTACCACTTCCATCATAAAGTACTGAAGCAGGTATGGTATTGACCCTTGAGTAATTGTCTACAAAATAAGTCCCTTTATCATTGATAGAAATGGTGTGGTTATAATTACCTCCATTTACCAAACTTACATTACCACCATTTAGACTTACCTTATAAAGGTGCTCATAATAGGGATCTTCACCTTGTTCTTTTCCATTTGCTATAAAGTACAAGAAACGACCTTTTTCATCGATTGTAGCTACACGATCTGTATGATAAGCTCCTGATGTTAGCTGACGTTTGAGGTTACCAGCCTTATCATACAAATAAAAGTGCCCCCAACCATCTCTTTCTGACCAATGAAGAATTTCATTGCCATCATTGATCAATTCTGGCTTGATCAGGTCAATGTAAGTATTACTTCTCTCTTCAATGAGTGTTTCCTTTTTCCCTTCTTTGATATTCCATCTTGCGATATCTACTTTTTTCAAATCTCTGGAAGTAAGTGAGAAGTAAAAATTGTCATTGTCTCCAAGCCAGATAGTAGGAGTGAAGTCATCATCTCTGCTTGTGATTGGCCTTGTTTGCGTATAGAGACTGACTGTTTGATCTTTGAAGGTCTCTATGTCTAGCTTGGAAAGCTTTTCATTTTCAAATGAATAGTGCATCAATTCGGTGATAGGTTGCTCTTTTTCACCAGGCATGGCATACTTATATGTTTCCAAAGTCGGTCTTGGATCTTTTGTATGATGTATCACCCATAGATCTTTTACTTTTCTTACATCGGACCTGGTGGTGATGAATTGCTTGCTGTCTGCAGACCAAAATATTCCTGCTCTTTTTCTGTTATCCTTGTTTTTTTCTTCTTCTACATTGTCTTCACCTCTTCCTCCTCCATAGCTGTAGTCTTTTTCCCCGTCAGTAGTGATCTGATGCTCTACGATCGTACTATCTTTATCATCTTTTACAGCTTTCAGGAAATTGGCTTTGTCCATCCAAAAAAGGTTGTCATTTTTGGCATAAACGACCCTAGATGAATCTGGTGAAATACCAGCCCAAGCAAGTCGCTTAGCCTCTTGCTCAGGATCTTCAATTTCGGTGAGTTGTTGATTTTGAAGGTTGTAGCGAAACACATAAGTTTTCTTCTCTAGTGAATCTTTGGCACTTTTGTTTTTTTCCTTGATCTCCTCCCAATCTTTCTTTAGGACTTCTTGAGTACTTTTAATTTTGAATTCAATGGTATTCTCATCTTCCAAAAACTTAAGATCGGTAATGGGTAAATTTTGTCCATCAAAAGGATCTTTGACAATTTTAGTGATTTCTGAAGCTAATTTGTCTTTGTCAAAAAACGATTTCTTTGTTCTCGTGGCTGGATCTACGATGTACCATTCTTTTCCTTTAGTGGTCTGGAAGGTGTACCAAAATTTATCTGACTTCTTGAGCCAATGTGGGTCTACTTTTGTGGTAAACACCATTTTCTTAACTTTTTCTGGAGAGTAGCGTGCTGCTAACTCATAATTTCCTTTTCTAGGGTAATCTTGTGCCTGCAACATTCCAATAGAAAAGAGCAGGATCATCATCAGGTGATATTTTTTCATCATTTATTAATCAATTAATCACGTGAAATTAACTAATGGATGATTGAACTGTGAACCATTGATGTAAAAGTGGAATACTCAAAAATAAAATTCAAAGGTGATTTTAGTTTTATGTTTAGTGTTTTTCATATAAATTGATCTCATAAAAGTGATTTCATACATGATGCAATATGAATTACCTTCAACTACTATATTTATCAAACTCAAGAAGAATTTCTAAAAAAAACCATCAATTATTGTTTTTGGTGACTTTGTATGTTTTGATTTATTCCTTCGCTTCATACTCGATTTTTAATTTCTTTTATTTCCCTCAACACTTGGTTTTATTAATTTTCACTTATGTCATCATAAGGCGCTTAAATAACAATAAATTGATTTTTTTAAAAGCTTTCATGGGGCACCCTAAAGCCATGAGAATGCTGATCTTAGAGAATTTTATAGTATCTATTCCGTTTTTATTAGCCCTATTTTTGAATGGGTATCGTTTCGCATGCTTAGTAGTAATCTTAATATCAGTACTTGTTGCTTTATTAACAGCGGAATTTAGACCAACACAAAGATTTCCTACACCTTTTTTTAATTTCCCTTTTGAGTTTCAAATTGGTTACAGGCAACATTTTATGCTAATTCTATTCTCCTATCTTTTTGTAGTGCTTTCCAATCAGGAAATTAGACAGGAAGTTGAATGGGTGGTTTTACTTGGTATGTTTGCTTTAATTTCTACCTTTTACTCAGAAAAAATTGAAGATATCTCCTATATCATACTTAATAAAAGAAGTCCTAAGTCATTTTTATTGAGAAAGTTAGGTTTGTCAATTCTATTGACAAGCATGTTAGTTTTACCATTATGCTGCATTTTGATCTGGTCTAATTTAATAACACTAAAAGACATTATTTGGGTCTATTTTTCTGGTTTATTGTTTTTATGTTTTGTCATTCTTGCCAAATACATTGCATTTCCAAACAAAATCAATATTTCACAAGGTGCGTTTATTGGAATATCAGTTGTACTTATTCCAATCTCAATCTTTACATTTCCGATTTTCTATTTTCAGGCAAAAAAGAATTTAAGTAGATTAATGAAAAATGATTAACCCTACTTTGTCAAGTTAAGAAAAGAGGTAAAGAATTGGCAAAGGACGGCATCCTTGCTTATCTTTACCTCAGCTAAATATTACTATTGTAAAACTAACAAAAAAGGCCGCTATATTAAATAGACGGCAAAAAAATATGATTTTGAAAATCCTCAAATTCTTGAGGATGTGGCATTTGGGCTTGAAAAAGGGCTCAGTCCATTTCAGGGATTTTTCCAAACCCGTACCCACCCAGTATTTCACAGGGCATTAAGTTATATAAGAGGTCTTTTCAAGAGTGAGAAAAACAGGGCAAACTGTAGCTCCATTGCTGATTCCCTAGGCGAACTCGATCATCAGAGCCTCAATCACCTTCTCAGTAATTCCCCATGGGACTATACCCAGGTACTCCATGAGATATCCCAAAGTACATCATCGCTTCTTTCAGGGTCGGGAGAAACTGCCCTATTAATCGATGAAGTCGGATTTCGGAAGAAAGGACGACATTCCGCATGCGTGGGCAGGCAGTACCTCGGTTGCCTAGGCAAACAGGATAACG
>NZ_JAKZGP010000023.1 GCF_022549775.1 Belliella filtrata | reverse complement strand
AAAAACACAAAAACTGGTTTAATTAAAAAAAAGAATTCCCTGGAAACAGGGTCATGGGAATCCTATGTCTATTTTCTAAAGCAAATTGATCAAACTACTTCAATTATTTAAAATCGGAATTGCTGATTATTGCAGCAGGATTTGCGTATGTAAGACCAATTTTTTCTCATACGCTACCAGCAGGCACTGAAGCGCGTGTGAAAATTGGAAAAGTGCCTAGTTTGTTAGCACTTCTCCCCAATGTCAGCATTCAAGCTTATTTAGGAAATTCTACAGCAGGACAAGCTGTATCTGGAGCATCTCTATTGAACTTAATTGATGGAGAGTCTACGGATGAAATTGTTTTTGTGCCTAGAAATGCATCAAATGTAGCAGTGCCCTATGATCGGGTAGAAATTCGGCTGAGTACTACCTTATCTTTAGGAGGAGAACTTCGTGTTTTTGCTGTCTATTACTTGGATGATACACTTGATTGCGACTTTGAGCCTGATATGATTTTTGGAAGCACTTCCGAACTTATTGGAGGAGTCAATCCCGTTTTGAATCCTTACAATGTATTAGATGGAAACCTCAATACTTTTGCCTCCTTGAGGTCCAATGTATCCTTGGCGAGCAGGACTTTTCTGACAGCTCTTTTTGATGAACATAGTAGGGTTGGGGATTCTGTTTCTATAGTACTTCGGAATGTAGGAGGTCTA
This sequence comes from Belliella filtrata, assembly GCF_022549775.1. Lineage (GTDB taxonomy): Bacteria > Bacteroidota > Bacteroidia > Cytophagales > Cyclobacteriaceae > Belliella > Belliella filtrata. The sequence continues at coordinate 64,995 of NZ_JAKZGP010000023.1, read as the reverse complement.
TTGAATGCCAACCTATTAGCATCAAGCTTGAGGGTTAGAACCTTTTTAGATATGAATCTTTCGGAAGATTTGGCTTTGAATCCCTCATTTTTGAACTTGACATTGTTACCTGGGCAAACAGATGTGTATAGGTTAACATATCCAACATCGCAAGTTTTCAATAGACTAGAAGTTTCATTGGGTCAAGGGCTTCTTAATGCGTTGACCGCAGTGGATGTTTTTGAGATGGAAAGAATTCAAGTTTCTTCTCCCTTTGAAATTTCAAATAGTGATGGTACAGCATTTTGTCAAGGTGATGAGGTTGGTTTCAATCAAGTAAGAAGTTATACTGGAGATCAATATGAGTGGATGGTGGATGGACAAGTTGTAGGAAGTTCCTCTTCATTGTCCATGCCTCTTGATCTACCACCAGGAGTTCATACTTTTCAGTTAAGGACATTCAGAAATGGCTGCTTAGAACCAGACATGCTTTCTCAGTTGGATGTAACGGTTCATGCAGTACCTAACCCTGATGATTTTTTAGTGATTCCCGAAGGAGCTGCCTATACTGATGGAGATACATTTACTTATTTGGAAGGTGTGAATCCAATTGTTCTGCCTCCAAACTATGTTTCAGGGTTACAGGGTACTTTTCACTGGTATTTCGATGAAGAGAGGATGCAGCCAGTCCCAAATGGATTTGTAGCGGCAGATGGTACCAGTTATTCACTTGATGATGACGTGCTGACGATTGATAACTGGGGTTTCAGGGATGAGCCATACGAGCTTTACCTAGCTTATACTACTGAATTCGGCTGCGAAACCATTCGAAAGTATAGTTTTGAGGCATTGGGGATCATATTGCCCCTAGTTGGCCTTGACTTACAGGGTCAAGAGGAAGGTGCATTAGTTAAGCTTTTTTGGAATTCAGTGATCTATGTTGGAGATTATGTGATAGAGCGAAGTGTAGATGGGAAGCATTTTCAAAAGATTCATGAAGAGACAGCAAGAGAAGGATATATTGATTTTATAGATACTCAACCTACATATGGAAATAACTATTATCGGCTTGGGTATTTTGCTCCAGATCATCAAACCATCATTTATTCGACTTTAGTCAGGGTTATTTCCACATTTGAGCAAAAGCGCAACCTTCAAGTTTTTCCTAATCCTGTAAAATCCGAGCTAAACTTGAAGTTACCTAACATCAAGGATGATTTAGAGGTGCTAATCTATTCGACTCAAGGCCAGTTAATTTTTCAAAGCAGGGTAAATTTTAAGTCGAGTCAAAGCAATATTTACCTAACTATTGAAGAAGTATCAAGCCTGAAACCTGGCGTTTACCTTTTGAAAGTGGTTTCTAGAAACAGCATTCAGACTGTACAGTTTGTCAAAGAATGATGAAAATCAATAAGGTTTTTATATGATTTTAAATTGAAATAAAATTTTAATAAAGGTAATTAATATAGATTATTATACTGATAATGATAAAATAAAGAATTTATATGGTTATTAATGTTTGAATTACAAAATAAGTAGAGTGGGTTACATAATTGGATTGTGGAAGATCTTCGTGCTTAGCCAAAGCGTAGTTTTGGGTAATGTTCATCTAATAATCTTTTCATATGACAAGAATTTTACACTCTTTGAAAACTTTAGGGCTTATACTTTTGGCTGTTGTTATTTTCACGAACAATACCCAAGGTCAGGTTGAAAAACGGCTGGCGACCTCGATTACATCAACGTCAGGGAATATTCCTCTAAGCTCAAATCCTACAGTTCAAAATGCAAATAATGCACTTAATGACAATGGGAGTTTTGCTAGATTGAGAGCGAGCCCAGGCTTGTTAGCTGGTTTAGGGAGTTACAATAGCCATTTGGAATTAACTTTCCCAGAAGCTTTGCCAGCTAACTCACAAGTATTTATTCAAATCCAAGGTGACGCAACTTTGTTGAATGCATTAGTTGGCGGTACACTTGGAGATGCTCTGGCAGATATTTTAGGAACAGTACTTCTAGGAAGTCAGGAGATCAGAGTGTCTGCTAGAAATGGTTCGAATGTCGTGCTTGAAAGGTCAAGTGATGATGTAGGAGGCTTTGGAATAGATCGTGCTAGATTGGTTCAAGATCAATCTGGGAACTTTTTTATTGCACTCAGGCCCAGTCAATCATTTGATAGGGTAAGAATTGAAAACAGAACTTTATCACTGGCTGGACTAGGTTCAGTTTATATTTTAGATGTTTATAATGCATTTGTTCTTGAAGGTAGCGATCCGTGCGGATCAGCTGATTTTACCTCGTTTGATGCTTCAGGCATTTCTTTATCCTTATTAGGTATTGGAACCCCAGGGGTAAGTAATCCACAAAATGCCATTGATGGAAACTTTTCAACATATTCTTCAATTAACTTTGGATTATTAGATGCTGGAGGGACCATATCACAATTTTTTTATTTTGGAGATCTATCTGAACCGACTGATGAGGTACAAATATCCATCAGCGGGAATCAATCCTTATTAGATGTAAATCTTCTCGGTGATGTTAGGATTTTGGCTTTTGATGGTACAACAGAGGTATTCAATAGAACGCTTGCAAGCTTAAATACTGATCTTTTAGGATTGTTACAATTGGATTTGTTGGGATTGTTTGCAGATGGATCGGTAGTAAGTATACCTATACAGCCTGGTCAAGCCTTTGACCGAGTCGAGTTAAGGTCAAGCACTGTACTTAGCTTGGATCTTGGTGCGGAGCTTAGGGTTCATAATGTGGTGAAAACACCAGGTAGGCCCACACTTGCAGACCCTAATGATGCAAATCAAATTGTATGTAGTACAGATGAGGTTACACTATCTGTGCTTTCACAGCCTGGAGATATTGTCAATTGGTATACTCAACCAATAGGAGGGGCTAGTATAGCAACTGGAAATAATCTTCCGCTAGGAAATATTCAAAGAAGATCAGTTTACTATGCTGGCATAAGCCGAGCAGGATGTCCAGAAGAATCTGCAAGGATTTCGATGGTAGTTGATTTAGATCGCAACCCTCAAATCACAGTTAATGGTTCTCAAGTCTATAGTGTATTAGTAGGTGAAAGCATTCAATTACCAGAGGCAGTTGCATTCAATGAAGATGGGGCAGAGGTACCTACATCTTATGAAGGATTGAATGGTGCCCCATTATCAGGTTCAAATGTTGCTGGTCCTTTTGCTGCTGGGGGTCAATATCGGTATAGAATTTCAGCGATAGGTGATAATTGTACCAACTTTTTAGACATTGTAGTCAATGTATTGGATTTGGAAACTTGCCCTATAGTGTTTGCACCAAACTTTGCAAATGATGGTCAGACTTTTACAAACAGTAGTTTACTTGGACTTCAGCTGGGGAATGTAGACAATCCTTTGAATGCTGTTGATGGAGATTTAAGCACATATTCAACACTCAATGAAACTGTAGGTACTACCTTACTAGGCTTGACAGGAGAGACATCTCAAACTTTAAGCTGGAATGTTCAGATTCCAGCGGGAAATGCTGTTACTGTAAAATTGGGACGTGAGCTTGGTGGCGTAGCACAGTTGGCAGCTGGAGTTTATGTTCAAGCATTTGACAATGGTAGCCCAGTAGGGCCTAGAAGACCAGTTGATGTGAATCTAGTTTCGGTGTTGAATGGAATCAATGATTATAATTTTAGCTATATACCAACCAATCAATCAGGAAGCCCAGTTTCTTTTGATGCAATAAAGATTTCATTAGTTCCTATCTTGAACACTGTACAACGTGTACGCATCTATGGCGCTTATTATCATGATGCTGTAGATGCTTCAGGTGCATGTGATGAAGATGTTTGGGAGATACAGACAGGGTTTGATGCATTGATTGGGGGCCTTGATGTTGCATCGGGTTTGACTGGAGTGCTGAGTCCCGAACGCGCAGTTGATGGAGACTTGGATACTTTTGCTTCAATGGTCAATGCTGTCGGGGTAAATTTATTTAGTCGATTAGAAGTTGCTTACAATTTGCCATCCTTTGCAGGAGATACCTTGAATATCAAATTGGGAGTTCCTACAGGTTTGCTTGATTTGGCAGTCCTTCAAGGATTTAGCATACAACGATTCTATGGGGGACAAGCTATTGGTGAACCCGTTGATGCTAGCTCATCTTTATTGACTTTAACTTTGTTAGGCTCTGGTACCGAAGCGATGATATCCGTTGTAAATGATGTGCCATATGACAGAATTGTAATAAGATATGGTGGTCTTGCAAGTGTACTAGAACAACTGAGGATTTTTGAGATCGAAAGAGTAGCAGTTGCCTCAATTGATGGGGAGTATTTTGATGAAGATGAAGGGACTTGGATTCTTGAGATTTGTGAAGGAGATATTATTGATGTTTCCATATCCCCATGTGAAGAGATTAAATTTTATGATGCAGAAGTTGATGGAAACGAAGTCAGTGTAGATGATATAGCTCAAATAGAAGGGCCAACAGAAGTCGAACTTTTTGTGCAAGTGATAAGATATGGCTGCGAGATTGACTCCAAACGTAAACCGATCAGGATCATTATCAATGCAACTGCACCACCCACAGCAGCAGAAGAGCAAGAGTTTTGCGTGATTGATGAGCCTACTTTGGCTTCTATTATCATCTCTGGTGAGAATATCATTTGGTATGATGCTCCAGTTGGCGGAAATGTACTGCCCATAGATACATCACTACAAGATGGGGAAACATATTATGCAAGTCAGACCATTGATGGTGCATGCGAGAGTTTTGTAAGAGCTTCAGTGACGGTCATTCTAAATGATAGTCCACCACCAAGTACCCCAGAGGATGTACAAACATTCTGTGTTTCTGATAATGCTACCATCGAATTTTTACAAGTTGATGGAGAAAATATTCAATGGTATGATGTAAATGGGAACTTAGTAGCTCCAGGAACAACTCTTCCAGTCGGAGTGAATGTATACTTTGCTACTCAGACTTTAGTAAATGGTTGTGAAAGCTCTGAAACATTGCAAGTACAAGTCGTAGTGGAGAATTGTGACGCACTGATTGAGATCACCAAGACTGCAAATGTCTCCACAGTATTGGCCGGTGAGCAAATTGTTTATACCATAGTTGTAGAAAACTCAAGTGGTACTGATTACAACGATCTCACTGTTACTGATCCATTACCTACAGGTACCAACTTTTTGACAGCTACTGAGTCAGGAACACTGATAGATGGAGAAGTTGTATGGCAGATTCCGACCTTATTGTCAAATGAATCAGTTTCTCTGGAATTCACTGTTTCTACAAACCCTTCGTTGCCAGAGGGGACTCTGATAAGGAATTTTGCATTAGTAAGTGCAGATTTTATCTTGGATGCTCCGAAAGTTTCCAACAATGCAGATGTCATCGTAGAAACAAACGCTGATCTCACTGTCACAAAAGCAGCAGATTCTCCAACAGTCTTGGCAGGTGAAAATATCACCTACACGATTACGGTATCTAATACAGGTCCAAGTGATGCGCTGGATGTTGTAGTCACAGATGCAATTCCTGAGATGACAGGTTTTGTGTCAGCAGACAATGGAGGCATGTTTGAAGAAGGTGTAGTGACTTGGGATTTAGGAACTATTGGAGCCGGAGAAAATGTAGCATTGACCTTGATATTGTCTACTCCAAGTGAATTGGTAGCAGGCACAATAATCAGCAACATTGCGATAGTAGATAGTCCAACAGATGAGGACGGGCCAAAAGAATCTGATCCAGAGGATGTGGAAGTAGAGACAGAAGCGAGCCTAATGATTACCAAGATCGCTTCATCAAGTACAGTCTTGGCAGGTGAAAATATCACCTATACCATTACCGTATCGAATGCAGGACCAAGTGATGCGATAGATGTAGTAGTAACAGATGCGATTCCAGGGATGACAGGTTTTGTGTCAGCAGACAATGGGGGCATTTTCGCAGAAGGTGTGGTGACTTGGGATTTGGGAACTATTGGAGCAGGAGAAAATGTAGCCTTAACATTGATTCTTTCAACAGCACCAGATTTGGCAACAGGTACAGTGATTAGCAATGTGGCTATAGTGGACTGCATGACTGATCCAAACTCGCCAATTACTTCAGATCCGGCAAACGTGGTGATAGATACAGAGGCAGGGTTAGTTATTGAAAAAGAAGCGATGAGTTCTACCGTGTTAGCAGGTGATGAAATCATTTATACAATTAGTATTTTCAATCCAGGTCCTAGCAATGCCACTGATGTGGTAGTGACCGATCAAATCCCTGAAATGACAGGTTTTGTATCAGCAGATAACGGAGGAATCTTTGATGCTGGAGTTGTAACATGGGAAATAGGTGATTTAGCTGCTGGTGAGCGCATTGATTTGACTTTAGTACTTTCAACTTCATCAAACTTAAGTTCAGGTACAGTGATCACCAATATTGCAATTGTTGAGAGCCCTACAGATGAGGGAAGTCCAAGAGAGTCTGATCCAGAGGATGTAACCATTGAAACAGAAGCAAGTCTTGAAATCACCAAGATGGCAACTTCTGCAACAGTCTTGGCAGGAGAAAATATCACCTACAATATAATTATTACAAATAATGGTCCTAGTGATGCGTTGAATGTGATTGTTTCTGATGAGATCCCCGAGATGACAGGTTTTGTTTCAGCAGATTTTGATGGGTTTTTTGATTCCGGGGAAGTAACATGGAACCTAGGAACGATTGCATCAGGGTCTAGTATAGAACTGACCTTGATACTGTCTACTCCAAGTGAATTGGTAGCAGGCACAATAATCAGCAACATTGCGATAGTAGATAGTCCAACAGATGAGGACGGGCCAAAAGAATCTGATCCAGAGGATGTGGAAGTAGAGACAGCGGCGAGTCTAATGATTACCAAGATGGCAACTTCTGCAACAGTCTTGGCAGGAGAAGATATCACCTATACCATTACCGTATCCAATGCAGGTCCAAGTGATGCGTTAGATGTAGTAGTCACAGATGAAATTCCAGGTATGACAGGTTTTGTGTCAGCAGACAATGGAGGCATGTTCGCAGAAGGTGTAGTGACTTGGGATTTGGGTACTATTGGAGCAGGAGAAAATGTAGCATTGACTTTGATATTGTCTACTCCAAGTGAATTGGAAGCAGGCACAATAATCAGCAACATTGCGATAGTAGATAGTCCAACAGATGAAGACGGGCCAAAAGAATCTGATCCAGAGGATGTGGAAGTAGAGACAGCGGCGAGCCTAATGATTACCAAGATGGCTTCATCAAGTACAGTCTTGGCTGGAGAGGATATCACCTACACCATTACCGTATCGAATGCAGGCCCAAGCGATGCACAAGATGTAGTAGTCACAGATGCGATTCCAGGTATGACAGGTTTTGTGTCAGCAAACAATGGGGGAATGTTCGCAGAAGGTGTAGTGACTTGGGATTTGGGTACTATTGGAGCAGGAGAGAATGTGGCCTTGACATTGATTCTTTCAACAATGCCAGATCTGGCATCAGGCACAGTGATCAGCAATGTAGCAATAGTGGATTGCATGACTGATCCAAACTCACCAATAACTTCAGATCCATCATTGGTTACCGTAGAGGCGGATGCCGATTTGATGATTACCAAAATAGCAGCTTCTCCGACAGTTGTTGCCGGAGAGGATATCACCTATACCATTACTGTATCGAATGCAGGTCCAAGTGATGCGCTAAATGTAGTAGTCACAGATGCGATTCCTGCATCTACAGGTTTTGTGTCAGCAGACAATGGAGGCATGTTCGAAGAGGGTGTAGTGAATTGGGATCTGGGTACTATTGCATCAGGGTCTAGTGTAGCATTGACCTTGATACTGTCTACTCCAAGTGAATTGGTTGCAGGCACAATAATCAGCAACATTGCGATAGTAGATAGTCCAACAGATGAGGACGGGCCAAAAGAATCTGATCCAGAGGATGTGGAAGTAGAGACAGAGGCGAGCCTAATGATCACCAAGATGGCTTCATCAAGTACAGTCGTTGCAGGAGAAGATATCACCTACACCATTACCGTATCGAATGCAGGCCCAAGTGATGCACAAGATGTAGTAGTCACAGATGCGATTCCAGGTATGACAGGTTTTGTGTCAGCAGACAATGGGGGCATGTTCTCAGAAGGCGTAGTGACTTGGGATTTGGGTACTATTGCATCAGGGTCTAGTGTAACATTGACCCTGATACTCTCTACCCCAAGTGATCTCACATCAGGAACTACGATCAGCAATATCGCGATAGTAGATAGTCCAACAGATGAAGACGGGCCAAAAGAATCTGATCCAGAGGATGTGGAAGTAGAGACAGCGGCGAGTCTAATGATTACCAAGATGGCAACTTCTGCAACAGTCTTGGCAGGAGAAGATATCACCTATACCATTACCGTATCCAATGCAGGCCCAAGCGATGCGATAGATGTAGTAGTCACAGATGCGATTCCAGGTATGACAGGTTTTGTGTCAGCAAACAATGGAGGCATGTTCTCAGAAGGCGTAGTAACTTGGGATTTGGGTACTATTGGAGCAGGAGAGAATGTAGCCTTGACATTGATTCTTTCAACAATGCCAGATCTGGCATCAGGCACAGTGATCAGCAATGTAGCAATAGTGGATTGCATGACTGATCCAAACTCACCAGTAACTTCAGATCCATCATTGGTTACCGTAGAGGCGGATGCCGATTTGATGATTACCAAAATAGCAGCTTCTCCAACAGTTGTTGCCGGAGAGGATATCACCTATACCATTACTGTATCGAATGCAGGTCCAAGTGATGCGTTAAATGTAGTAGTCACAGATGCGATTCCAGGTATGACAGGTTTTGTGTCAGCAGACAATGGAGGCATGTTCGCAGAAGGTGTAGTGAATTGGGATCTGGGTACAGTGGCATCTGGGGAGAGTATTGCTTTGACTTTGGTGCTTTCTACTCCAAGTGATCTGACAGTAGGAACGACAATCAGCAACATTGCGATAGTAGATAGTCCAACAGATGAGGACGGGCCAAAAGAATCTGATCCAGAGGATGTGGAAGTAGAGACAGCGGCGAGCCTAATGATAACCAAGATGGCTTCATCAAGTACAGTCTTGGCTGGAGAGGATATCACCTACACCATTACCGTATCCAATGCAGGCCCAAGTGATGCACAAGATGTAGTAGTCACAGATGCGATTCCAGGTATGACAGGTTTTGTGTCAGCAGACAATGGGGGCATGTTCTCAGAAGGCGTAGTGACTTGGGATTTAGGAACTATTGCATCAGGGTCTAGTGTAGCATTGACCTTGATACTGTCTACCCCAAGTGATCTCACATCAGGAACTACGATCAGCAATATCGCGATAGTAGATAGTCCAACAGATGAAGACGGGCCAAAAGAATCTGATCCAGAGGATGTGGAAGTAGAGACAGAGGCGAGTCTAATGATTACCAAAGTAGCTACTTCTGCTACAGTCATTGCTGGAGAGGATATCACCTATACCATTACCGTATCGAATGCAGGTCCAAGCGATGCATTGAATGTAGTTGTTACAGATGCGATTCCAGGTATGACAGGTTTTGTGTCAGCAGACAATGGGGGCATGTTCTCAGAAGGCGTAGTAACTTGGGATTTGGGAACTATTGGAGCAGGAGAGAATGTGGCCTTGACATTGATTCTTTCAACAATGCCAGATCTGGCATCAGGCACAGTGATCAGCAATGTAGCAATAGTGGATTGCATAACTGATCCAAACTCACCAATAACTTCAGATCCATCATTGGTTACCGTAGAGGCGAATACCGATTTGATGATTACCAAAATAGCAGCTTCTCCAACAGTTGTTGCCGGAGAGGATATCACCTATACCATTACTGTATCGAATGCAGGTCCAAGTGATGCGTTAAATGTAGTAGTCACAGATGCGATTCCTGCATCTACAGGTTTTGTGTCAGCAGACAATGGGGGCATGTTCGCAGAAGGTGTAGTGAATTGGGATCTGGGTACAGTCACATCTGGGGAGAGTATTGCTTTGACTTTGGTGCTTTCTACTCCAAGTGATCTGACAGTAGGAACGACAATCAGCAACATTGCCATAGTAGATAGTCCAACAGATGAAGACGGGCCAAAAGAGTCTGATCCAGAGGATGTGGAAGTAGAGACAGCGGCGAGCCTAATGATCACCAAGATGGCTTCATCAAGTACAGTCGTTGCAGGAGAAGATATCACCTACACCATTACCGTATCTAATGCAGGCCCAAGTGATGCACAAGATGTAGTAGTCACAGATGCGATTCCAGGTATGACAGGTTTTGTGTCAGCAGACAATGGGGGCATGTTCTCAGAAGGCGTAGTGACTTGGGATTTGGGTACTATTGAATCAGGGTCTAGTGTAGCAGTGACCTTGATACTCTCTACCCCAAGTGATCTCACATCAGGAACTACGATCAGCAATATCGCGATAGTAGATAGTCCAACAGATGAAGACGGGCCAAAAGAGTCTGACCCAGAGGATGTGGATGTAGGGACAGAAGCGAGTCTAATGATTACCAAAGTAGCTACTTCTGCTACAGTCATTGCTGGAGAGGATATCACCTATACCATTACCGTATCGAATGCAGGTCCAAGCGATGCATTGAATGTAGTTGTTACAGATGCGATTCCTGCATCTACAGGTTTTGTGTCTACAAATCAGGGAGGCACATTTGCCAATGGAGTGGTCACTTGGAATCTAGGAACAATTTCTGGAGGAGCTGATGTGGTAATAACTTTAGTATTGTCTACTCCAAGTACAATTCCAATAGGTACAATCATCACTAATGTCGCTGTGGTTAATAGTCCAACGGATGAGGATGGGCCAAAAGAGTCTGATCCAGAGGATGTAGAAGTAGCTGATAATACTACACAACTTAGATTGATAAAAACATCTGATGTGATGACGGTATCTCCAGGAGATATGGTGACTTACAGTATTTCATTACTAAACATTGGAGAATTTGATGCTATGAATTTAGCAGTGGTAGATAGTTTACCGGATGGTTTTGAACCAATAGATGCTAGTCATGGAGGCGTTATGGAAGGCAATACTGTACAATGGCAAATAGATGGCCTCGCCGCAGGAGCTTCTATGACAATGGAGATAACTGGCTTTGTGTCAATCGATGAAGGTCAATTGGTAAACAAAGTAAACGCCTCAAGCCAAAATGCTGATGATGTTGAATTTATAGCTGAAGCGATTTTGATCAATGTAGTAGATCTTGAAATACAGAAAGCTGTAAGCTCAGCGATGGTTAGAATAGGAGCCACATTCCAATACAGGTTGACTGTTAGAAATCTATCACAGATGGATGCATCTGAAATCCTTGTATCTGATTTTATTCCACTTGGAGTAATATACCAAAATGCAACTACACCAGTAGGTGAAGTGACATATGATGTCAATTCCAGAGTATTGACATGGGAGATCGAGAGCCTCGCTCCTGGCGTCGAGCGAACATTGACCATCAATGTAGAAGCACAGAATCATGGTACAATTAGAAATACTGCAACAGTAATTTCTCGAGAATTGGATACAGATGAATCTAATAATGAAGATACCATATCTCATGAGCAGCGATCATTTGAAATTCCAAATGTCTTCACACCAAATGGAGATGGGATCAATGATACTTGGGAATTGGTAGGTGTTGAACACTTCTATACAAGAGCAAAATTGATAGTGGTCAATAGGCTAGGAGTCGAAGTCTATAGAGCTGAAGCCTATGATAATTCTTGGGACGGTGGCAACCTTGCAGAAGGAACTTATTTCTACCAGTTGACTACGGTTGACTTAGATAATAACGAACAAATATTTACTGGCTATGTGACAATTTTAAGATAAGGAAAAATGAGAAAGTTTAAGTTTTTAATATTAATAGGATTGATTTGCTCTTTGAGTATGGAGAGTAAAGGACAGCAAGTCCCACAGTTCAGTCAATATATGTTCAACCCATTGTTTATCAATCCTGCATACACTGGATACAAAGAACAACTCTATGTCCAGTCTTATTATAGAAAGCAATGGGCAGGTGTGGAAGGAAGTCCAGAAACATTTGCACTTGGTGCAGATGGCTTCCTTCCCAATCAAAGATTGGGAGTAGGTTTGGTTGGATTGACGGATCGATTAGGAGCACAGCGGACCAATGCTATCTATGGCAATATAGCATATCACCTTAGGTTAGGAGAGGAGAATTATTTGAGCTTTGGCATGGGGATAGGCTTTGTCAATTCTATGCTAGATGGTGCACAGCTAATTCCTGGAACTGATAATGATCCTTCCGTTCCTGGAGCAAAGAACACTGTAAACTATCCGGATTTGAAGCTGGGGATGTTTTATTATGCTAGTAAGTTTTATGCAGGACTTGCAGTTGATAATGTGACTTCTCCGCTTTTTGACCTGGATAATGGAGAAGTAATTATCGAACCTAGATCACACTTGAATGTAACGGCGGGCTATTGGATTGATTTTAGCTATGCGGTGGCATTCAAGCCTTCGGTAATGTACATGGATGATTTCAAAGCTCCAGCTCGTTTAGATGTCAATGCTTCGTTTATATTTTTTGATAAATTTTGGTTAGGAGCATCTTATAGGACAGCTGTAAATTATAAAGATCAAGCTTTCAATGAAGCCATGCGAAATAATACAGCAGTGGTCGGATTGTTTGAGGTATTTATAGGAGAAGGATTGAGGGTTGGTTATGCTTATGATCATCAGATCAATGGGTTTAACCCAAGAGGGTTTTCAACCCATGATATCTCAATTGGATATCTTTTCCCTCCAAAGCGAATCAAATCAATATCACCACGAAACTTTTAAAACAGGACTCCATGAATAGAATATTATACAACTTTGTTTTGATTTTGATCATTTTGGCAAGTGGTTGTAAGGCACTTTCCAACAAGGATCTCAAATTAGCCAAGCAAAATGAACAAATGCTAAACTATGCCTTAGCAAAAGAAAACTATCAAAGTGCTTGGGATAGAATTGAGAGTGCTGAAGCAGCAAGAGGCTTAGCTTTTACTAACATGAAAACAAGGGATTTTGCAAATGCAGAACCTTGGTTTAGAAAACTTGAGCAGCTAGCCGCTTTATCAGGTGATGATTACTTCTATTTTGCAAAAACTCTTGGTGCAAATGGAAAGTTTGAAGAAGGGAAGCAGTACTTGGAATCTTTTGAATCAGAAAAATATCCTGAAATCCCAACTTTTTTTGTAGAACAGCTGTATGCTTCACTTGATAAAGGAAAGGCGATGGTGAATGCTGAAACAAGGAGTATAATTGAACCTATTAAGGGTGTAAATACTGAATACTCGGAGTTTGGATTGAGTTTTTTTGATGATCAAATTTATTTTGCTTCAGATCGAATTCATAGTGAAAGTACCAAAATCAATCGTTTCAATACTTTTGAAGGAAATACCTATGGTTGGACTGGGAATGGGTTCGTTTCTATATATGGAGCTAAATTTCATGAAGAAGAAAACAAAGTAAATGCAATTCATTTGGTTGATGAATTTAGCTACCCCTTTCATATTGGCCCATTGATGAAGTCTAAGGATATGGTTTTTTATACCAAAGTGCCGAGACCTAAGGAATCCAAGAAGTTTTCTATCAAAAAAATTGATATCACGGTTTTTCCTGGGATATATTACAAAGCAGTAGCTGCTGATAGTGCCATGCGAGAAGAAATGGCGTTACCTTTCAATGATCACAAAACTCACATGCTTTTAGATCCATTTTGGGATCAAGAAACTAGAACACTTTATTTTGCCTCGGACATGTCAGGAGGATATGGAGGTACTGATTTATATAAGGTTCATCTGGGTGATGACGGGGAATGGGGGGATGCTATCAATCTTGGAGATGAGATAAATACTCCGGGAGACGAGAGATCCCCCTTTCTTGATCAATTGAGAGATTTTTACTTTGCTTCAGATGGGCATGTCGGACTGGGTGGATTGGATGTTTTTAAGTTAACAAATTTTGAGTCGGCTGGTGGTAGTTTAGAAAATTTAGGAGTTCCTATAAACTCCAATAGGGATGATTTTTCTTTTATTAGATTGACAGAAGATCATGCATACTTAAGCTCTGATCGAACTGGAGGCAAAGGTTCAGATGATCTTTATAGGGTATTGTACAATTATGAGGAATTTTTCAGTTTGACTGGAAAAGTTCTGAATCGTGATGATGAGAGTCCAATAGCTAATGCCGTAGTGACAGCTATCAGTAAAGAAACTGGACTCAATACAAGATATATCACAGAGGATGACGGGTCTTTCAAATTCAAGCTTCCAGTGCTTCAAGCTCACAACTTGGATGCCTCAGCTTCGGGATTTTTCACTAAACATTTGGAGGATGTTGTTCTAGGAACTCAGGAAGAACGTCTGAAAAAGGAAGAATTTGTTACTGTCTATTTGGAAAAAATGGAAGTCAACAAGACCTATAAAATTGAAAATATATTTTATGATTTTGATAAATGGGACATCAGACCTGATGCGGAAGTTCCACTGTTGGAATTAGTGAAAATCATGGAAGAAAACCCCACAATGGTCATTGAACTTCACTCTCACACGGACTCAAGAGGAAATAAGAAGTACAATCAAAATCTATCTGAAAAGCGAGCACAATCAGCAGTTGACTACATTGTCTCACAGGGGATTGATGCTAGAAGGATTACTGCCAAAGGATTTGGGATGGATAAATTAATCAATCATTGTGGTCCTGGAGTGACGTGTACAGATGAAGAGCATCAGCTCAATAGGAGAACTGAGTTTATTATCACCAAGTTGTAAATTGATCCAATCATAAGTCCCTTTAGATGAGTAAAAATTTTGAATTGTACTTGACCGAAGAAGTATTGGTTAGCATTTCGCATCTTCCAATGCTAATGCAGACCATCTCTACAGATACCAAACAAAAAAATGAAATCATAGTCAGCAAAGATCAAGTAGACCACCATGTTTTCTTTGTAGAAAAGGGTTTGATCAGACTCTTTGATATTGATGAAGAGGGCAATGAACATACGATCCTAATCATTCCAGAGAATCAAATGCTATTCAATGTGGAGAGTTGTTATTTCGGTCGGCCTTCCAAGTACTTCGTAGAAGCAATTGAAGAAACTGAGTTAATCCTCTTGGGGCCTAAGTTCAAGGAGTTAGCCAATAGACTTGGAAATGAATTTAGAAATTACAATGAATTCTTGCTTTATACCAACCTCGAAAAAATTCACGAAAGGATAAACGTACTTATAAGTTTAAATAAGAGTGATAAAGAATCCTACTTCTCCCAAAAGTATAAGGAGATAATAGACCGTATTCCTGATAAAGTAAAAGATTCATTTATGGGGTTTAAGTCACATAACCATCAAGTCATCTAATTTTCTAATACAAACTCAATTTCAATCCTGTCATTTTCTATATGCTCGGAGTCACTGCAGGGTAGTCCAGGTATACAATCATTGAGAAGCTTGGTAGCGCCTAGACCCATGGTAGTTATCCTTGAGGCTTCTATTCCTTTTTCTCTCAAATAGGATTTTACTTCAGCAGCTCTTTTGTCGGATTTTCGCTTATTAGCTGCTGGAGTACCACGGGAATCTGTATGTGCTATGATCTTGACCTTCAGCTTTGGGTTATGGTTCAGTGTCAGAAATAAAACATGTAGCACCTCTTCATTTGCCTCCAAAGATAACTGCTCTTTGGAGGTAAATCCACCATTGAAGAGAAGCTTTGATTCAGCCTTGATTTTGTTCAAGCCCAGATTCAGTTTTGTATTGGTATCAAGGCTATCTGGTAAATCAATTTTTAATACTTCGAAACCTGCAACAAGCAGATAGTTAACTTCAATCGTGTCTTTTAGATCATTTTGTAGCGATAGCTGAAGTTCACCATTACTGTTGGTGAGGATTTCTTTGCTATCAATATTATTAGCAATATTAACTTTCTCATCCCTAATGGGGGTGTTGTACGCCTTGTCAAACAGCCTCACCTGAATGATGTCTTGCTGATTAGAAGCATTCTGAAGGTAGTACAAATCATCATCACCGTTTCTGTTGGAACTGAGTACAGCTATTTCTTCATCTTCCTTCTCATATAATCCATAGAAAAGATCATCCCCATGGGAATTGATTGGTGGAGATAGATTTTCTGGATTGCTGTATTGATTATCAGTGATTTTAGTGCTAAATATATCATATCCACCATACCCACCTTGCCCATTACTCGAAAAATAGAGAACACCTGACTTTACAAAAGGGCTTCGTTCATCTTGTTTACTGTTGATTTTGGATCCCAAGTTTACAGGATCTGACCACTTGAGGCCCCCTAGGTACTGGACACTATACAGGTCCAAACCTCCATGCCCACCTGGCATATCTGAGGAGAAGATGAGCAACTCTCTTTCTTCATCCCAAAACGGATCGATCATTGCGAATTTCCTTTTGGATTTGTTGAAGAGTTTTTTCTCAGGGCCATATGAACCATTTTTTAATTTTTCCCTGAAGAAAATTTCTGGGAATGAGGCATCTTCTTCATTGGAGAGAAGTTTTTTGATACCTGAAGTTTCTTCAAGTTGACTTGCTGCATAGAATACAAATTGATCTGAAAAGCTAAGACTGCCATGTTGGATCTTATCCTTGATAAAAGGGACTTGTTCTACATTGCCATCATTTTGACCTGTTTCTTGTCGGTATGCATTGAAACTTAAGCTTTCATAAGGATTTCCAGTTCCAGCAAAGAATTTGTTAGGTCTATTGGAAACAAAATAGTGGTACCCATCATATATCCTTAATCCAAAATCACGGTATTTAGAATTCAAATTTGTAAACGCACTCAATTCATTACTGATTCCACTATTGACTTGATTGAGGTTATTTTCGATAACCACTTGCATTTTGGTCAGCGCTTGATTTTCTAAAGTTATCCTATTGGTAAATTTCGCAAACTGATATAGCGTCTTAGCCTGCTCAAAATCTCCAAGTCTTACCAATGATTCGAAAAATGGAATGATGTCCTCTGTGGAAAGCTCATAGTTAGACCTGAGGTAGGAGTAGCCTTCTACAGCAGCCTCAAAATTCTTGATTTGGTAGTGAGAAAGGGAAAGACCCTGTATGGCTTCTTTGGTTTCTTTTATCTTCAAAGAAGACTTGAAATGATCAATCGCCAAAAGATAATCGCTATTTTGAAAAGCAATATTTGCTTCAGCAATTTTCCTTTTTTCCTGAGTTTGTAATACCTGGGCATTGACAAATCCTACTGAAAAAAGGAGTATAGTGAGTATGTATATTTGAAAACGTTTCATTTTTATTAGAAGTATTTTGGTGAATAGGTTCTTCTCCTTTTTTCAGGAAAAATAAAACCTATTGATACATCATGGGTAGAGAATGCTCCCACACTTATTCCATTGATCTGGTGATCATAGGCATAGCCGATTCTTAAGCCATTGGTCATCCAAAACTGGGCAATGGCTACCATAGCACTACTGTTTCGGAGATTTTCTGAATCTACTCTATTCGCATAATCTATGGCTCTTCTATAGGTCAGCCCAAGCCACAATTGCTCATAGAATAGGAAAGTTGAGCTCAAATCAACTCTGGCTGGTGTACGAAAATCATCAAGCACAAGTAGGGTGTTTTTCAAGGTAACCTCATTGCTAAGATCAAGCCAAAAACCAGTGTATAGGTTAATATTTGCGTCATTATCTATGAGGAAATCACCTCGGTCAGGGTTGGTGATTAGTGAGCCTATATTTTCAGCACCTAAACTGAAAAAAAATGTCTCATCATAGTAGAATAATCCAGCCCTTAATTCAGGATACAGGAAGTTATTATTGCCCGAAAGACTGGCAGGATCCTCTGGGTCTATTCCGTCAAGTAAAGATTCATCCAATCGGGAATTGATAAGGCCCAAACCTAGCCCAAAGCTTAAGAATTGATCCTCACCGAGTTGAAGGTGATAGGCGATGTTTGATTGGATTGTATTTGTTCTATTTGCACCAATTTGATCACTCATCACATGCATACCTATGCCTAATTGGCTTTTTTCTAGAAATCCATCAGCTGAAAGTGCCATGGTCGTAGGACTTCCTTCTATTCCCGTCCATTGAGTCCTGTAATAACTTTGGATGTAGAGCCTTTCTTTGTAGCCAGCATATGCAGAATTGATGAATATGGGGTTGAACATGTACTGGCTGAACTGAGGGATTTGTTGACCATAGCTATCCACATTGGTCAATATGGAAATAAATCCCGCAGCAATTAGGTATATGAATGGTTTGATCAGTTTACTTGTCATGGTCATTTGATTAATGTAATGTATCCATTCAAAATCACCTCTTGGCCATCAGGCTTTCTCCCTTTGATTTGATAGAAATATGTGCCCGCATTCAATCCATCACCAGCCCAATCATTTTCGTAATTGGCTGATCTGTAGAGTTCAATTCCGTACCTGTTGAAGATCAAAACTTCCCAAGATGCTAGAAAGCTATCTAATCCTTGGGTTTTCCAAGTATCATTTCGGCCATCACCATTTGGCGTGACGATATTTGCTATTTTATATTCTAACTGGTCATGAGCCACACTAGAAGTTGTTATTACCGTAGGAATAGTGCTGCTATTGTCTATCAAAAATGCGGTATTTACAACTGAAGGGGAAGCTTGAGCAGCCCTCACTTCAAATGATATTGAAGTACTTTCTCCACTTGCCAAACTTGGTATACTCCATCGAAGCGTCTGGGTAGCTTGGTCGAATTCTACTTGGGTCGCGCCACTTAGGATTCTCTCAAAAATTACTGCCTCTGGTAAAGTGTCAATTACGATCAAATTTGATTCGGAACCAATATTATCTCCAGTGTTGAGCATCTCTATCTGGTAAGTAAACACTTGATCTATTTGAACGTTGGGCTGGGAGACCGTTTTGAGCATTTCTAAAGACAAGTTGATGTCTCCTTCTCCATCATCACCTACTACAGGTACAGGCTGAGTTTGATCAGATTGTGTGTCAAAATTATCTCCAGACACCTGTGCGGTATTAGAGACTTGGGTAGCACCATCTTGTACCATTGCTTGAATGGTATAGGTTCTAGCATCTCCGGGAGCTAAAGTTTCCAAATTCCAATTGATATTTTGCCCATCAATATCCCCACCCTCACTTGCAGCTATGGCAGTCAACTCTGCTGGAAGAATGTCTAAGATGTTCATGTTCAATGCAGGAGTTTCACCAGTATTGGTTATTGTGATTTCATAATTAAGAATGGAACCAACATTGATTTCTCCTTCATCTGTCAGTAATTTGGAAATGGCTAATGTGGTTTTTTCATCCTCGATGGGATTTTCTCCGTCTCCATCATCACCTACTACAGGCACGGGCGGAGTTTGATCAGATTGTGTGTCAAAATTATCTCCAGACACCTGTGCGGTATTAGAGACTTGTGTTGCACCATCTTGCACCATTGCTTGAATGGTATAGGTTCTAGCATCTCCAGGAGCTAAAGTTTGCAAATTCCAATTGATATTTTGCCCATCAATATCACCACCCTCACTTGCAGCTATGGCAGTCAACTCTGCTGGAAGAATGTCTAAGATGTTCATGTTCAATGCAGGAGTTTCACCATTATTGGTTATTGTGATTTCATAGTTAAGAATGGAACCGACATTGATTTCTCCTTCATCTGTCAGTAATTTGGAAATGGCTAATGTGGTTTTTTCATCCTCGATGGGATTTTCTCCGTCTCCATCATCACCTACTACAGGCACGGGCGGAGTTTGATCAGATTGTGTGTCAAAATTATCTCCAGAGACCTGTGCGGTATTAGAGACTTGTGTAGCACCATCTTGCACCATTGCTTGAATGGTATAGGTTCTAGCGTCTCCAGGAGCTAAAGTTTCCAAATTCCAATTGATATTTTGCCCATCAATATCACCACCCTCACTTGCAGCTATGGCAGTCAACTCTGCTGGAAGAATGTCTAAGATGTTAATGTTCAATGCAGGAGCTTCACCAGTATTGGTTATTGTGATTTCATAGTTAAGAATGGAACCGACATTGATTTCTCCTTCATCTATCAGTAATTTGGAAATGGCTAATGTGGTGTTTTCATTCTCGATAGGATTTTCTCCGTCTCCATCATCATTTCCAATCACAAGAACCTCTACCGTATTTGAACTGATGATTTCTGAATCAGATTGAATTTGACCAGTGGCAGTGTTTGGGATAATGGTGTTCACTGGAATATCATCAGCAAGTCTCACGGTGATGGTCAATGTAATGGATTGCTTTACAGCCAAAGAATTGATATTCCAATTGATAGTATTGTTGCCAAGCAGTTGCACTGTACTTGATGAAGCTATGTAAGTTACCAAATTTGAAAGTACATCTGTGATCACAAGATTTGTGATAGGCAGTGTTCCATCATTTGTAACGCTGATTGAAAAAGTGACTGTCTCGCCAGCTTCAGCTTCGGGTTGATCTACAGTTTTCTCGATAGAGAAACGTGTACAATCGGCGGAAAATGTCAGCTCTGTTGTGAATGTTTGCTGCAAAGATTCGCAATTGTTGTCGATTGTCACCACTAAGTATAGCATTTCTAGGCTTGTACTAGGGTTTATATTACTTATCGTAAGTTCTCCATTCTCTGCAATTGTAAAAATCGCACCGTCAAATGTAGCATTATGATTGATTTCGTTGATTTGGTCTTCATCAAAAAACCAAGAGAAAGAAACTTCTGCCTGATCATCAGGGAAGCCAGATGTAAAAGTAGGAGTGAGGGTTACATCATCTCCGGCACAAATGTTTTGCTCATTTCCAGTGATAGTCAATGTTACTTCATCAAGTGCCTCCTGAACATTGATTTCTATAGGTAATCTTTTCGATTCTAAGTCGCAGACAGGATCATAGGCAGACACATAATATGTTTTTGTATCAGTGATCTCCTCGGTTACAAATGGAACAGCACTTGGGTTTTCGGCTAAAGGAATACCTTCTGTCTCTACTTCATACCATCTAAGGAGCAAGCCGTCTGGTACGTTGGCTGTCAAGGATGCTGTTTCTCTTGTACAAACCAAAATAGGGAGTAGTTCGGGAGAAATTTCGGGTGGGCTGATGCTGAGTACTATATGAGCAAGTTGAAGTGCAGGAAGTTCGACTAGACCAGCATCCCCTCTTGCATAGGAAACAGATAACCTATCTACTGAGTTATTTACTACAAATGGTACTGATGCATATTCTCCATTTTGTAATAAATCAATAGCTTCCTCCGAAATCAAATCAGAAAGGTTTTCTTCATACCTCAAACTGTTCACCTCAAAGCCTCTTATCGAGACTCTTTGAAGGTCAGCCGTTCCAATGTTTTGGTCACTAAATTTAAAGGTTAATTCGAATGTTGTGTTTCCCTCAGAAGTTTTAGATAGGGTTACAAACTGTTCAATTATTGCATCCGAATTGTTGGATGTGAGGTTTAGTTCTGAGTGTGAAGTGGTGCCTATTTGTAAAATATTTTCTACATCAAATGCAGGCTGTACTCCAAGCAAGTTGGAAAGGTTGAAGTTTTGTAAATTGATACCTGTAAAAGCTGATGTGATGCAATCATGGTCTGGAGGGATGATAAACGCACCAAATATATCAGTAGAAGCGGTGTTGCCAAGCCCCAAAAGGGCACTGATTCTGTCCGTCAGCCTAATGCTTTGAAATTCCTGTTGTGGTCGGATTTGTATATAAAAGTTTCTTTCTTGGTCTACAACTATGCGGAGATTGTCCCCTGCAAAGTCTTCTGGGTTTTCAGTCGAACCTGAAAGTACAACTTGATTTCCATTTCTAGCTTGAACTTGCAAAGTGTGATTTCCAAACAACCCATTATCAAGTAGGCTACTTCCCAGTCCCCCAGAAGTACCTCCAAGAAGATTTTCTAATATAATGATATCGAAATCTATTTTTATAAATACCAGTGTATTGGCGGGAAGCACATTTGGGAAACCCAATTCCAGCACTCCAGTACTAGCTCCTATTCCTAGTGCTAGTCCAGTGCTTGAGTTGATTCGAGCAAAGGTGTTTAGGTCTTCATCTATGGCATTTAATATGTTATTTGCACTTTCTTGGACGAGAATGTCTCTAGCAAATTCCCTATCAAATTGAGCATGTGACCACAAAGGAGTGATCAATAGGAAGAACAAGAAAAGGTATTTGGTCAAGTGGTTCATTCTTGAAGTAGTTTAGCATGAGGCAATCAACTGTTGTCTTCCAGTTTATAATCAGGCATTTGTTTTTTCCACATTTCGTGGTATACTCCTTTGTCTTCCATCAGTTGTTCATGGGCTCCTGATTCAATCAGTTGACCTTGATCCATCACAAGAATCTGATCAGCACCTACCACAGATGATAACCTGTGAGCGATCATTATGACTGTTTTTCCTTGATCTTTGAGGTTGTGAAGGGTCCTAAGGGTGAATGCTTCGGATTCAGAGTCCAAGGCTGAAGTAGCTTCATCAAAGATCAAAATGCTTGGGTCTTTATACAATGCTCTAGCAATAGCGAGTCGCTGGCGCTGACCACCAGATAGACTAACACCATTTTCACCTATATATGTTTTGAAGCCTTGTGGTAAAGCTTCAATAAATGTCAAAATTCCTAAATCTTGACAGATGCTAAGCACCCGGTCCATGTCTGGATTGAAATCCCCTACAGCAATATTTTCGACTATATTTCCTGCGAAAAGGTGAATTTGCTGTGGTACTACTCCGATTACCTTTTTGAGTGAACCACTGTGGATGTAATCGAGGTTTTGTTTGCCAATGTACACCCTTCCGGAAGTGATAGGGTATACCTTTTGGATGATAGATGTTAGGGTAGATTTTCCAGATCCTGATTGACCAATGATGGCTGTGAACTTACCAGTTTCTATTTCAAGGTCGAGCCCATTGAATACCTGATTTCTAGATCCATAGCTGAATACTACATCTTTGAAAGTGATATTGCCTATTTGGCTTTCATCCAATTGAACTTTGCCCTCATTATCGTCAGTCTCAATATCCATAATCTCAAATAGCCTGTCAGCAGCAATCAAAGAGTCCTGGATGGTCTTGTTCATACTGATAAATGATGCTACGGGTCCAGTGAAATACCCCATAATGGCATAAAAAGAAAGTAATTCACCAGCTGTCAGTTCATTCTGCAATACAAATGAAGTTCCCATCCAAAGTAAGGCAACGGTGAAGATTGATGTCACAAGTCCACTCAAGTTACCAATCCAAATGGAGTTGGACCCTGACTCATAGATCGATTTTAACAAGTTGATAAACCTACCTTCTGTCTTGATATTGGTATAATCTTCCACCCCAAAGCGCTTGATAGTACTAACAGCATTGAGTGACTCTACCAGTTGCGCTTCCAAGTCTGCGGAATTCTCCATGAGTTCTCTCTGTGTTTTCTTATTGATCTTGTTTGAGAAAATGTAAATAACAATGTACAAAGGGATGACCACTAGCATCAATAGCGCCAGCTTCCAATAGAAGATAAACATCAATGTAAAAGAGAAAATCAATACAAAAATATTAACCACAAAACCTACGATTACATCATTGATAAAAGCCCTGATTTTTACAGCATCATTGATCCTTGAGATAATTTCTCCGGTTCGCATATTATCGAAGAATCGCTGGGGGAGATTGAGCAAATGCTTGTAATAGCCTAAGATCAGTTTGGCATCTATCTTTTGTCCAGTTTGCAGGGTTAATATCCCCTTGAAATGACCAAGGATTGCACTAAATAGAATGATGCAAATCATCAATACACCCATCAAGTTCAGCAAGTTCCCATTATCATTGGGGATGACATTATCGATGATTTTTTGAATGTACAGTGAAGTTGCAAGTCCCAATATTACAGCGAACACTGAACCTATTAGAATTTGTGTGAATATAAATGTGTATGGCTTGAGTAAAAACCAAAACCTTTTGGATACGCTGTATTTTTCATTTTTTTCCTCAAAACTTTCACCAGGCTCAAGGAGCAGAACCACATTAGTCCAAATCGTGAAAAAGCTCTCTACGCTCACTGTTTGTATCTTGCCATGAGCAGGATCCATCATAGTGACTTCTTTTTCTGTTGTTTTGAGTATGACTACATAGTGGTGCAATCTGCCTCTGACAACTACGTGAGCAATGCAAGGTCCAGGCAATTCTGCAATCTGATCATCATTCACCTTTACACCTTTGGCATCAAAACCAAGCTGTTTGGCCGCTTCGATCATACCAAGGAGGTTAGTGCCCTTTTGATCTGTGTAGGCGATTTGCCTGATTTTGGCTATTGGAACCTCTAGTTTGTAATAAGCTGATACTGCAGCTAAACAAGCAGCTCCACAATCCGTCAAATCGTGCTGTTGGATTTCAGTTCTTTTGAAATCTCTATTTTTAAAACTATTGAATAGGAACATAGGCTTACTTGCTGGCTAAATTTGGATTGACCCAATCATCTACTTTATCAAAAAACAAGTTGACGATTCTCCTTCTTGTAAAACTAAATCTTGCTTGTACAGTCATGCCTTTTAGTAGCTGACCAGTATAACCATTTTTCAACTTCATCTCTTCCTTGGGAAGCTCGCACCTGATTTTGAAATATGGCTTTCCGTCAGGTTGGATGAATACATCATTGGAAATGGACTCAATTTTTCCATCTAAAAATCCCCACTCGTTGTAGTTGAAAGCATCTACCTGAAATTTGACAGGGGTATTTGGATTGATAAAACCAATATCCTTTGGTTCGACATAGACTTCCGCTATCAATGCGCCATCGGGTGTGATTTCAGCTAAGGTTTCGCCTGCCGCTACACTTGCCCCTGGATACAACTGCCTGATATCTTGAATGAATCCATCAATCGGTGATTCTACGGTGTAGAATTTGATCTCCTCATCTATCTGCGCATTTTTTGATTGAAGGTCTTGAAGCAAGAGTCTGATTTGATTTAAATTGGCTTGCCAGTATGCCGCTTGCTGAGAGTATGAAGCAAGTACGGTGTTTTTGGCACTCTCGTAGGCTTGTTTATACCTGTCAAACTCTGCTTCTGCTATAGCGCCAGACTCATAAAGGGATTCGGATCGTTTGAACTCTTTTTTTGATAGCTCAAATTGCTCCTTGATATCATTTAGCTTCTGAAAAAAGAAGTTTGCTTCCTGCTGGAAGTTTGGATTAGATAGCCTGGGAATATTTTCCCAGTCGTATTTATTAGTTTTGGAGATCAGAAAACTCAAATCATTCATTTGAGACTGATACTCAGCAACAAGTTTTTTAGTGTTTCCGGACTGTTCATCCAAAATATTGGTTTTTACTGAGAAGATTTTTTGTCCCTTTTTTATCCGAGAGTTTTCTGAGACAAATACAGAATCTATGTTACCTGTTACAATTGACCGTAATTGATTTCTGTTTTCTATTGATTTGATCATTCCGACACCTTGGACATTGACATCAACTTTGATAATGAATATGCCAATGAATATGGAAATCAATAGTACAAGAACTACCTGATACAAGATAATGGATTTTGAATCATACCTTTTGAAGTAGTAGCTTGTAGTACCCTCAAGTATTTCTGGAGGAAATATGTCGTTGTGGTTCTTTTTCATAGGTTTAAAAATTTTAGCTAGCGGTATTCACTGCTAGCTATGGGTGAATGGGTGATTACTTGCTGCTTGTACTTCCAAACATACCGATGTCGCTTAGGTTCAGTCCTAAGTTTAAAGATGATTGCTCACCGTCTCTTGAAGTAGAAGATAAGCTGAGGTTGATACCTACATTTCCAATAAGCGAAGATTGTGAAGAAGAAGATCCACGGCTATTTAGTCCCAAAAGGCCACCTAATAATCCTCCATTTACTGATTTCAATTCTTCTGAAGTTAATTCTTGGAATTTCATGATGATTAGATTTAGTTGGTTTTTCCTACTCTATTTCAGGTTTTCGGATCGCCCTGTTAGTTTGTGGTTAATGGGATTTACGAAGTTGATTGCCTGATTGGATTACAGTCCATAAAAATGAGCGGGCATAAACATATCGATTATGATTTCTTGTGACAATAATCGTTTGTTTTTGAGTGGATTTTGACTCAAATGTTTTACTTTAGCTTACTGATTCCCAATTTCATTACCCAGTTTCATCACCCACCCGCACATGTTCTTGCTTCCTATAATGGTAATCTGTTCGTTTACATTTTATCAACAAACCCTAAATCTCAAGGAACCAGAGATTTCTAATATTCAAAAATCGCCTAAGACCGTAGCAGAGATTGATGCACTTCATGACCATGCTTTTGAGATAAGAGGAAGCTATCCAGATTCATTATATATCTATGCAAATGTCAACTTAAAGACAAGTCAAGATTTGAATTATCCAAATGGTATTGCAAAGAGTTATACACATCTAGGTGTTTATCATTATCAGAAATCGATTCACGGAAAGGCGATTGAGTATTACCTCAAAGCCAAAGAGATCTTTGATCGTGAAAAACTATTAAGCTCTTCGGCAAGTACCAGCAACAATATTGGATTGGTTTATTATAGAGAGAGGGATTATCAACTAGCACTCAAGTACCACCAAGAAGCTATTGATATTGCCAAAGACTTGGGTGATAATGTCCAAATGGCTAATTATAAATTGAACAAAGCATTGGCTATCAATATGATAAATTCATTCGAGGAAGCGCTTCCAATTTTTTATGATGCTATCCATGACCTAGAGCAGACCGAGGAGTACGAATATCTCTCCAATGCATATCTGAATTTAGGGAATAATTTTGGTGCTAATGGACAACTAGATTCTGTCAAAAAGTACTTTGATAAGGGACTTGAAGTAGCAGAAAAAACCTCAGATTTCGAATCACTTTCATATGCTTACACGAGTCAAATCAAATATTATGTGGTTACTGGAAACCCTCATAAAGCACTCGGGTATGCTGAAAAGTCTCTTTCTAATGCAGTTAAATCTGGTTCGATCCATAACATGTCAGATGCTTATAGGACAATCTCATCTCTTCAAGAGGATATAGGAGACATTGAAAGTGCCTTGTATAATTTTAAAATGCATCATGAATATAGAGATTCTTTGAGGAAAAATGAGCAAACATTAGAAATAGCCCGATTGGAAGGTAGCAAAATCATAGAGCGTGAAAAGGAGCTTTTTGATCTTGAATTGAGAAACAAGGAGAAAAGCAATCAGCAAAAGCTATTCATCATCCTACTCCTTGCTATTCTTATCACTACACTTGTGTTGCTGTATGTGGTCGTGTCCAAAAGCTTGAAAAGCTCAAAGAAAAGGAATCAAATTTTACTTCAGAAAAACAAGGAAGTAAAAAAGCTTGCTAAAAATTTGAAGAAAATGAATGCACATCAGCATCAAATCTTCAGTATCATAGGACATGATTTGAGTGGTCCTGTGAATTCATTGGTTACTGTGGCAGAGTTGATCAATGAAAAACAATTGAGTGAAGAGGATTTGATAGAAATCATGCCGCAATTAAGCTCTGAGATCAAAAGGGCAAAAATCACCTTAGAAAATTTGCTCCACTGGGCATTGAGCCAAAAAGAAGGAGAATCGCTCAATTTGGTAAAGTTTAGACTCGATGAGTTATTCAAAGAAGTAGTAAACTCACTTCAGTATGCTGTAGATAGAAAAGATCAGCAGATTAAGGTTCAAGTTGAAAAAGATCTTTTTCTTTTAGCTGATAGGCAAATGATTCAAATCTCCATCAGAAACTTGCTGTCAAATGCCATAAAATTCACACCTGAAGGAGGCGTTATTTCCTGTAAGGCATTTACTGAAAATAGTAAAGCCTGTATTCAGATTACAGATTCTGGTGTAGGAATGGATAGCCTTACACTTTCCAAATTACAAAACAACGATCTTATCTCTAGCTTTGGGACAAATAATGAAAGAGGAACAGGCCTTGGTTTAGCACTTTGTAGAGGTTATGTTGCAAAGAACGGAGGAGAAATGAATATTCAAAGTGAAATAGGTACTGGTACCAAAATCACATTGGTATTTTAAAATTCTTCTATTTGTGAATCAAATCAACTTGATCAGCAGTAAGTGAATTGTAAGACAAATTATTTGTCTTCTGATTAGATTTGGGAAAGCTCTTGAAATACCAGTGCTTGGATTAGTGATATGTTGATAAAGCTTTATTTTAGTGGTTGGTTGTTCTAAAAGTGCTATTTTTAACATTTAGAAATACATTAATTAGAAAATATCAATGCAAAAGAGAGTTTTGATCATCGATGAAATGCATCCTTCAATCATCCCTTTGTTAACCCAAGAAGGATTTTTGGTGGATTATAATCCGAAGATTACCAGAAGTGAGATTATGGATATGGTAGATCAATATGCAGGACTGATCATCCGGTCAAAAACTCCCATGGATAGAGAGCTTCTCGAAAAGGCAAGTTGCCTTGAATTTATAGGCAGGGCAGGAGCAGGGTTGGATCAGATAGATTTAGAATATTTAGAAGAAAGAGGTATTCAGTTATTCAATGCACCAGAAGGCAATCGTGATGCAGTAGGAGAGCATGCAATCGGTAGCTTACTGGCATTGTTCAACCATGTCACAAAGGCTGATAGTGAAGTCCGAAGGGGTATATGGGATAGAGAAGGAAATAGGGGGGAAGAGCTTTCTGGTAAGACAGTTGGAATTTTTGGTTTTGGCTTTATGGGGCAAGCATTTGCTAGGAAGCTCCAGGGTTTTGATGTCAAAATACTGGCATATGACAAATATAAAACTGGGTTTGGTAATAACTTGGTAAATGAAGCAAGTTTTGAAATGATACAAGAAGAGGCAGATGTATTGAGTATTCACGTACCGCTGACAAAAGAGACTAGGAACTATTTTACCCTTGATATATTGAGGAAATTTTCGAAGCCAATATACCTTATCAATACTGCCAGAGGAGAAGTGATCAGTTTCGATGTGCTCAACGAAGCCTTAGAAGAAGGTGTTTTAAAAGGAGCTGTTCTGGATGTCCTAGAAAATGAAAAGTTTAAGGCATTTTCTCCAAATCAAAAAGAAACCTTTATGCAACTCTCCAAAAGAGAGAATGTCTTGTTCAGTCCTCATGTAGCTGGATGGACATTTCAATCTTATGAAAAAATAAATCAAGTATTATTACACAAGATCAAGCTTGGTATTTTCAAACAAGAGTATTAAGGTTTCAGTTAAGAGCACACACGAACAGGTGCAAAGCGTAAAGCGAAAGTATGATTTGTTGAATAAAATTGCATTCTCACTTCAATCTTTATATCTTTGCATCCAACATATCGCAATAGCATAAGAGAAACGGTTTCAGTTTTGAGACCGTTCTTTTGTTTTTCATAGCCATAGATAAAAAATAAAAAGCATGGGAAAAGTACAATATTATACAGAAGAAGGACTAAAAAAATTGAAGGATGAACTTCAAGACCTTAAGACCAGAGGTCGTCAAGATATTGCCAAGCAAATTGCTGAAGCAAGAGACAAAGGTGACTTGAGTGAAAATGCAGAGTATGATGCAGCAAAAGATGCACAAGGCCTTTTGGAATTGAAAATAGCAAAACTTGAAGCTGTAGTTGGAAATGCTAGGGTAATGGATAGTGCCATGATGGATGCATCCAAAGTAGGTATCCTGTCTACCGTGAAGATCAAAAATGTCAAAAATGGCATGACCGTGACCTACACACTTGTATCTGAAGAAGAAGCAGATCTTAAAGCTGGTAAAATATCCCTAGCTTCTCCTTTTGGAAAAGGATTGAATGGAAAATCGGTGGGTGAGATTGCACAGATCAATGCGCCTGCAGGTGTGTTGGAATTTGAAGTATTGGAAATCACTTATTAATAATTTTACTTTCCCGATGGTTTACCTTCGGGATTTTTTATTTTTGAACTATGGCATCAATATTCACAAAAATCATCAACAGGGAAATACCCGCAGAGATCATCGCAGAAGATGATCAATATATCGCTTTTTTAGATATCATGCCTTTGGTCAAAGGCCATGTCCTTGTAGTACCGAAGCAGGAGGTAGATTATATTTTTAACTTAGAAGACAATGTCTTGGCAGGATTACATGTTTTTGCAAAAAAAGTAGCCAATGCTATAGACAAAACCATCAAATGCACCCGTGTAGGTGTCGCAGTCATAGGACTTGAAGTACCTCATGTACATGTTCACTTGGTACCTCTAAGAACTATGGATGATATCAATTTTACTCGTCCCAAACTGAAACTAAGTTCAGAAGAACTCAAAGA
Organism: Belliella filtrata; assembly: GCF_022549775.1. Classification (GTDB taxonomy): domain Bacteria; phylum Bacteroidota; class Bacteroidia; order Cytophagales; family Cyclobacteriaceae; genus Belliella; species Belliella filtrata. The sequence goes on along the minus strand of NZ_JAKZGP010000023.1, from coordinate 34,735 downwards.
GATCGCTGATCAGATAAGGAAAGGATTTTGATTAGACGAGTGAATGTATAATGTGCCAAGAAAGTTGTGCCATATAACAAGTATGTTCAACTATAATTTTAGGTATAGACAAGAAGTGGATTTCTTTCTTGTATCTTGAGTCTTGCATCTTACTTTAGTGCCTTCGTGGCAAACAAAATATCAGAAATACCTAGTGTAGTTCAAAGTATTGAGAAAGAACAATATATTAAGTACCAATGCTGTCCTAAATAATTTTTTCTTCTTTAAGAATTTTAGGTTAGAGGCAATTGTGAAGTGATTTATTTATAATCTGGAAAAAGAATCCCCTGTGGGTTATATTTTGGGGGTTTGTCATGATCTTCAAAAGGTCTGTCCAGCCAATTTTGTAATTCAATTTTGACGAAAATATTCAGTCTGATAAATGCTACCAGGTTTGATAGATGCCATCCGTATTTTGCAGTTGCTTTCATTGCTTTTAACAATAAAATTGTAATCAAGGCAGTCCATATCTGTATCATTACTGCGTTTTTTGAAGTACCAATGAATGTCTTAATGTGGAGTAGCTGCTTAATATCTCTGAAAAATACTTCAATTTCCCACCTTGATTTATAAAGGTCTCCGATTGTCTGTGCTGCCCAATTGAAGTTGTTGGTAATGATTTCTATGGTCTGTTTGTTTTTCTCGTCCCAGACTGCCACTCTTCTGAGTTTTTTAGGGTACTTGGTCTTGGATTGTGGGTTTGTCAGTTCTATTTCTTGGTCAATTAGAACATGCTGTGCCATTTTTTCCGGCAGTTCCCGTTCGCTGATCACGGTGTAAGCCAAGTTGTCCTTATGCCTTATGACAAAGAATACCCCTTTGCTGTCCCAAACGTTTAGCATCGGAAAGTCATTGTAGTATCTGTCTGCGACGATAACCGAACCTTTTTCCAAAGGTATATTGTAAGCACCTTTATTATCCGCTACGCTTCCTTCTGTAATATTCACATAAACAGGGAGTTTCCCATCATAATCTAACAGGGTATGCATTTTGACAGCGCCCTTTTTAGTGCGGAAAGTGGCCCAGTCAAAGACAGAAAGGCATAGGCTTATGACCGTTGCATCCAAAAGATATACTGGAACCTTGATTTTAAGTTTGACACGCCTGAGTGATGCCTGCTGTCCTAAACTTCCTATAAGAGAATAATATAGGTCTTTAAAAAGATCAGCATCTCTCCGATTGTTCTGATAGCTGATACTTGACTTGGAAGGAGCCTTTGAAATCCCAAGATGGTTTAGGTTCCCCGTAGCTGAACGAAGACCATTGGATATATCTCTTACCGATGTGCTTTTTGCAAAATGACAGAAAAGCATTGATACTAGATGTGTCCAGCTATCAAAACCTTTACAACCCTTATCTGTCTGCTTATCTTTAACCAGTTTTTTGAAAATTGAACGGTCAATCTTTTTTATAATCTGAGAAAACAATGTAATATTACACATGAGAGGTCTTTGTTTTTGGTGCAAACCCAAAATACACATTTTGGGCAAAAATTCAGACCTCTCATATTTTATTTAGGACGCTATTGATTAAGTACCAAGTATGTTCAATCTTTAATCTTTAGTATTAACAAGAAGGAGGGGTGTCTTGCATCTTACTTTTAGTGTCTTCGTGACATCTTTCTTGATTTCAAGATTTTTTAGCTTCCTTTAGGCTTTTATTTTAAATTGATCTAAATAAAATTGCTATATACCGAATAACTTATCATTTTTGTGTTTCAGAATAATGTTTCGATAAAAAGGACAGGTATATGAGTTTAAGCGCATCAAACATGCCCGCAGATATAGCGCATAAGATTATCAAATTGGATGATTCAAATATTCAGATCAATATGATGGAAATGGGGCTTGGAATTGGAAAGACGATTGTCCGTTGCCACAAGGCACCTTTTGGAGGAGCAATAGCATTTGAGATTGAAGGAAATATGGTTTGCATGAGGCCTTCCGAAGCGTTTTTGGTGAAAGTGGAGGAAATTGCATGTGATTTCAAATCAGAAATCGATTTTTGATTTCCTGATACCACAACCTAAAAAGTCTCCCCAAAACGCTGAAAGGCAAAAGACATGAACGATACAATAAAAAGTAAGAAGGATATATTTAGCATTGCCTTAATAGGGAATCCAAATGTTGGTAAGTCGAGTATTTTTAATCAGTTGACTGGTTTAAATCAAAAAATCGGCAATTATCCAGGGCTTACGGTAGACAAGGCAACAGGCTTTTTGAAGGATTCTCAAAGAAAGTACGAGTTGGTGGATTTGCCAGGGACTTACAGTCTTTATCCCAAGTCTGAAGATGAATTGATTGCTTATAAAATACTTACGGGGAAGCAAAAATCAGTTGATGCTGTGATTGTAGTGCTTGATGCATGCAATTTGGAAAGGAGCCTACTTCTTGGAACACAAATTATGGATTTTGGACTTCCAGTAGCCTTTGTTTTAAATATGAAGGATTTGGCTGAGAAGCAAGGATTGGTAATCAAGACACATGAATTGTACAAAAGTCTTGGTGTACCTCTGGCACTTACTGATGCACGAAAAGTCGAAGGACTTGAGGCTGTAAAGACTTTGATGAAGGATGAAAGGTTTGCAATCACAAGCCCATTTATAGAAGTGCAAGAGGTTGTGTCTGTTGAGGTGTTGGATAAGGTCAGAGCTAAGTTTGATCTTGTTTCTGATTACCAAGCATTTCAAATGTTGGTGTTTTTTGAACAAGATAGGGGGTTGATTACCGAAGACAAGGAATGGCTGCGATCGCTCTGTAAAGCAAGTGGTCTAGATACATCTAAAGCACAATTGGAGGAAGCTAATTTGAGAATTGCTAAGATTCAAAAGCTTGTGAATAAGACCATAGTGAAGCAAAAAGAAAAGACCAATTCTTTTTCAAGGAAGTTGGATGGCTTTTTACTTCATCCTATATTCGGTTATGTCTTCTTTCTAGCTATCTTATTATTGATTTTCCAAGCCATATTTGCTTGGGCGGAGATGCCCATGGATTGGATAGACGAGGGATTTGCACTAGCTTCTGGATGGATATCTTCATCACTCCCAGAGGGAGTTTTTACAGATTTCTTGGCCGAAGGTTTAGTTCCAGGTATAGGTGGTATTGTGATTTTTATACCGCAGATAGCTTTGTTATTTGGCTTTTTGGCCTTTTTGGAAGATACGGGTTATTTGTCAAGAGTTGTATTCTTGATGGACAGGTTTATGAAACCTTTGGGCTTGCATGGCAAAAGTGTAGTTCCTTTGATCTCTGGACTAGCATGTGCCATTCCAGCGGTGATGGCTTCACGAACGATAAGTAATAATAAGGAAAGACTGATTACAATTCTGGTAGCACCTTGGATGAGTTGTTCTGCCAGATTGCCGATTTACATAATTATAATAGGTATTGTTATACCTGATCAAGCTATTTTTGGAATCAATGCACAAGCCTTAGCACTGTTGGGAATGTACCTACTTGGTACTTTTGCCACATTGGCAGGGGCATTTGTACTGAACTTGCTCTTCAAACAAAATCAGGCTAGTTTTCTACTTGCAGAGATGCCCATATACAGGTGGCCAAGGTGGAAAGCGGTTGGATTGACAATGTTTTCTAAATCAAAAGTTTTTGTACTAGAAGCTGGTAAAGTAATCTTAATGATCTCAATCGTCTTGTGGGTGCTGTCAAGCTATGGGCCTTCGAGTAGGATGGATCCATTGGACGATGAAGAAGAAGCATTGATGACAACAGCACAGTCAGAAGAAGAGCAAGAGGAAATTGCAGAGCTATTTGCATCCAAGAGATTGGAGGCTTCTTACATGGGGATTATGGGAAAGGCAATCGAGCCGGTCATAGCACCCTTGGGGTATGATTGGAAAATTGGGATCGCATTAATCACATCATTTGCAGCACGAGAGGTTTTCGTGGGTACGATCGCTACGATATATAGTATAGGAGGTGATGTTGAAAATGAGCTGACGATTAGAGAAAAATTGGCAAGTGAGACTAGACCTGATTCGGGTGAAAAAGTTTTCAATTTGGCTACTGGACTATCATTGATGGTTTTCTATGCATTTGCCATGCAGTGTATGAGTACTTTGGCAGTAGTGAAGCGGGAGACCAAAAGTTGGAAATGGCCCGTGATTCAGACCGTCGCCATGACGGCAATTGCCTATTTGGCAGCATTGATCACTTATCAGACTTTGGTATAGTTATGTGGCAAGAATTGATTGTCTTTGGATTGTTTGTTTCCGTGATAGGCTATGTGGGTTATGCGACATTTCTCAAAAAAAAGAAGAATAAAAACGGATGTGGCTGTGATGGTTGCGGGTGATGAGTTTCTTTTGAGTTATGGGTATTGATGATTTTATCAGTAGCTAGATGAAGTGGCAAAGTAGAATTTTGATATCATGTAAATCACTTCGCCAATTTGGAAGCAAAGATTTTGATTTGGAGGTGTTTAATTTGTTTTAATATACATTTAGCAAATAATCTGTCGATAAGTATGGCATATCCCACTACCCTCTCTATTTGAGAGTAGTGGGATTTTAATTGATATAGAGTTTGAATTAATTTTTTTCAAAAATCTGATTAATAATGATTTAATACCTCGAGGATGTTATTTTAATCAAAGTTGAAGACATTCTTTTTGTTTGATTTCCCTATAAATGCAATCATGGTCACAGAAAATCGCCCTTTGGACTCTATGTGAACATGATCATCACTGTTGAAGCTTTGACTTATGGGAAGTAGGTAGTTGGCATGAAGCATCATCTTGCTAAACTGAACCTGTACTCCTGCTTGGGCAAAGGTCGCTGATCCGCCACTGTTGACTTGATAGAATCCTTCAAAGGTGTGTGTACCAGCTGATTCATGGTATATCCCAAGCATTGGAATAGGAAGCACTTTTTCAGCTTTTGGTTTATAGAAGATACTGCCTTGGACATTGTATTGATTACCAAATCGGTAATCAATAGCATTGGCTGTATTGATCTTGTACACTCCTTCTATGTTGAGTCCCCAGCGGTTTTTCATCGTGGTGTAATTCCCCATAGTGATGAAATCCCAAGACCCACTACCTAGCTGAAAGTTTGGGTTGATCAACTGGGTTGTTTGAGAGAATTCAAAATCTGCCAAAGGTGCTTTGATACCACCGCCAACCCATAAGTTGTGAAGCCAAGACTCCATAGGGTTTCCTTTTTGATCTAATACCTTATAATTCAGCATTATAATAGGGTCGCCAAGACCTCTCAAGGTTTCATCTTCATGACTTCCTACCATATCATTATACAAGTATGGAAGCACAATATTGAGCTGAAGTCGCTCTCTGATTGCTATTCTTCCCATGATATCTAATCTTTGGTATCGATCATTAGAGTATTCGAACTGTCCAGCATGCATCATCTCTGCGTAGAAATGAGCTTGTGAATATTTGATACCTATGAAGTGTGCTTCGTTTTGAGGAATAATCCCAAAATTGAACCCACCTAAAGCACAGCCGCAAGCTTCACAAGCATGTGTTTCGATACTTGAAATCAATAAGAAGATGCCCAGGAGGATGTATTTTGCTTTATCTATCATTAGAATTGAAGAATATAGGATTTGAAAGGAAATTATTGTCTGTCAAAGACTTGAGAAAAGCAATGATTTTGGTCTTTTCATCTTCTGAAAGCTGGATCATTGGCTTCCCATCTTTGAAAATAAGCGGATCTATGTTCTCCTGATCTTGTACACCTTGCGTGTAGTGATTGAGTACTTGCAGTAAGCCTTCAAACCTTGCATTGTGCATGTATGGGCTAGTCACTTCAATGTTTCTCAAGGATGGCACTTTGAATTTTGCCCTATCCTCAGAGACTTCAGTGATAGTCTCTCTTCCCAGATCGCTGATTTGTCTTTGTACTCCATTATTTCTGTAGCTCAGGTCAGTGAAAAGAGGTTCTCTATGACAGCTTTCGCAATGCTGCCGAAAGAGTACTAGGCCTTCGAGCTCTACTGACGAAAGGGCTTGCTGATCTCCCAAGATATACTGATCATACCTAGAATCTGCGGATACCATCATAAGCATAAACTGACTCAGAGCATGCAATACATAAGGGCCAGTAACTTCTTCTATGCCAAAGGCTTCCCTGAATAATGCCTTGTAAGCATCATTTCTTTGGATTCTACCTACTACATCTTCGAAGCTGATATCCATTTCTATCTCAGACTCAAAGGCAAGAATAGGAGCGAAGTCCAAATGTGTGACCCCTCCATCCCAGAAGAACTCTTTATGGAAAGCTAAGTTGAAGAGTGGAGGAGCATTTCTCACTCCCTGCCTATCTTCTACTCCGAAGCTGAATGGATGAAGCCAAGTGTCTGCAAATGCATGACTTTGAACATGACAAGAGGAGCAAGCGATAGACCCATCTCTGGATAAAGACGGGTCAAAGAATAGCATCTTGCCAAGGTTGAACCCCTTTTCATTGACTTCATTGTTTCGAAAGGTGTAAGTTGGTTCTGGGAAATGTGCAGGTTTCTCGAATTGAAAGATAGAGACCATAGGCTTTTCAGATCCTTGATCACAGCCCATCCAAACCACCAAAATGGCTACCAAACTTGGCCAAACCACTTTGTTATGCAATGATTTCATGCTAAATATAAGCTTACTGATGGGTATGATCGACTATAAATGCATCTGCAAGTTTTGGCGCAAATGCTTTACCAGCTGCTGGAGAGTGGATATTGTTTTCAGTAGATAGGTCAGTATCTCCGATCACTTTGAGCAAATCCATCATAATATGCGGAGATGGTCTAAGCGTATTGCTTACTGTCACTGTAGCGTCAAATGGAAGTGAAACAGCTACATTGTTGTCAAAGAAACGCTGAGGAGTCTCATCTCCTGAAGGAATATTCTTCCAGCCTCCGATGTGGATTTGAACCCTATTCTCATCTCTTAGAGAAGCATCAGAATGACCCTCTATGATGTAATTGATAAAACCTGAATTCCAATTCCAAAACCAGCCACCTGCTGCTCTGTCCAGAATTCCACCTACTGCTCCTTCTTGTATTCCGTCTTCTTTTACACCTAGATTGAAAGTTATTTTGTTATACTGTCCATGAGGAATTCCCTTCAAATGAATGTTGTAAGTTTCTGAATTACCTTGAACGACCTGATAGTAGCCTTTTATTTGATTGGCATCAGCTGCGGCGTTCATTTCGTCGATGAAGACCTCTCCATTTGGGCCTTCTAACTTGATATGGCTGATGTAGTATCCAAATCTGGTTAAGTTGAATTTCTGTCCAGAGTTATTGGAGTACCTGTAATTGGTACTACCTACTTCATCTATGACCATGGTTTGATTGCCCACATAATTGTCAAATTTGACAATCATTTCACCTGAATCTTCAAGTGTTGGATTTTCATTTTCTTGACAAGAAAAGGTTGCAATTGATAGCATTGCAAATGCTAGAATTGTTAAAGTTTGCCTAATAAATTGCATAATTTTATATTTTATCAGAAGACAAGTAATTGACCTCTGTATGCTTTACATTTTGTTATTTGAAATTTTTAAACACCATGCACTGTTAGAGAACCTTTTAATAATAGGTCCTTCAGTCTGGACAAAATGAAATCTTACTGTGACCTTTTACAGTCAGAGATTTCTTTTGTACACCAATACCAGTATGGTGAAGATGTGAGAAAATGGATAGGAGATCAGCTTTTGGGAGGCTTATCTAGGTCTGGTATATCTGTATGATATGGTTTTTGTAGAAAAAAATCTTGTACAATGATGTAAGGCTCAAAGATGAGATTTACGGAATTGAATGTGTTTTCTGAAATTGTAAATATATGAAAATCAGCACGTACTTCTATCAAGTCTGCGTCTTGGTTCTGGCTAGCATGATCAAGTTGCTTGTTCAAATAGCACTGACCATTACATTCAGACATGATGATATCTTTATTTTCACAGAACATTTCAGCTATAATGGATCTGTTCAATTGAAAATTGATGCAAATGACCGAATAGACCATGCTATTCAGCACAATCAGCCAAGACATAAATATAATGCAAAGTACTCGAAGCATGTGCTTAAGCATCCGTCAGCATGAGTTGACGGTTTTTTACTTTTTAATGATTAGAAATAATTTAAGCCTCATGAAAATGGCATGAGGAGGCTTTACCAAGTTTGAGAATAAGTCGTCTCAAGATTTGACTAGAACAGCATGCTGTAATCTGTTGATTTAGATCACATTGAATTTTTCTTTGTAGATGTTGAAGGCATGTTGCATAGTAGGCAATTTGTATTTCCACTATAGCGCAATCACCTGATTCAAGTCAAATCAAGTAAAATCTTAAATAATATTAAGCTTGTGGAGGAGTATATGGACTTTCAAAAAATAGCGTCGATAAGCTTTCAGTTTTTGATACTGGATAAATAGTCTTTGGATTGGAGGAAATCCCAACAATTGATATTCTAAATTCCGTAAATATAAACTGACCAAAATCAACAGAAAATGAATATTGATCATTTTGCTCTTGTTTCTCTTTTTCGGAATTCAATTGCTGCGAAAGGAAACATTTACCATCACATTTTAACTCTGGCTGAGCTTTGTTGATACAAAAGTTTTCAATAATAAAGTCCTTATTCAATTCATAACTACCTTGAATCAAAGAGTAAACCATTCCATTCATCAGAATGAGTAATCCAAGAGTGATATGTATAAGGCTTCTCAACACGGATGCAAAGGTAAATTAGAAAATTGAAATAGGCTAAGAAATTTGCTGTTTCTTAGTCTTCTGTATGTTGATTAAGGGTTATCTGAATTAAAAACCAAAGAGATTTTTCAACTAGTCTAATGGTAAAGTTTGCCAAATGAAGGGGGATTCAATATTCTTGAATTGTACAATTATTTTTAAGATTTTTTGTAGCTTGGAGAGTCAACCAAAACAAACCCCACTATATGAAGAGAGCTATATACACCTTGCTAGCTATATTGATGGCAGTACCATTTTGCTATGGCCAAAAATCCTACATTCATGCAGGAAAAATGATTGATGTCAAAAGTAAAAAGACACTTTCAGGAATGACCATAATCATAGAAGACGACATGATCGTCGCTGTAGAAAAAGGTTACATCAACCCAGGTCAAGGAGATCAATTGATAGACCTCAAAGGCAAGACAGTCATGCCTGGCTTGATGGATATGCATGTGCATTTAGAAAATGAAACCAGTCCAAAGCGCTACTTGGATAAGTTTGTGGATAATGATGCAGATATAGCCTTCAATGCAATGGTTTTTGCAAAGACTACATTGATGGCAGGCTTCACAACTGTTCGTGACTTGGGTGGTTCGGGAGTGAATATCTCTTTGCGAAATGCAATCAATGCTGGAAAGGTAGATGGTCCAAGGGTAATCACTTCAGGAAAGTCTATAGCTCCTACAGGTGGTCACGCAGATCCGACAAATGGTATGCGTAGAGACTTGATGGGAGACCCTGGTCCTGAAGTAGGAGTAATTAATGGAGTAGCTGATGCAAGAAAGGCTGTTCGCCAACAAGTCAAAAATGGATCAGACGTCATCAAAATCACTGCTACAGGTGGGGTGCTAAGTGTGGCCAAGGATGGAAATGCACCACAATTCCAACAAGATGAAATCAATGCAGTGATCCAGACAGCTACAGACTTTGGAATTCATGTCGCAGCACATGCTCATGGTGATGAAGGGATGAAGCGAGCAGTCAAAGGAGGTATCCACTCTATAGAACATGGTACATATATGTCTGATGAGACCATGGACATGATGATCAAGGCGGGTACTTGGTATGTTCCAACAATCACAGCTGGGAAATCTGTGGCTGAATATGCAAGAATTCCAGGGTATTATCCTGCAGCAGTCAAAACCAAAGCGGAGACTATAGGGCCATTGATACAAAGTACTTTTGGTAAAGCATATAAGAGAGGAGTGAAGATCGCTTTTGGTACAGATGCAGGGGTGTTTCCTCATGGAGAAAACTACCGAGAATTCATATACATGACAGAAGAAGGAATGCCCAATCTGGAGGCTATCCAAACAGCAACTTTGAGGGCAGCGGAGCTTTTAGGTATGCAAGATAAACTTGGAGTTATTGAAAAAAATATGTTTGCAGATATCATCGCTGTGGATGGAAATCCTGAGTCAGACATTCATGTGATGAAAGATGTCGCATTCGTTATGAAAGGAGGTAAGGTTTACAAGCATGATCAATAATCAATTTCGTCGATTATCCGAATGATTTCCTTTTCTGTCCAAATAATGTCGTCTATCAATACTAATAGGATCTCTTTGGTCTCTTTGTCAGTTGCATGAAAATTGGCATAGAGAAAATTCATCAGGTAATTGCTCTTGAATGTCAAGATCTCCTTCTGTTCTACTACATTGGACAAAGAGTTAATTATGTTATAATCGATCAAGTCAATTTTAGAAGTTGAAACTGCATTCCATGCGTTGAGTTTTATTGAAGCTACATAGATTCCTCCATTGTTTACGACTAGGTCTAATAGCCTGTGCTCTTCGTTTTCGAGGTGGATATTTATAGCGTCTTTAAAAGAATCTAATCTAGGAAGATTTAGGTTCAGGTCTTGACGGGATTCATTTAGTTCACTTTTGATGGTAGTGAATATTTGCTTGATGTAAGCTCGATCTTTGCTTTCATTGTACCAATTGTTTATGAATAGCGCTATCAAAATACCCGCTATGACTGGGATTATTTCTTTGGTGAATTTTAGAGAATAGGATTTAATTCTTTGTTTCATGCTGGCTGTGGATGTTGAGAATAGGGCTACAAATTACATGGAATTTAGTTTTGAGCAAAATTTCAAATTTCACCCCACACCGATAAAAAAAAAGCTTAAAATTATTGAATCAACAATTTCAACCTAAAACCAAGATAGAAATTTAAAATAGATTTTAATTTGTTATATTTCCTTGGAAAAAAGCCTGTATGCCAAATATTTGATTGTTGTATTATTTGAGTTGTATTATGCTAAAAGTACTTTTTATAGTGAATTTAATATTATCAGTTTCTAATTTAGAAATTCAGAAATTGAATTCTCTAGAAAATAGCTATCGCGACAGGGTGTTTTTTGGCACAAAGTCCCTTCCTGATAGTGTACTTATACCTCATTATGAGTATTGGGTTTCGAATGTTACCAGAACTTTAAATACTCAGGAAGAATCTTCTTTATTTTTATTTTTAGCCACTTGCCATTTAGAGAAAAAAAATACTTGGTCACAAGAAATTATTGCTTTGATGAAGATCACCAAAAAACCATTCTTCCAAAATGAGGATTGGCGAAATTCAGTAGTAGATTATTTAGAGTATCTAAATCAGGGCTCAAAATTGGGGAAGTACGACATTGATTCACTCAAGAATAAATTACAAGTGATCAAATTAACCAACTCAAGCAATCATGAATGGATTGCTTTGGCTACCGATAGGCTGGGAAGAACCTACTATGATCATAATCAATACGACTCAGCCATATTTCATTTAGAAAAAGCTGGTGAAATGTTTCAAGCTAATGGTTTTAAATTGTATATGGTCAATAACCTCACCATGCAAGGTGTACTTTGGGATGCGAAAGAGCAATTTGGAAAAGCTGCCTCAAAGTATGAAGCATCCATCGAGGTATTAGAAACTTTAGAGAATCCTCCTTTAGGAACTTTGGGTGCGAATGCATACAATATTGGGTTGATATATGATGACAGATATGGCAATAGTACCAAAGGAATTCCATATTATCTCAAAGCGCTCGACTATGATAGCAAAGGGGGTATAGGAAACTATGGTATTGTTTCAGAGGACTATGCAGCTTTGTCAAGGTGCTACATAAAGTTAGGGGATTTGCTGAAAGCTGAAAAATATGCGAGGTTATCAGCAGAATATGCCAAGCAAATCGAAGAATCTAATGGCTTTGAATATGCCAAAGCTTTGCTAGTTAATGCGGAGGTGTATTTGGCAAAAAATCAAGTCAATCAAGGAATATCAAATGTCACTGAAGGGTTAGAAATTTTTGAAAATATAGAAAAGGTAAATAAACTTGATTTACGGAGACAAAGAACTTTATCAAACAATTTATTAGGGAAAATTTACCTTAAAGCAGCTGATTTATCTAATAGCAAATTACATTATCTCCAAGCTATGAATTTAGCTAAAGAGATAAAAAGAGAGATTTATTTGTTGGAGTCCTATTCAGGTCTGATTCAGGTGGCGATTGAAGAGTCGGATTGGGATACCGCTGGTAGGTTTTGGAAAGCATGGGGTGAAATTATACACGCAAAGTTTTATGATGCAAAATACCATGTACAGTTGCATCAATTGAAAGGAATGGAAATCAGGCTGAAAAGTGGTGCATCCCTTGAGGATGTTCAGTTTTTGAAAAAAGTTGATGAGTTTATAAATAATTCCGAGACTATGACTATGCATCAATTGCATGCGCTCAATTTGAAAACAATTTATTTGAATAAATTAAGTAAAAGAGACTATGATGCAGTAACTCACCTGGGGATTGTAGTAGAGAGATTATTTGATTACCTCAATTATCAACATCATGTTCAAAACACTGCGCTGCAACATTCAGAGCTTAAACTTTTAATCAAAAATGCACTTGATTTAGGCCTTATTTTGAAGGTGGAGGGAAAAGAAGATTTGAATTTGATACTTTTTAACTTGGTTAGTTTTAATAAGAGTCTTGGGAATATTCCTAAAAAAAATAATGCGACTGGTGTAGCAAAGAGCTCTCAATTGGTGAAGCGTGAAGCCATTCTTTCAGAGCGTTATGCTGAAGTTTTGTTTATGATATATGCTCATGAAGCAGCGCAAAATACCATAAAAGCCATAAATGTTTTGTCTCTCTATGAAGAAGAGCAAAAGTTGGAGAAGGAGTTGTTTGACATTAGAAGTCAGTTGCTGCAAAGTTCTGAAAGGGATTACTATGCCCAGTTTGTGTCACCATTGACATCAATATCACAACTACACAATCGAGTGGAAGCGGAAGAACTTTGGATAGAGACATTTGTGTATGATCAAGATATTTATAGCGCGTTTATAAGTAAAACCGATTTTGAAATAAAACATGTAGCACTTTCTAAAAAGCAAGTCGAGCAATGGCGGAATGCTTATAAATCCTCGACCAAAAAAATATTATCCGGATCATTGCCAAGTTGGGATTCAGTCTTTGGAAAGGATTTGAAGATGTACACAAAGATTATTTATGTGCCTGATTCATGGCTAGCTTTAATGCCTATAGAATCATTTCTAATTAATGAAGATTACATGATCCGTTCAAAGAAAATAGTCTATGATGTAAGTTTACTTGACAGGTTGAGGAGGGTTGATCAAGAATCGATCGAAAAGCAAGTGTTTTGGATGGGCTTTGCTCCAGTATATGAGTCTAGAAAATTGAAGTATGCGGCAGAAGAAATCACTAAAATTGGAAAATTAACTCAAGGTATAAGTTTCATAGGTGATAAAGTGAATAAAGATTTGTTTAAAACAGAATCGGCTAAATCTTCCGTGTTTCACTTAGCAGCTCATGGTCAAATAGCCTCACTGAATCCAGGCTACAACGCATTGATTTTTGGAGATGATTTGGAAGATTACCTGACAGTGAATGAAATCTATGATTGGAAGATAGAATCTGATTTAGGCGTTTTGAGCGCTTGTAGTTCAGGAGTGATCAATGAAAATGAAGGCGCTGGATTGTTGAGCTTGGGCAGAGCTTTTCATTTTGCTGGAGTACAATCACTCGTGATCAGTCTTTGGGAAATCCCTGATAAACAATCTGCAATCATTATGGAATTATTTTACCAAAATTTACTCAAAGGTATGAATAGCTCAACCTCACTGAGAGAAGCAAAAATTCAATATCTAGAACAAACCGATGATGATGTCTTTAAACACCCTTATTATTGGGCAGGGCTGGTCTTAATTGGAGAGGATAATGAGCTAGAAAGTCCTAAATCGTATTGGTGGTTTATTTTGATATTGATTCTCCCTTTTTTGTATCTGGGTTTAAGGAAGTTTAGAGAGTAATGATTCCGCAGCATTTACTTTATAATCTCCATTTTCTATTAAGTCCTCAAGCAATTTTCTTGCATCGCTGACATTGTCAGCTTGCAAATATGCCAATGCAAGATACCACTGAAACCTGTACTTGAATTCGTAAGAAACATTGGGTTTTTGATTCAGTTGCGCTATGGCATCAGCAGTTTGATTCAAGGCTAAATGAGCTGACCCAATGTATAAGCTGATATCAGCTGATCCAGTTTCTTCTTGCAGCTGTTTCAAATAAGGAATAGCACCTTCGTAATCTCCTTCTTCATAAGTCGAAAATGCCAAATTGATAAGATCATCTTGATCTCCACGGGTGAGTGGATAGCTTATATTCTCCGCTGGAGTATAAAAAGCCTGATATAACTTCATAGTGGAATTGTCCCTGTATATCACCCACATTATAGAGATCACAAGTCCAACCAATAAGCCTACGATAGCGGCATATCTGATCAAAGGGAATTCTTTCTCTTTTACAGATGTGAATTCTTTTTCGTATTCAGTGAATTTCTTTCTCCATGCCATATCATCTTCTTCCTGCATGGTTTTTTTTAAGGCTACTTGAAATTGCAATGCTTCCCTTACAGTTGCATCTTCTTTGAGTAGGTTTTTGAGTTCCTGCTCTTCTTCAGAGCTGATTGTTCCATCAAAAAACTTTTCTATTAGCTTTTCACTTTTTATTTCTTCCATTTATGATCAATGTTTTGAGTTGTTTAAGACATCGGCTTTTCTGAGCTCTGACTGTATTCTCATTCTCATAGTTTTCACTTTCTGTAATTTCTTTTATACTTAGTCCTTCAAGATAGAAGGATGTTAACAGTTTACGGCAAGACTTTCCAAGTTCTTGAAATTTTATCTTAATGGTTTGTATCAATTCTGACTGGTCTTCATCCTCAATTAGAGGGATTTTTGGATCCATGATTTCTTCTTGGAATACCAAAATTTCTTTTTTTTGGATTTTGATCAGGTCGTAAGCTTTGTATTTGCCTATGGCATAGAAAAAAGTTTTGAGGCTGACGGATACATCTTTTAGTGAATTTGCTTTTGCCTTTTTTCTCAACACCAGTAAGCTTTCATGAAAAACAACAATTGCTTCCTCTTTGTTAAGACCAATTTTCATTATATACCTCACAAAATCTTCTCGATGTTCGAGATAAAACATTTTATAAAAAAAATCATTGTCGCTTTGAAGGTTTGAAATGATTTGAGGGTCAATCATAATTTTTTCAAAAAGATGTTAATGCTTAATAGGATTTGGCTACTAATGTAGTGACTAAAACTATGAATTATGAAAAACATTTTTCACAAAACAATTTTAATATTCCTAATGATTGGCTTTTGCATGAGCTCGAGAGCACAAGATATCAAAGAGAAAATCAATCGCAGAGCCGACAGGGCTTCTGAAAGAGCATTAGATAATCTGGAGGAAAAGGTATTCAGTACAAAAATTAAGTTTCCAAAGAAAAAGGATAAATCACCACAAAATGAGACAACTACCAGAGAGGATTCTTGGAGTGATTTCCCTGTGTCTCAAGAAGAAAAAATTGAGGAAAAGGGGAATAGTTTAAGTCTTCAAAGCAAGGATTTGAAAGCTTATTCAAATTATGATTTTATCCTAGGAAGTAAAATATTATATGCAGAGGATTTTGCTACAACTGCTTTAGGGGATCTACCTGGCGGCTGGAATACCTCTAGCAGTCTTGAAGTGGTTGAGTTAAGTGCTTATCCTGACCGATGGATAAGATTAGATAAAGGCCAAAACGGATTCACTCCTCTGAATTTAGGAGAGTTACCATTAAGTTTTACACTTGAATTTGATCTTGTCCTTGACGTCGACCCGAAAAAATTTGCTCCTAACACCCGATTTTTTGGTGTTGTCCTGAATGATTTGCCTGATGCCAGTATGCAGCTAGGGAGTTGGCGGGCTGGAAACCACAGGATTTTTCTTGGAATCAGTAAAGATGAAAGATACATGCAAAAAGTGTGGAAGCAAAGTGAGTATAATGAGTTGACAAAAAATCCTATAGCCCTTTTGAATAAAGAAAAATTACAAAGAGGGGAAAAAGTGAGGGTTTCAATGTGGAAGCAAAATCGCAGGATCAGGTTTTACCTAAATGAAGAAAAAGTGTTTGACATCTTACAGTCTCATCCAGAAGAATTTCCTTTTCGATCATTGAAATTATATTCAGACAACGCCAATGATGGAGAGTTTTTCTATATCTCAAATTTTAGAATGGCTAATGAACCACCACTGATCAAAAGTCAACTGGAAGAAGAAGGGGTTTTTGAAGCTACTGGGATTTATTTTGAAAGTGGAAGTGCAGAAATCAAGCCTGAATCATATCCAAGTTTACATCAGATAGCTGAATATATGAAGGCTCATGGTGGTAGTTTTAGTATTGCGGGACACACAGACAATATTGGGAACCGAGAATCTAATAGGTTGCTATCAGAGCAAAGAGCTAGTGCTGTACGAAATACACTTATAAAATCTTTTGGTGTTCACACCAATCAGCTGGCTTCTATTGGTTTTGGGATGAATTATCCACTTTATGACAATAATTCACCAGCCGGAAGATCTCAAAATAGGAGAGTGGATATCATCAACCTTTCTATAGTACCAAACTATGAAGAGAGACTTTCCATAGCTGTGTATGGAGACGCTAGGAGATAGAAGTGGATTTTACATAAAAATATCCGTTTGCCAAAAAAATCAATAATGCATTTAGAATAATATATCAACTCTCGAAAAACAAAATAAAACTAAAATGAAAAGTCAAATTATCTTATTTCTATTGTGTTGGTCAAGCTATAGCATTGCCTGTGCTCAAGAATCATCATTTACACCAGCCAAACAAAGAATTCAGATTTCTTCAAAAGATGGAGATTATGAAACCATTTTGAAACTTATTTCTGAAAATGTACCAAAACTAAATATGGATGAGGACTCTAGCAAAAAAAGAGATGGTAGAGATTTGGATGTGAAAATTGTTTATACGATCAGCGAAAAAGGTAAAACTCTTTACAGATCAGAGGCAATTCCTGCAAAAATATCAGCAAAAGCAGATGACCTTGAGCTATTTTCTAATGGACTTGAAGAAAGCATGATCAATACTTGGGAAAAGCAAGGCTTCATCAGAAGGCAAGTAGGAAGGGTAGAAAATCCAGATAAACCCACTGGAACCCTTCCAAAGCCCGCAACTCCAGGTGCAGGTAAAACCATCATTTCACAAGATGGAAAGACTGGTGGATTGTCTCAACCAGGTGGCAAAGTGGAGCAGCAAGGTTTCATTAGGAGACAGGTTGGTAGAATTCCTAAAACCTCCTATGAAGTCAATGTACAAATCCAAACACCAAAAGACAGAGGTAATTCCCAGCCTTCAAATTTTCTAATTGTTATCATTTAAAATATTGTAATCCAAGTAAATATGAAAAAAATCGCATTTCCTATATTATTTAATTTGCTTGTTTTCTGTCTTTTTGCGTGTGGCCAAAGTCAAAGTAGCCAAAATGAGGATGGAACAGAACAAGCCACGAAGAATTCTAAATCTCAAAATTTCAACGCTTGTGAGGGGATTAAAGAATCCGACTTTCGAAAAATATTCAAGGTGCCTGAGGATTATCAATTAGGTGATGTTTCTGCTTTTAATATAATGCCAGAGTCGTCTTGTGTGATGGCAGTAGGTAAAGAAGGACAACAGCTAGCCGTGATGGTTTCCATTATGGCTAATCCTAGTACTTTTGATATGATAGCAAACAGGGTAATTGAAGAATTTAAAACAGCTCCGGAAGAAGATCATGTTTCGGGATTGGGAGAATTTGCCGTATTCAAAGAAAATAGAACGCGAAAAGAATCAGCACTTGTGGTAGTGGATCAAAAGCACATAGTTTCTGTTGCATTTGATCATTCCAAGACATACCCAAGAGATCAGGTCAAAGGAATGCTGCAAGACTTCTATAAGCAATGGAGAAAGCTACAAAAATAAATTTGCCTTGAAGAGATGTGCAAAGCCTAGAATTGTAAAAAAGTAACTGGCTCAAGTGATATCCAATCTTTATGATTATTCAGTTTAGGGTTTTACTTGAGCCAGTATGGGTTTATAAAATTTTTGAACTTATTGATTTGAATGAAATCCTATGGTATTGCCCTCGGTATCCATTGCCAGTGCGACAAATCCATGTTCGCTGATGGAGAATTTTTCTTGAATAACCTTTCCTCCAGCAGCTTCTACTCGAGCTAGCTCAGTAGTACAGTCTTTCGAGGCGAAATAAACTAATGTACCGCCAGTTCCTGGTTTAAAATCACTTGTTTTGCAAAGCGCTCCACTAATGTTTAACTCACCCTCAGCCCAAGGGAAACAAAGCATCTCTAGGTCACCAAAATCCCCTGGAGTTTCCATAGGTGTTAATTGTATGTTCAATACAGATTCGTAGAATTTTTGAGCTCTACTCATATCTTCTACATAGATTTCTACCCATGTAAATGGGTTTTTTGGATTTTGAGACATGTTTTATGTGTTTTTAAGGTGGAAAGATATAGTTGAATGACACATTGTTTCTAATACATTTAGATTGATATCCGATAGTTTATTGAAATATATACAAGCTTTTCCCATTTTGAATTTACCGAGTTTGGAAAGTGCTTCTTCATTTTGAGGAGTAGGGACGTATGTGTACAGGGAAAATGCAGATTTTCTTGGAGAAAAACCAATAAGCATTGAATCACCCTCATGACCGCTCTCATACTTATAATGATAAGAACCAAAGCCAATAATTGAAGGTCCCCACATCTTTGGCTCAAATCCAGACCAATTTTTCATCAATTCGATCAACTGATAGCTTTCTTGTCGCTTTGAATCACTTTCTACAAAAGTGCTTAAGAATTGGTGAATATCAGTGTCTAATTCTTTCGTTTTACTCATTCGGAAGCTATGTTTAAGATGTGTTTAATACTTATGAAATTTAGTGATTTTTAGCTTCTATTTTAACAAAGAATATTAAGATATTTAAATAGCCTAATAACCCCAAATGTCCAAATGTTTAAAAATTTAGATTTCAAATTAAATTTATTAAGCTTATTTTTTTAAAGTGATTATGACTTAATTCAAAAGGAGGTTCGAAGAATTGGGGAATCCTATTAGACCCCACGAGTTTTTCAATCTTCTATTTTTAAAATCGCGCTATAAAGAAGCTGAATAAGATTAGAATGTGGAATATTTTTTTGCTGAAATGTCAAAAATAAATACATTTATATGCTTACTAAATTGATTTATCAAATTAATTTGGTAATTTGATTTGAGTTGTGAAATCAGCTATAACACTTACCCAAAATGCCATTTAGTAAGAATCCCAAAATTAGGCAGCTCGACGTAGATGCCGAAATCAAACAGCAGTTAGAACTTGCCCAAAAAGAGGAGTTGGGCAGGGGTGGAAGTCAATGTGAAGAAGAGAAATTGTGGAAATCATTTTTGAGAGGAAGTGAAGCCGCACTAGCAGAGATATTTTTATTGTACGCAGACAAGCTGTATAACTATGGTCGACAATTTACTGCAGACCGAGAGCTTGTCAACGACGTTGTTCAAGATGTTTTTTTCACATTGATCAAGAGCAGGGAGAAAATTGGTGTTGCTGTTTCCATAAAATTCTATCTATATAGTAGTTTTAGGAGAAGGCTTTTAAGGTTGCTCAAAAAAAATAGAAAAACTGTCTGTCAAGATGAAGTTAATCTGGATCACTATTTCCAAATAGGTATGAATCCACATTTTTTTCACTCTGAGGAGTCTTTGTCGCAGGATCAAGTTAAGCTCATCGATCAGGCAATCAATAAACTTCCTATTCGACAGAAGGAGATTTTATTATTATATTTTTTTGAGGATTTATCTTACAAGGAGATTGCAGCAATAATGGAGTTTTCTCAAGTAAAATCAGCTCGTAAGCTATTGTATAGGTCTTTAGACAGTTTGTATGGTCACCTTGCTGAGCACAAGGAAGTGTTTCGGTTGTTTTATGTTTTTGCGCTACATAAAATGATCTAAGTCCTTGGCCTCGAATTATTTTTTCAAATTTAGAAAAATAAATTTCGGGTAGTGGGGTCATTTTTTGGAGTCGTGTCTCTTAGCTACTGAACCCAGCCAAAATGACCAGGAAGCACTTATGAAATTTGAACCAAAAAATGTCGCTGATTTTTTAAAACACCCCTTGTTTCTCAAGTGGATTACGACAAGCAATACTGATTTGGAGAAGTATTGGAAAGACTGGTGTATTGAGAGACCTGAAAAGGTAGTCTTGTTTCGGCAAGCAGAGCAGACTTTAAGATCCATACAATGGAAACAAAATCACCATATGGAATATGATGATAAAGAAAGAATTCTTAACAATATCATACAATTCAATCGCTCATGGGAATCCAAAGTAGACTCAAGAAAAAGAGTTTACACCGGTGTCAAGCAAATATTGCGTTGGGGTACTTCGGTGGCTGCTGTATTTATACTTATTGGTTTTTTGTTAGTCAATGTTTTCGATCTACAGCTTTTTGAAGCTTCTCAAGAACAAGAGATTGAGTGGATTGTCAAAAATGTACCTCGTGGTGTGAAAAAGACTTTTATGCTTCCAGATGGATCTAAAGTCACGCTCAATTCCGCCAGTGAGATTAAGTATCCATCAATTTTTGAAATCTCTAGGGAGGTTGAGCTTTCTGGGCAAGCGTTTTTTGAAGTTATGGAAAACCCAAAAATGCCCTTTGTTGTCACTACGAATGGTATAAAGACGACTGTCCTGGGAACCAGTTTTGATGTTAATGCCTATCCAAATCAGTCTTATCACAAAGTCTCGGTCGTTACGGGTAAAGTAGGTGTAGAAACACCAAGTCAGATTTCGGCAATCTTAACAAAGGAAGAAGCAACCTTGTACCATTCCGAAACAGGTTCCCTACAAAGGACAGCTTATGATTACGATTTACTTGTAGGATGGAAGGAGAAGAAATTGAAGTTTCAAAATGAAGATTATGACAGTGTTTTTCAAAGGTTGTCTAATTGGTTTGATGTAGAATTTAATATAAAAGCTGGAGACTACCCAGCCAGCAAATACACAGGTTACTTTTTCGACCAAAGCCTGGAATACATTCTTGAAGGTATGAAACATACTTCGGGGCTGGAATACAGCATTGAAGGTAAAAAAGTGAGTTTGAAATTTCCTTAATATAAAATACAACTAACCCAAAATAATATGAAAGAAAAAATTCTACCTACCCAAAAAATTCTAAAAATGCCACGATCCTTTTGGATCTATTGCTTGATAGGCTTTCAATTATTATACTTTCCAACTATTGCTAGAGAGCAAGACAAAAACCTAGAGCAGACATTTGTTAGCCTTAATTTAAAAAAGGCTACGATTCAAGAGTTTTTTGAAAGTATAGAAAGCAAAACTGATTTTCGGTTTGCCTTTGATCACAGAGCCATGCAGAGTGTGACAACTTTGGATATTCAAGCAAAAGACCGCTCACTTTTATCTGTTTTAGAAGAGATTTCAGGGAAAGCTTCTTTGAACTTTAAGCAGATTCAGCAGACACTTCATGTATCTAAAGTAAACAATCCAACAAAGAAGATTCCAACCAAACCTGTGCAAGCAGAAATCAAAATCACTGGTACCATTCTCAATGACATAGGAGAGCCTTTGCCAGGAGCCACTGTGATACTAGAAGGAAATACTTCAGTCGGTACAGTGACAGATATTGATGGAGCGTTTAGCCTTGAAGTGCCTGAGGATGGAGTGCTTGTAGTGTCATACATTGGATTTCAGACTCAACGCGTTCCTGTGATGAACAGGTCAGTGATCCATGTTAGTCTTGAAAGTGATGTGTCAGCCTTAGAGGAATTTATCGTTGTAGGATATGGTACACAGCAGCGATTGAGCGTGGTGGGTGCGGTGGATCAAGTTGGTCAGGAGGTTTTTGAGGGAAGACCAAGTGCCACAGTATCACAAGCGCTTCAAGGTGTTTCTTCTAACCTGATCATACAGCAAACTAATTCTGAGCCAGGTGCTGGAGTAAACTTGAATATTCGTGGTGTAAGTACTTTAGGGGATAATTCTCCATTGATTGTAATTGATGGGATCATAGGTGGTGATATAAACCTTCTCAATCCCCTGGATATAGAGAGCGTTACAGTGCTAAAGGATGCTGGAAGTGCAGCTATCTACGGATCTAGAGCCAATAATGGTGTCGTATTAATCACTACCAAAAAAGGTAAGAAGAACATGAAGCCTACAGTGACTTATAATGGGTTGCTTGGTGTTAATGAACCACATTTTTTTACAAGTCCAGTAAGCGGGTATCAGAATGCTATGCTTCGTAATGAGTCTGCATTCAACTCTGGACAAAATGAAGCGGTATTTACACCTGAGCAAATCCGCCAGTTTCAGGCGAATGGTGATGAGCAATGGTTTGCAAATGAAATTTTTCAATCAGCAATGCAGCAAAACCACAATTTCTCAGTAGCAGGAGGGGGAGAAAATTCCACCTACTTAGTTTCGGTAGGGTTTCTGGATCAGCAAAATAACTACGTTGGGCCGGCTAAGGGATACAAAAGGTACAATTACAGGCTCAACATGACCAATGAGTATGGTAAGTTCAAATTAACATCCATGCTGACTTATGCTAGGCGTGAGATCATGGATCACTCTTCTTCGAGCTCGACATTGATGGCGGATGCTTTCCGTGTACCATTGTATTACAGGCAAAGAGATGATCAAGGGAGGTTTTTGACCAATGATATTTTGCAGGAGTTTAACTCTCTTGGCATACTTGAAGAAGGTGGCTTCAGAAGAAATCAAGACGACAATGTATTTGGAACGATCATGGGAGAGCTTGAAGTGACAGACTTTCTGAAAATCAAAGGAGTTTTTGGTGCCAATATGTTCTCAAATCACCAATATGCACGTACCAAGCAGGTTGATTTCTACCCAAGAGGAGTATATGGCGCTACAAGAAATACCAATGACATATCTAGAAAAGGGCTCGATTTGAATACGCAATTGATGGCAGAGTTCAATAAGCAGTTTGCAGATGTCCATAATGTTAACTTCCTAGTAGGAGTATCAAATGAAAACCATACCAGTAGAGGGTTTTCATTATATAAGACATTTACTGATCCTGATTTGGGTACACCGATCACAGAGACGGTTATCCAGCCCAATTCTAATAATTCGAATATTGGAGCTGCTGAAAATAGCTTGAACTCTCTATTTGGAAGAACCTCTTATTCATATCAAGATAAATATTTTGCAGAAGCGAGTTTCAGGTATGATGGCTCATCCAGGTTTAGTCAGCAAGCGAGGTGGGGATTTTTTCCTTCTATGTCTGTAGGGTATAGGCTTACAGAAGAAGCTTTTCTTGCAGGATATCAGCAAAAGTACGGAGATATTAAATTCAGATCTTCTTACGGCGTGCTAGGCAATCAGAACGTAGGAAATTACCAATATCAAACTACCTTCTTTACTTTCCAAAATGCTTATGGGTTTAACGACCTTCCCGTGGGAGGTACGGGGTACAATTATGCAAACCCAGACATTCGCTGGGAAAGAGCAGCTACATTCAATGTAGGTGTAGATTTAGATTTTTTTGACGGTGCACTCAATCTCTCCTTGGATTACTTCGATAAAGTCACTTCTGATATTCTCATACCACCAGCAGTTCCAGGAGTTTTTGGTACAGGGTTGCCAGATTTCAACAGTGGAAAAGTGGGAAATAGGGGTTGGGAAATCACGGCAGGATACCAGCATCAAGGTAGGGTACTAGGACATGCAGTTACATTCAACCTTGGAGATACAAGAAATGTAGTACTCGATTTCCAAGGAGAGCAAAGGTTGACGGGGTTAGAGGAATTACAAGTATTGCTTCGTGAAGGATATCCATTCAATTCCTATGTAGGACTCAAAAGAGATGGTTTTTTTCAAACTATTGAAGAATTAGAAGCAGGACCAAGACCAGTAGGACTCAATCCTCAAATCGGTGACAATAGGTATGTTGATGTAGATGGCGATGGTGTTATTGATGACAACGATTTGTATGTTTTTGGAAACCCATTTCCAAGACTAACTTTTGGATTCACTTATAATTTGAGCTACAAAGGATTCGATTTGAACATCTTTGCTCAAGGAGTAGGAAGAAGGACCATGATGATCAGGGGAGAGTTGGTTGAGCCTTTTCACTTCAATTATGGTATGACAATGTACAGCCACCAAATGGATTTTTGGACTCCTCAAAACCCAGATGCTTACTATCCAAGGTTAGCCAACAATGGTACCCAGTCTAATGACAATAATTTTAGAAGAGGTTCTGATATGTACTTGTTTGATGGTTCTTACTTGAGATTGAAAAACTTGCAGATAGGCTATACACTACCCAAAGCGATTTCGCAAAAGGCTGGAATGCAGGTGTGCAGAGCGTATGTGTCTGGCCAAAACCTATTTACTTTGGCAAGAGTCAATTTTGTGGATCCAGAACTTTCAGAGTTTAATAGTAACCTGCAGTCTGGTGGAGCCAATAGTGGTAGGGCATATCCTACATTGGTGTATTATGGATTTGGTCTAGATATCACCTTCTAAAAATCACAGTATGAAAAACAATATCAAAAATATAGCAATACTGATGGTTATGTTGATGACCATCTTCAACTACGGGTGTAAGGAGCTTGATCTAGCACCTGAAGATAGTTTTACTGATCTGACTTATTGGTCTTCAGAGGAAAAGGCACTAAGTGTTTTGAATACAGCCTATTCACAGCTTTTCAATAGTAACTATTTCTTTTTCAATGAAGCATTGTCAGATAATGCCTTCAACGGGAGGGGGGATGTAGCTGGCTCAGCTTCACTTGGAGCAGGGACATATGATCCATCACTTGGTAGGCTGAATGAAGAATGGAATTTACATTATCAAGGAATAAAAACTTGTAATATCCTTTTAGAAAACATCGATAGGGTGCCTCAAATGAATGAGAATAATAGAGACAGGTTCAAGGCAGAAGCTAGGTTTATTAGAGCATTTCTACATTTTCAATTGATGACTTGGTTTGGTGATATTCCACTTCTTGCATCAGACCCTAGTTTAGAAGAGGCATTGACGATCACTAGGACTCCAAGAGATCAAGTCAAGTCTTTTATAATTTCAGAACTTCAATCTTCATTAGCGTTTTTACCTACAAATGTAAGCCTTTCTACTAATCAGCGTGGAAGAATTACGCAAGGTGCAGTAATAGGATTGTTGGCTAGGGTACATCTTTATGATGGAGACTGGCAAGAAGTTGTGAATTATACTAATGAATTGATAGGAAGTAATGATTATGGTAATTATGGTTTAGTTCCTAGCTATGAAGGTTTGTTTTTGCCAGAAAATCAAAACAGCCAAGAAGATATACTTAGTCTTCAATTTGTACCACAGCTTAGGACATGGGGACAGTTTTTTGATATGGCTCCTTTATCTGCCGGTGCTAGACTCAATGCATTAGCTCCTACCAGGTCCTTGGTGGATAGTTATGTGATGACTAATGGAAGACCGATAGATGATCCTCAATCTGGATATGATGAAAACAATCCATATGCTAACAGAGATCCAAGGTTGACCTATACGGTTGTGTATCACTTATACCAATGGAGAAACCCAGACGGAAGCACAAGGACTATCTACATAGCGCCAGGGTCTGCGCCGGGTGATGGACCAGATGTATATGCTCCAGGTTCTTCTTCCACCACCACGGGATATTATACCAGAAAGTATTATGACCCCACTCACCTTCCTCAATTTGCTTCTGGCCTGAATTTAATGCTAATCAGGTATGCTGATATCCTCTTGATGCATGCTGAAGCACAAAATGAACTAGGTCAATTGAGCGAATCTACATGGGATCTAACGATAAGAGCGTTAAGACAACGTGCAGGGTTTACTGATTCCAATGCGCTGATTTTCAATGCCTCACTTGGTCAGGTTGCATTTCGAGAAATAATCAGAAACGAGAGAAGGGCTGAGCTTGCCATGGAAGGTTTAAGAATATTTGATATAAGAAGATGGAGAATAGCTGAAGAAGTACTCAATGGCTGGGTGGAAGGAGCAAGGTTTGGTCCTCCTTCTGAGAACAATGGATACCTAAGGGTAAATCAAAGATCCTTTGATCCCAATAGACACTACTTATGGCCTATTCCTCGTGCTGAAAGGAATCTAAACTCAAATCTAAGCCAAAATCCAGGCTGGAATTAATAAAGAAAATCAATAACCCAAAAGTTAATTTATATGAAAAAATTTATATATCAAGCCTTTCTAATGGCTTTGGCAATGATGACATTGGTCGTGAGTTGTACAGAAGATGATGGTATGATTCATACCCAAGTGACACCTGTTCAGGCTTTGTATTCACCTGATAATAATGCGTTCTTTAATCTGGGAGCTCAAAGCAGTGTTGCGTTTGAATGGCAAGCAGCATTGGCGGCTGATAATGGCGTGGTACTATATGAGGTAGTATTTGACCTTGAAGATGGAGATTTTAGTGAACCTGTATACGTGATGCCAGCTGATGGTAGAGGTTTACAGCGTAGACTTAGCCTGCCTTTTGCTGAGCTCAATAGCATCGCTCAACTGGCTGGGATAGGTCCAGAAGAAAGAGGTAGATTAAAGTGGACTGTTAGGTCTTCCAAAGGTATTAATGTGCAGCCTTCAGAGGTTTCGAGAGTTATTGAAGTGTTGCGTCCTGCAGGATTCCCAGCTCCAGATGAGTTGTATCTCACAGGTACAGCTACCGAAGCAGGGGATAGTGTGGACGAAGCTATTTTGATGAAAAGAATAGGGACGAATTCTTTTGAAGTATTTACTAGACTAAACTCTGGGACTTACCAATTTATCGACAGAAAGTCTGAGAATGCATTTTCATTTTATGTAGAAGGAGATAGGCTACGGTCTGAAGGAATAACAGAATTTCAGGGAGAGGAAGGCATTTATCGTATTAGACTTAATTTCTCAGGTGGTACAGTTCAGATGCATACTATCGAAAAAATGGAGTTATGGTTTGCTCCAGACGGGGTTTTCCTTTTCGAACTACCTTATGATCAAGCTGGAGTTTGGTTAGAAGAAAACCGGACGATTGCGTTTAAGCAAGAAAGCTGGGGAAGAGATGAAAGGTATAAGTTCAGGTTGTCAGTGAGGGATTCAAATGGTCAACCTCAAGAGGAATGGTTTGGTAGTTCCAATGCGGATAACCAGAGGCCTACGGCTGATACTAATGCTTCTTATTGGTACATGCTGCCTACCAGTGATGATCGTTGGAATCATAGTTTCAAATTCCAAACTGAGGTAGATAATAGCCCAGTGGATATACGTGTTATTTTCAATGCAGAAGTATCCAATTATACACACCAAATCACCATAAGATAAAAAAACACGGTACTCCTAACTAACAGTTGGGAGTACTTTTAACCATATGATGCGATGTTCAAAAAGCAAATTCAAGTGCTAACAATAGTCCTTATGGCCTTCCTCAGTTCTTGTGTGGATGGTGATTTAGGGCCCCTTAACAGGTTTGATGATCAACCTGATGCCATTGTGTATGACTGGTCTGGTGTATCAGACTCACTTCAAAACGCTACTTATAATACCTATTTGACAAGTGGAGGTACCTATAGAGAAAATAATACTGGAAATGAAAGATTCCATTATTGGTGGAATGCTCACATGCTTGATGTACTCGTCGATGGGTATATTAGGACAAACGATGAATCTTATCTTCCTAAGATGAAGGCATTGCTCCAAGGAATCCGAAGTAAAAATGGTAATACTTACGTCAATGTCTTCAATGATGACATGCAGTGGTTGGGTATTTCGGCACTGAGAGCTTATCAAGCCACTGGTGATGAAGAATACCGGACAGTGGGTCGATTTCTCTGGGAAGAAAATAAGAAAAGTTGGAGTGATGTACTTGGTGGCGGGATTACTTGGAAATCAGATGAACCATTAGGGAAAAATGCATGCTCCAATGGTCCAGCAGCGATTTTAGCTTGTTTGATGTACCAGGTCGATGGTCAGCAAGATGATTTGGATTGGGCAATTCAGATCTTCAATTGGCTCAAAAACACCCTTGTAGATCCACAAACAGGCTTAGTATGGGACAATGTAGAATTAGTCAACAACGAACCAGTATTCAATAGAGATTGGATATTTACCTATAATCAGGGTAGTTTCATTGGCGCTGCGACGTTATTGTATCAGTTGACTGGAGAGAATACTTACTTACAGGATGCTATCAGAACGGCTAATACTTCGTCCACTAGCTCTCAAGTAACCACCCAAGGATTGCTGAGAGATGAAGGGCAAGGTGATGGAGGTTTGTTCAAAGGGATTTTTGTAAGGTATTATTCTTGGCTGATTCTCACAGAGGGTTTATCCGAATCTGATAGAAACAGGTATGTAGCCTTTATGAAGTTTAATGCAGAGACGTTTTCTTCACTAGGCTTGAAAAGGCCAGAAATGATCGCAAGTCCAAATTGGAGGCAGCAACCAGGAGAGGTGATTGATTTGGCTACCCAGTTGAGCGGGGTAATGTTAGTGGAAACAGCAAGTGTACTACAAAAAGAAGAATTATTATGAAAATATTGAAAGGGTTAGGTTTAGTTTTTACAGCATTTCTTTTATGGAATTGTACCCAAGTGGACGGGCAGTCAGATGACCTTACCCAACATGTGAATCCATTTATAGGCACAGCACCTCTGCTAGATCCTGACTTTATAGGATATACTCCTCCAGAAGGTTGGAGGGTATGGGCAGGTTTGGTTTACCCTGGTGCTTCTCTACCCAATGCGATGGTTCAGCTAAGCCCAATGACTGAATACGGTACTGGGTCAGGCTATGAATATGAGGCGCCAGAGATCATAAGCTTTACACATACCAACAAAGGACATTGGAATCTTTGTAACATTCCTGTATTGCCAATTCATGGCGATGCTCAGTATCCTTTCAGCTCGAGCTTCTCTCACGATAGAGAAGATGCATCTCCAGCATTTTACCAAGTATACTTAGAAGATTATGGTATTGACGTCAGGTTGAGTACAACGCTTCGTACAGGAATTCATGAATATACATTTGATGATGATACTGAAAGAAAAGTTTTGTTTGATTTAGGTATGGCAAACAATAAAGTTTCCGACTGGGATATAGTACAGGATACAGAAAGAGAACTTTCAGGGTTTCAAAGGGTAGGTAGGGATTTGGTTCATTTTTATGTGCGATTGGATCATGATATCACTAAGGTAGATAAGACAAATTCAGGAGAGGAAAAAGGTTATGCTGTAATATCTTTGAGTGATAAGAAGCGTGGTCCTGTGACTTTGCGAATAGGTCTATCTTATGTCAGTGTGGCCAATGCCAAAGAGAATCTAGGGTCTGAAAGTGGGGATTTGAGTTTTGATGAAATTCATCAAGCTGGGAAATCGAAGTGGAATGACCTGTTGTCAAAAATCAAAGTTAAAGGAGGAAGTCCGAAAGAAACCGAATTGTTTTATACTTCCCTTTATAGGTCTTTTTTGTGGCCTGCTTTGAGAAGTGATGTGAATCAAGAGTTCAAAGATGAAAAAGGAGTAATTCAAAAAACATCATTTAATTACTATACAATCCCTTCATTTTGGGATACTTATAGAAATAAATTGGTGCTTTTGGGCATGATTTCTCCTCAACTTACCAATGATGTGATTAAGTCTTTGATCCATAGAGGAGATCTCACAGGTTTTATCCCCACATTCTTTCATGGAGATCATGCCGCACCATTTATCACAGGGAGTTATTTAAGAGGAATCAAGGATTTTGATGTGCAAAAGGCATTTGAATATTTGATGAACAATGCACACAAAGAAGGAGGAATCAGGCCACACATTAGTGAATACATTGAAAAAGGATTTATTTCAGATCCAGACATTGAGAATCCTCATGTGGAGACGGTAGCAAAAGCAGGGGTTTCGAAAACATTAGAATATGCCTACGATGATTATTCCTTGGCTTTGCTTGCCAAGGAACTTGGAGAGCAAGACGCTTATCAAAGCCTAATCAAAAGATCACAGAATTATAAAAATGTATTTGACAAAGATACGAGGTTTATGAGAGGGCGGTTAGATAATGGCGAGTGGATAAGTCCTTTTGATCCACAATACCCATACTATGAATACATGTATCGAGAAGCAAATGCGTGGCATCTTTCATTCTATGTGCCTCATGATATGGCAGGATTGGTTGAGTTATATGGTGGAAATGCAGCTTTTGAAGAAAAGTTGGATTCACTATTTACTTTTCCGTGGAATCCTAAGCATATAGCCAGAAATGTTTCAAGTTTCATAGGTCAATATTGTCACGGAAATCAACCAGATCATGAGGCGCCGTTTAGCTATCACTTCATAGGAAAGCCAGAAAAATCCCAAGAGATTATCGACAATATCTTAGCCAATTACTATGGAGTAGGAGATGAGGGACTTGCACTGTCGGGAATGGATGATGCTGGTGAGATGTCTTCTTGGTATGTTTTTGCTGCTTTGGGGATATACCCATTGTCACCAGCAGATCCTGAGTATATTGTAACTGTGCCTATATTTGATGAGGTGATATGGAATCTTGATGATAAAAGCCCCTTGAAAATCAAGACAGAAGGAACTTCAAGGAAAATTTCAGAGATCAAATTCAATGATAAGCATGTCGATGGTTATTTTGTTCCTCACGAGATTTTCGAAAAAGGTGGTGAATTGATTATTAAAACAAAATAGCTAATTGCACTGTATCAAATTACTGTTTTGACAAAAGTAGCTGAAGAATTTTCTATTATTTTCTTCAGCTATTTTTTTTACAACTTTTATCGAGTTAAATATCAATTTATCAGGATGTTATATCGGTTTTGGTACAGATGTAGGTCACTCGTACACAAAATCCTGCCTTTTATTTTTAAAAAAATTATTGTGCTTCTGTGAACTTTTTTTTTCAAAATCAGTTTTCGTGTATATACATTTAAAATCAGACAAAAATCAAACACTCAATTATGAAATTAGTTAAAAAAACAGGTTTTTTCATTGCTGCGGCAATGATTGCGGTATCATGTGGTAAATCAGGTGAAACTGTTGAGGCTACTGATGCAGTAGAGGTAGGTGAATCTACAGGTACAACTTTGACTATCGATCCAGCTACTTCCAAAGTTGACTGGAGAGGTTACAAGCCAGCAGGTGAGCATTACGGTTATATCCCAGTTACTTCTGGTGAACTAACAGTAGATGGTGATGCTATCACTGGAGGGAAATTCGTGTTCGATATCACTGGATTGAAAATCGAAGATATTGAAGAATCTGATGAAAATTATGGTAAGCTTTATGGTCACTTACAGTCAGCTGATTTCTTTGATGCTGAAAACCACCCTGAAGCTGAATTCGAAATCACTGGCGTTGAAAAATTCGGTAGCAACGATTCAATCGAGGACAAAGATGAATTCAAAACAGACAATACACCAAAGAAAGACTCTGAATTGATCCAAGGAAATCCAACGCATTGGGTATCTGGTAACTTGAAAATGAGAGGTAAAAACAAAAACATCAAATTTCCTGCTGTAGTTTCTGTAGCTAATGGTACCGTATCTGCAAAAGCTGGTTTCAACATTAATAGAACTGACTGGGGTCTTTCTTACGGAGATGAAAGCAGTGCTGCTGACAAAGCTAAAGATCAGTTCATTTACAACTCTGTAAGTGTGAAATTCGATATCAAAGCAAACTAAACCAACTTCATTTTGTGTTGAAAAACACAAATAGATCCAAAAGGGAAGCCATTAGGTTTCCCTTTTTTCATTTTCTATCTTTACTTTTGTCTCATGGTTCGAACCTATGAAATTTCTAAAAGTGAGCAGCTTTATCTAAAGAAGCTTTTTGTCCAATGGGCCCGTAAGAATTTTTCTCATTTTGTGCTTTTTGAAAATCACCAGGTACCTTACCCTCATGGAGGTTTTCCAGATGTTCTGTATGCTGCATCTAAGTCCATTTCTATAGAAGATTTAGCACTTGAAAAACAGGAAGAAATTGTAGTTGGATTGGTTTCATATGATTTTAAAAATAAAATTGAGAAGCTTAGCAGTGATAATCTAGCTTTAGTCGATTTGCCTGATGATGTATTCTTTGTACCAGAAGTTTCGATCTGTTTTGAACCAAATCAGCTTAGTATCACGTCTTCAGATCCTGACAAGTTATATGAAGAGGTTAGATCCTTGACGCCTTTTTCTATCAAAAACCAAGATGTCAAACTTAGGAATCTCACTTCAAAAGCGGGTTATAGAGACAATGTAAACGCAATCAAAAATCACATCTTAGAAGGAGATATTTATGAGATGAATTACTGTATGGCATTTGAGTTTGAAGCTAATTGGAATCCTATTCAAGGATATTTTGACCTTGTCAGACACTCTGCCATGCCTTTTTCTGCATTGTTTCAAGCTTCTGGAAAATATATTGTATGTGCCTCACCTGAGCGATTTTTGAAAATTGAAAACACTCAAATCATCGCTCAGCCAATCAAAGGTACAATCAAAAGAAGCAGAGACAAGGCAACTGATGACATACTGGCAAATCAACTTCTGGCGAGCGAAAAGGAAAGAGCTGAAAACCTCATGATTGTGGACTTGATGCGCAACGACCTCTCTAAAATTGCAAAAACAGGTACTGTAGATGTTGAGGAGCTTTTTGGGGTGTATCCATTTCCAAAAGTCCACCAAATGATCTCTACAGTCACGGCATCGTTGAAAAAGGAACTCAGCTTCAGCCAAATTTTAGAAGCTACATTTCCTATGGGAAGTATGACTGGAGCACCCAAAATCAAGTGTATGGAACTTATCGAAAAGTATGAGAACTTCAAAAGAGGCTGGTTTTCTGGTAGCTTAGGATATATTATGCCAAATGGTGAAATTGACTGGAATGTGATCATCAGGAGTATTATCTATGATGAAGAAGGTAAAAAGGGATACTTTGCTGTAGGAAGTGCAATTACGAGTGATGCAGATGCAGATTACGAATATGAAGAATGCATGCTGAAAGCTAGTGCGATATTGGATACTTTGAGTTCAAAGCCAAATTTTGATTGATTATGAACCCTGTCAGAAAGATTATTCATGTAGACATGGATGCTTTTTTTGCATCTGTTGAACAACTGGATAATCCTGACCTAAGAGGAAAGCCAGTAGCTGTAGGTGGAAGCGAGGTAAGGGGAGTAGTAGCTGCAGCATCCTATGAAGCTAGGAAGTTTGGTGTGCGTTCAGCCATGTCTGGGAAAATGGCAGCATTGAAATGCCCACATCTGATCTTTGTCAAGCCACGTTTTGAAAGGTATAAAGAAGTTTCAAATCAGATCAGAGAAATATTTTTTGAGTACACAGATTTGGTCGAGCCTTTGTCTTTAGATGAAGCTTTTCTGGATGTGACAGAGAATAAATTCGGGAATCCTTCCGCTTCAATTCTTGCTCAAGAGATTAGAGACAAAATCAAATCAGCAACAGGGTTAAACGCATCAGCAGGTATCTCTTTCAATAAGTTTCTCGCGAAAACGGCTTCTGATATCAATAAACCTAATGGTCAGGCCGTGATTTTGCCAAAAGAAGCTGAAGCTTTCTTGGAGAAGATGCCAATTGAAAAATTCTTCGGCATCGGAGTAGTTACTGCTGAAAAAATGAAAAAACTAGGGATACACCAAGGGAAGGATTTGAAAGCATATAGCTTGCAGTTTTTGACCAAAAGATTTGGAAAGTCAGGCCTACATTTTTACAATATCGTCCGAGGTATCCATAATAGTCAAGTACAGCCTCATAGGGAAAGAAAATCACTAAGTGCAGAAAGTACATTTGAAACTGACCTGGCCATCCATAAGGATTTCTTAGATGCTTTGCATCGAATTTTTGAGGAATTGATCAAGAGAATGGAGAGAACCAAGATCCAAGGAAGAACAGTAACTTTAAAAATAAAATATAAAAACTTCAGTCAACAAACCAGAAGTAAGAGCTTTGATCAATATCCGAGTCAAGAAAAAATATGGGAAACAGTTCTTGAACTTTTGAACCAATCACCTCTTAGCTACCCAGTTCGCCTATTTGGAATAGGAGTATCAAACCTCAATGTCCTAGAGGATCGAGGGCTTTATGGCAAGCAATTGTGGTTAGATTTTGAAGGAGAAAATTGAGGCAAACTTAAGCGTACAAAGTACGAAGCACCAAATACCAAGATGGGATTTGATAGCTTAAATGGTATTTTGAATATGTTTTTATATCTCAGTTGTGAAAATTGAAGTTCGTTAATTTAAAGATGTGTGGAAACTGCGATACAAAATGTAAAAAGGTGTGAGAAGCAAAGTTTAATGGTTTCCTTAAATCCGCAAGTGAATAATTAAAAAAGCCAAAAAAGTGGCTGAATTAATTGTATTCAGGCTTTTTTGGCTCGTTTTTTTTCACTTATTTAGGTGTTACCACACATCCTTAATAAGATTTATGAAAATTACGAATTCATCTGAAAAAATCACACCTTTTGGAGGTTTTAATTTTGTTATTGAGTCATTTAAAAACTCAGGTCTTTCGATGCTTATCGATAATCATCTGGGAAGCAGGGTGAAAACTGTTG
>NZ_JAKZGP010000022.1 GCF_022549775.1 Belliella filtrata | reverse complement strand
CGATGATTTAGTCTACAAAACTCGGGAAGTTGAAAGACCAGGTAGAAAGCTACCCAGGCTCAAAAAGCCAAAAAAACCTCATTATATGAATTATAAACCAATTTAATCCTTAACTAAACGACATTGAATATAGTATTGTTATTTCGTCGACACTTTTTGCTATTGTACATATGGGGAATTATGTAGACTTTGACTACGGAATGTATTTCTACCTAATCCCTTTAATGGTAGGCGCGCAGTTTTTGATTGGTCTTGTTCTGAGCTACATCAGGTTAAACTACGGGATTAACTGGGCAATAATTTTCCATGGGGTGTACAATGCTATATTTATCCTGCCAGCGGTATATTTTTATGAAGGGTAATTTTTTTATGTATACATAGTCCATCCTTACAGGACTTTACCTAGCCCCCTAGTTTCTTAGGTCTTGGTGGGTTGAAACCCACCGTTAAGATGTTGATCGTGCCGCAGGCACTGTTAAGTGGGGATTCCGTATGGATGTAAGCTCTAAGATCGTGGAATTTGAAATCTTCCCTTATGTTTTCGTTTGTGCTGCTACGACTAGTTAGGTTATAGCATGGTGAGTAGAAGCTTTCGGTTTAGTCTTATGGAATTGTAGGTGTTTTATTAGAGGCAAAAATTAAACTTTTCAACCTGATGCGGATTAGCGTTCAGCTCCGTAGGAGCGACCGACCTCCATGTCATGGGTTGAAATCCATTGCAAGGAGAATGTGATGATTCCAAGAAGTCTTATAGGGACGAGCGATATGGTTTGATGAACTCACCTCCATGGTCAGTGGCCTCACAGACCAATCTATTCATTCAAGTCCAAGCACCCAAAGCCCAATTCAAACTGTCTCACACTTCAATATAACCTACCTAAAATGCTGGAACTTCAAACATCGCTATCCCAGGTTCAGCGTCTGTAGTTATTCCATACAATTGCCTTAAGTCTTCGGTGACTGCTAGGCTTCTGATGGAGGTGTCTAGATTTAATTTGGCTATCAGTAGACCATCTAATGAAAACACATAAATGGTTTTTGCTACCTCGCCAGTAGATTTGATTTTGTTTTCACTGATGCCTCCATACAATGCTAAAATATGTGTATTTGTAACCGCAACATCTCTGAAATGATAGGGGCTTGACAAATCCCAATGAGCAGAGAGACCTGAAGGCTCTGATATAAGCTCAAAAGCAGTATGTTCTTTTGGGTTCAAATAGATTGATTTGACATCACCACTTTTCCTTGTAAGTATGTCAATTCTATTGGTAAATATATTGGCTACCACATAGTGAGATTTAGATGGGTTTGTTCCCAACCAGCCCATGTTAATTTGCGATAGGTTGTAGTTGTCCAGTGCCTTGTTTTTGGAAAAATTCTCTAAAGCACCATATCCAGCAATAGAGTCACCCTTGGTGTCAAACTCAACCAACCTAGAAGAAGCATCTACTGTCAAAGCCAAAAAGGTAGCGTCTGTATATTGTAATAATGAATAGGCTTTGAAAAATTCACCTTTCTGCTTGAGTTGATCCTCAGCGAATAGATCAGATGAGACAGAGAATTTGCTGATCTTTTTGTCTATGGCACTATAAACGAAAAACGAGTCAGTATCTTCATCAAGCCACAATTCTGATGCATCTGTGACTTCACCTGGACCAAATCCTATCGAACCAATGGATTTGATATAAGACATTTTAGAGCGATCGAGCAGGTGAATAGGAGGATTTGAACTGTCTATGGATGGACTTTCTAAAACAAAAAGATATGCTGAATTTATCCTAATTTTATCTGGATTGACAATTCTTGGATAGTTAGTCTTTGTAGAGATTAAGTCTACTTCATGAACCTTTTCTATGTCTGGTTTACAAGAAAATATGTAAGAAGCAATTATCAGAAAGAATAAAGTATTTTTCATATGAGCTTATAATTTTTGAAAGAAACAAAATGAAAATTTAATTTAGCCATTTTGATCAAAATTAGCATCACCGTGGTCTTCCCCCCTTGGTCTGTGTCCTCACAGACCAATCACAATCTCCTTGATCTTTGTCCCCACAGACCAATTACAAGAAACTAATAAGCCTCAACACCACTACTTTCGCAGCTCTTTTGGCAATATACCAAAAGCTTTTTTGAATGCAGAGGTGAAGTGAGTTGCATGGACGTAACCGAGGTGTTCGGCGATTTCTGATATGAGTTTGTCGCTTTGCTCTAGCAGTTGCTTGGCGACTTGCATTCTGTGCGCTTGCAAAAACCCAAAGACAGTATTTCCGAAAGCCTGCTTGAATTTTCTTTTCAAGTCAAACTCATTGGTGCCTACCAGCTGTGCTAGCTCTTTGATAGAGGGTGGGTTACTCATCCTATCCAATAGGATGGATTTAGCTTCCTCCATTTTTTGCAAATCTTCAGGAGATAATTTCATTGCGGGAGCTTGATCCATATTTTCTGAATCATCGATCAAGGCGATCAAAAATTCGAGAGTTTTCAGCTCTACATAATGTTTCATAAAGCAGCCTTGGTACTTTTTTGACACAAAATCCTGTAACATCGCTCTCAAACTAGGTGATAATGGAATAGGTCTCTTCGAAAAAATACCAACAGATGCCTTTTTGGTGTTGGCAATGAGCCCTTGGATTTTTTGGAACAAATCTGGAAAAGTATGCTCAATATGCCCTAGGTGAATATTGAATATCAGCCCTTCAAATGGAAGGGAGGATTGAATCGATACTTCCTCACAATTGTAGTAGAGGAGGTTGGCTTCATTTTCATTTGCTTGATAGATCACTTCTCTGCTCGAATTCTCATAGGTCAGGCTCCCAGCCAAGCAGAAATTAATTTGTAAGCAATCCTTCCTTGGTTTTACAGTAACCGACTTAGTACCAATTTCTTCAGTTTTGGCATGACAATAATAGATCTTGTCAGATATAAACTCTATCAAGCGCACAGCATTGACTTCAGATCCTACCAATGAATTAACATTTGAGCCATTTTCTATCGTCAAATCCCACAATACATCCGATTGCTGGTCTTTTGAGATCATTTTTTCAAAAATACCTCCAAAGTGTTTGGATGTAGTTTCTCCCTTTATCGTCATTCTTATTCCTTTTAGAGTCACTCTTTGTCAATGGCCTCCACGTATATTTGCGGCATAAAATTAATCCTTTTTTAGACTAAATCTAAATAAATCGATGAAGAAAATTATACTCAAATCAAAAGCAGGCAGCTTGATCACCCTTCTTTCTCTTGCTACGCTATTGATAAGCTCTCATACCTATGCTCAGCGAATACATGTCAATGGACAAGTATTTGATAGTTATTCAAGACAAAGCCTCCCTGGAGCTACGATTCAGGTCAAGGGTAGTGCAGCGACTTCTGTGGCTGATGCTGATGGTAAATTTAGAATGTATGCCGAGATCGGAGATATTCTTTTGGTAAGGTATATTGGGTTTGTAGAACAGGAGATCGAGGCGTCTGAAGATGAGCAACAAGTGTCTATTTACTTGAAAGAAAACCTCACAGAGCTATCAGAAGTGCAAGTTACAGCTGCACTAGGGTTCAGCAGGTCGGCCAAAGAACTAGGTAGCTCAGCACAAATAGTCGATGCAGATGAATTGAACCAAGGCAAAACGGTAAATCCACTTTTCGGCTTATCGAGCAAGGTGGCAGGATTGAGGATCAACATGTATGACAGCAAGGTAGATCCAGCTGCTCAAGTGGTATTGAGAGGTAACCGATCTCTTCAGCGTAGCTCTGGGATCGATGGACGCAATCCAAACGAGCCGATTTATGTAGTAGATGGGGTGCCGATACCAGATATCAGTAGACTTAACCCGAACGATATCGAAAGCATTACAGTACTGAAAGGAGCAAATGCAGCAGCTCTTTATGGATCTGAAGGTGTAAATGGTGCCTTGATGATCACAACAAAAAAGGGGAGAAAAGGTGAAGGAATCGTAAGGATAAGTAATACGACGACTTTTTCAAATGTCTATTTCCTCCCAGAAGCACAGACTACTTATGGTCAAGGAAACAATGGCGTCTACAGTCCAACCACATTTGAATCATGGGGGCCGGCTTTTGACGGCTCATCTAGACCATTTGGTACTCCACTCCCTGACGGCACACAGCCAATGTTGACTTATGCTGCTCCAGGAAGAGACAATAGACTTGATTTGTTCCAAACTGGGGTCAATGTTCAAAATGATGTGTCTTTTTCTGGTGGTGATGATGTGAGCACTTATTTCCTTTCTGCTCAGTATGTAACCCAATCTGGAATCATTCCCCAAGATCAAAATGATAGGGTAAACCTTAGATTCAATGGATCGAGAGATTTCGGGAAATTAAAGACTTCTTACAATTTCAATTTTATCAATAACAAAAAGGATGTCACACCTGATGGGCCATGGATAGCATCCTATAGAATGCCTGCGAATTTTGATTATGGAATGATCAGAGATTGGGAGGATTTGAATTCACCAGGTAACCCAAACAACTATTTTATCCCTAATGGAAGCTGGTTGCGTAATCCATACTTTTTGATCGATAATATCAGGGATCAAAGTAATCAGCAGATCCTCAACGGTAAGATTGAATTGAATTATAATGTTGCTCCATGGATGGATGTGTTGTACAGGGTGGGTATGTATTCTTCTTCAGATGAAATCAGAAGCTTCACAAATAAGTACGAAGCAGAAGGAACTAGAAATACCCCAGGGTCAGTGAATGATCAGAGTATTTTCTATAGAAGATTGAACAGTGATTTGATCATCAGCTTGAAGAAAGATTTCGGTGACTTTAGCAACAGGCTCCTGATTGGACAGAATATCAGAACGGACTATAGGAAGACACAAAATGTGTCTGCTTCCAACTTGCTGTACACAGATATCATTAACCAAAGCAGCAGACAAGGGGAACTAGCTGGTGGTTCTGGGATTACAGAGCAGCGCTCATTGGCTGTGTATGGCGAATATGTGGCAGGTTACAAGGACCTTTTGTTCGTGACATTTACGGGTAGAAATGATTGGATATCTACTTTGAGTAGAGAAAACAGGTCTTATTTCTATCCTGGCGTAAGTGCTTCTTTTGTAGCTTCGGATGCGATACCAGCACTGAGGCAAATGAGAAAGTTGTCTTATGCCAAGCTCTATACTTCTTGGAACAAAACAGGTAACGTAACATTGACACCTTATCAGTTGAACAATGCCTATACACAAAGTAATGGTTTTCCTTTTGGAAACAACATCGGGTTCCTACCCGGACTGACGAATCCCAACCCGAACATCATGCCTGAATTCGTGACTTCTTATGAAGCAGGATTCCAAGTGGGACTATTCAATCACCGCTTGTACCTTGAAGGTGCTTATGTCTATTCAGATGCTGATGGTCAGATTTCCAATGCCAATATTTCAAGAGCTACAGGCTACAATGCCATGCTTGTCAACTCTGGTAGAATGACCAATAACATCATAGAATTGACAGTAAGTGGAGATGTAATCAGGACAATGGATTGGAATTGGAATTTGGGTTTCAATTTCACGCACACCAATAATGTCGTGAGAGAATTATACGGTGGTGCAGACTTTAGACAGAACTTTAGACAGTCTTATGCATTTGTAGGGGACCAGTTTCCCATGCTTTGGGTAAGTGATTATCAAAGAGCTCCAGATGGAAGAGTTGTGGTAGATGCCGAAACAGGTGACCCTATAGTCGCTCCTGATAATGTGAAGCTTGGGCCAATGGTGCCTCCTTTCATGTTAGGTTTTACCTCAAGATTGGAGTACAAAGGTTTTTCCCTTATCGCTCAATTTGATGGGAGAATGGGAGGCTGGTTTTACTCTGAGACAATACCACCGATGTATGAGTTTGGAACTCACCCGATCACAGCCGCTTATGGTAGAGAAGCTTTCGTATGGCCTAATTCAGTGATAGAAACTTCACCTGGAGTATATGTGGACAATACGGACTTATTGACATCTGGTGGTGGAAAAGAATTTTGGACGAGACAAGGTGCAGTGCAAAGTAACACAGCAGCCAAGGCAGACTTCTTTAAATTGAGAGAACTTAACCTGAGCTATACTTTGCCAAACAAGCTACTTGAAGGACAAAAACTAGTAAGATCAGCTACTGTCGGAGTAGTAGCAACCAATCTATTTGTCATCACCCATTCGAGTAATAATATTGGAGATCCAGAATACTTGTACAACAATACTGACGGCTATTATAGCTTCAGACAGGTTCCTCCAATGAGAACAGTTGGCTTCTCGGTAAATGCTTCATTCTAAGTCTAGAATTTCAATTTGAAAATGATGAAATCAAGCAAGTTGAACAGACATAATTAATTGTAAGCGTATTGCGAAAACAGGCTATCTGACCCATGAAAACTAAAAAAAAACACAGATGAAAAAATTTAACATAAAACTGCTTTTTGTCCTACTCGCCTCTTGCTTTATGGCTTGCGATGAGTTTTTGGATGTAAATAGTAATCCAAATAGCCCAATTGGTGATAACCTGCCTTTGAGCGCTAAGTTGCCAGGAGCTTTGGTATCCATTACCAATCAAGAGGTTCTTCAACTCAATCAAATCGGAGCTTTCTGGGGAGGTTATTGGGGGACCAACAATGAGGGTATCAATCAGTTCTTTGACCTTAAAACTTATAATGGTCAAAATATCAGAAGTCAGCGGGAAGGAATTCCTGTTTGGGAAAATGGGTATAACAATATCCTTTACTTTCGACTCATTCAAGATGAGGCAGAGTCCACAGGTCAACTTTTCTATGCAGGGACTTCCAAAATCATGCAAGGGATGATGTTCCTCAGGCTGGTAGATATGTACAATAACATACCATTCGATGATGCTGCCAAAGGTAGCGAAGTGATCAATCCTGCGTATGAATCTGGTCAAGTAGTCTATCAAAAAGCAGTGAATTTGATTTCCGAAGGAATCGAGGATGTCAAAGCCTCAGGGACCATACCTTCTAACCACGGAGACGTACTGTTTCAAGGCAATAAATCACTTTGGGCAAAATTTGGTAATACCCTAAAATTGAGAGCACTGATAAGACAAAGTGAAAAGAATGAAACGCAATATGTAAATGCAGAAATTCAAAAGATCATAACAGAAGGTAGTGGATTCTTGATGGCTGGTGAGCTTGCTGCTGTCAACCCAGGATACATGAATACCAATGGTAAAATGAACCCTTTCTGGGCCGCTTATTACAGAGATGTGCAAGGCAATACCACTGCAAATTACCAAAGTATCAGGCCGACAATCTATCTCCTTGAGCAATATCAAAGCAAAAATGATCCTAGGCTTGAGCGACTTTATGTGCCCGTGGAAGGATCATATAGAGGAGTAATTTTTGGAAATTCTGAAGCAGGAAATCCTATCTATGAGAGAAATACCACTTCGGCTTTTCGAGGGCCAAGCGAAAACAACAATCAAGCAACTGGGATTTTTCACAATTGGAATCAGTCGAGTGTAATTCTGTCTGATTTTGAGAGTCTTTTTCTTCAAGCGGAAGCTGTACATAGAGGCTGGATAGCTGGAGATGTTAGTCAACTTTATCAGCAGGCAATCGCGAGGTCTTTTGACTACACAAAAGTACCTGAAGCCAGTCTGTCGGGATATTTAGCTCAATCAGCTGTAGCCTTGGCTGATGCGCAAAATCCTTTGGAACGTATTATCGAACAAAAGTGGCTGGCTTTAAACAGCATTAGTAGCATAGAAGCTTGGAATGATTTCAGAAGGCTCGGAGTGCCAAATTACCCTGCCACTGCAGCCTCAGGAATAACTGGAAGACCACTCAGGCTAATGTATCCTGAAACCGAGCGTGGGACTAACCTGGAGCAAGTAGAAGCTCAAGGTTCTGACCGAATGCTTCAGGATAAAGTATGGTGGATGCCATAAGACGGATCAATAGCTATTAAACAGCATGAAACATGGGAAACTCATTTCCATGTTCATGCTGTTTCAGCTGTTTATATGTGTCAGAAGGTTTGAATCGGAAATAATTAGAATAATAAAAGTATTAGGTACACTTCAATAAAGTAGCAACATGAAAGAAAAAAAGACATTAGGCCTATGGCCAAAGATCAGGAAATTTTTCAATGATATCCACTTATGGGTAGGTCTTGCATCTGGGATTGTATTGTTGGCGGTTTGTCTGACAGGAACCATTTATGTGTACAATACTGAGATCAGGGAGTGGGGAGCACCACACCTTTATCACGTAGAAGTCCCAAAGGATGCGAAGAAGATCTCAGCCCAAGAAGCAATAGCTGCTGTAAAAGCTGAGGCAAATGGAACAATCACTGGGATTACTTTAGAGCAAAAGTCTGACAGGCCTTATCAGGTCTCAGTCCGTCCAGAGGGAAACACTGGAGGAAGGTTTGGAGTAACGTATTTTGTAAACCCTTATTCAGGTGAGATTCTCGGCAATAGTTCCGATCCGAACAAAGCAGCTGATTTCATGGGTTATATGTTTAGTTTGCACCGATGGTTGCTTCTTGATAAGATTGAGGAGCCGTTGATAGGAGAATTGCCCAATAGGACTTTGGGGAGCTATATCTCTGGGGCAGCCACCATCTTGTTTACCATAGGGGTGATTACTGGTATGGTGATATGGTTTCCACAGCGTATCAAAAGTTGGAAGCAGGGTCTTAAAGTCAAGTTTGGGAAAAGCTGGAAACGCACCAACCATGATCTTCACAATACCTTGGCTTTCTATTCTATTATTATTTTGTTTTTGATGGGCGTGACTGGACCGTTTTGGTCTTTTCCTTGGTACAGAGAAGGATTACAAAAAACATTAGGTACCTACCAAGCTCCTCCAGCTGAAAGGACTGTTGGTCAAGGTCCACCAAATGGTGGAGGTCGAGGTGGAAGTGGTGGCGAAAGAGAGAGAGGGCAACAGCAAAGTAATGGAGAAGTAACAGAAGAAATTCCTTATACTTTTGCATCATCTATAGAGGAGTTGCTCCTTGTGGTAGATGAAACATTGCCATATAAAGGAAATTATAGGATCAATATTCCGCAAAAAGGGGGAGATGATATTTCTGTTCAAAAGTCTAGAGTAGGATTCTTTGCTCCTGCAGCTGGTGACAGGGTGAATCTTGACCCTGTGTCAAAGGCGGTCAAAGAAGTAGAGATATTCAGAGATAAACCTTTCAATGAACGTGTCTCAAGGTCTGTCAAAGCACTTCACGTAGGTGATGTGTATGGTCAATTTTCAAAATTACTTTACTTTATAGCTTGCTTGATCGCTACAAGTCTACCAGTGACAGGTACATTGATCTGGATCAACAAGATGAAAAAGGGTAAAAAGAAAACAAGCTCAAATAAGCACGTCACTCCAAAAATGGCTGAAAGTGTGAGTTGATTTTTGATCTCTTCGTGACTTAGTGTCATTGAAAGCCACAAAGACACTAAGTCACGAAGTTTTGATATAAAAG
This sequence comes from Belliella filtrata, assembly GCF_022549775.1. Taxonomy (GTDB): domain Bacteria; phylum Bacteroidota; class Bacteroidia; order Cytophagales; family Cyclobacteriaceae; genus Belliella; species Belliella filtrata. Next base: position 58,290 of record NZ_JAKZGP010000022.1, on the reverse strand, counting down.
CTCGAAATTTGATTTATGAGATACTTCCTTACTTAGAAAAATCTCACTTCAATAAATATGATTTGAATGCTTCAAAATCATTTTCCAATGGCAATGCTTGTTTTTCACCGTCCATGAAGGCAGCCAGTCTTTCAGGTAATTCTATTGTGAGATTCAAAGCATGTTCAACTGTTTCTCTAAATTTCCCTGGGTGAGCTGTTTCCAAAAATATACCTACATATTCATCTGGAAATTGCTTTCGGAAATTTCTTAAGCCAAGGTAGCCAACAGCACCATGAGGATCCATGATATATTTGCTTTGATGATATACTGTGATCATGGCATCTCTGGTATGATGATCATCAAAGTAGAAGCCCTTGACTTTTTCTCTAAATAGACTTTCATCATTGTCGTACAGTGCAAGCAACCTGTAGAAATTGCTAGGATTTCCTACGTCCATGCTGTTGCTGATGGTCGGGATAGATGCCTGTGACTCAAACCTACCACCTTCTAGAAAAGCAGGAACCACACGATTGACATTGGTAGAGGCAATAAATGTATCAATAGGAAGCCCCATTCTTTCTGCTAATATTCCAGCACCTAAATTTCCAAAGTTCCCACTTGGGACAGATACAGCCAGTTTTTTGCCGGCCTTATCAAGTTTAGAGTAGGCATAAAAATAATACAAGCATTGCGGAATCCACCTGGCAACATTGATCGAGTTGGCCGATGTCAAGATCAGCTTGCTATTCAACTCTTCATCAAGGAATGCTTCCTTGACTAGTTTTTGGCAATCATCAAATACTCCGTCGATTTCTAATGCCGTGATGTTTTCACCTAAGGTGGTGAATTGCTTCTCTTGTAAGTCACTTACTTTCCCTTTTGGGTAGAGGATGATTACCTCCACACCTGGGACTTTGTAAAATCCATTGGCTACAGCACTTCCAGTATCACCTGAAGTAGCTACCAACACTTTGACTTGCTGACTTTCCTCTTCCATCAAAATAGACATGAGCTTGGAACAAAACCTTGCTCCGAAATCTTTGAAAGCCAAAGTAGGTCCGTGGAAAAGCTCCAAGCTGTAGATTCCTTCTTCTATCTCTACTAGTGGAGCGTCAAAAGCTAAGGTATGGTCTACTAAGGTTTTGATCTGCTCCGGTTCAAGTTGATCTTCAAATAGTGCTCCTAGGACTTCATAGCCGATCTCCTGAAAACTCATCTTGTGAAGATTGTCAATGACGCTTTGGGAAAGCATTGGTATAGCGACAGGCATATATAGACCCTGGTCAGGAGCTAGCCCTTTGATTACTGCATCTTTTAGTGAAACTTGATGGTCTGGATTGTTTGTACTGTAGAAGTTCATGTTCGTTGTTTTCAAGAGTTTCCATTAGATTACATAAGCACCTTTATCATTCACCTCAGAGATAAAGGCATCTACTTCTAGGCCAATTTGTGCAAATACTTCTTGACCAGCTATTGCAACTTCTTCGGCAACTTTTCTCGATGGAGAAAGGACGAAGATCGTAGGCCCAGATCCTGATATCCCAGATCCCAATGCACCTATGCGCTGAATGGCTATTCTTAGCTCGTAGAATCCTGGTATTAGCAAAGCACGAGTAGGTTCTGCGATGACATCTTTAAGCGATCTGCTTATCAATTCAAAATCGGACTGATATAGACCAGAAATCAGGCCAGCAATGTTGCCAGATTGAATAGTGGCGTCTTTGAGAGATAATTGTTTTTTCAAAACAGACCTTGAATCCGATGTGTTTAACTCCAAATGAGGGTGAAGTAGGGTGCAGTAAAGTCCTTTTGGAACAGGCAATTTGATCACATCCAAAGGATGATAATCTCTGATCAAAACAAAGCCACCCAATAAGGATGGAGCAACATTGTCAGCATGTGCAGCCCCGCAAGCTATTCTTTCTGCTTCTACAGCGAAGTTTACCAGCTCTTTTTTATCATAAGGATCACCTAGTAAGGTATTCGCTGCTATCAGGGCAGCCGCTGCACTTGCTGCTGAAGATCCCATACCTGAACCCAGAGGAAGTCCTTTATACAATGATATCTCCATCCCTCCTTCAAAGCCATGATGATCAAGCATTGCTTGTATGGCTACCGTACAGGTATTTTTGTCAGCCTCATAGGGAAGCCTTCCACCATCACCCTCAATCAATACTACCCGAAGGCCAGGCTCATCTCTTAGCGTTACTTCCACTTGGTCTCCTAGCTCATCGATAGCAAATCCGAGGATATCAAATCCACATGATACATTTGCTACGGTAGCTGGTGCAAAAGCCCTTACGGATTTTTTCATGATCTTGAGTAGTTACCGATTCTAATTACATCTGCAAAAACACCCGCAGCTGTTACATCAGCTCCTGCTCCAGGCCCCCTGATGATCATAGGAAAATCATGATAGCGTTCTGTAGTGAACAAGATCATATTGTCACTACCTCTCAGGGTAGAGAATGGATGACTTTGAGCCAAAGATTGTAATCCCACTTTGGCTTTTCCATTTTCTAAAGTTGCCATAAACCTCAACTTCTCTCCTTTGTCAGCAGCTTCATTAAGAAGTTTGGAAAATGCTGCATCATGACCTTTGAGCTTTTCAAAAAACGCTGCGACATCTTTAGTCATTTCACAATCTTCAGGTACCATGCTTTGGATACTGATGTCTTCAAAGTGGAGATCTTGCTCAGCTTCACGCCCTAGGATCAGTATTTTTCTCGCTACATCCATTCCACTCAAATCATCCCTTGGATCTGGCTCAGTGTACCCTAATTCTTTTGCTTTCTTCACTACTTCAGAGAAAGGTGCTCCATTTTCTAATTCACTGAAAATATAATTCATAGAACCGCTGAGTACTGCCTCAATTTTCAACACCTTATCTCCACTGAGCATCAAATCTTGAAGGGTATTGATCACGGGTAAACCAGCGGCTACATTGGTCTCATATAGGAATTTCACACCGCGCTTTCCTGCTAGTTTTTTTAGATTTTTGTACTTTTCCAAAGATCCAGAGTTAGCTTTTTTGTTTGGAGTGACGATGCCAACCTTAGCCTCAAGGATTCTTTCATAGAAATCGGCCACATCTTGACTGGCTGTACAATCTACGAAGACCGAGTTGGAGAAGTTCATAGACTCCATCTGTGCTATGAATTTATCTAAGTCCATCTGTGAGGCACTTGGTGCATCTTCTGGTAGTGGGCAGTTCTTCAGATCAAAGCCATCTTCATGAAAAGCCATGTATCTTGAGTTTGCTATTCCATGGATTTGTATGTCTAGTAAGTTTTCCTTTTGGAGTTTGATTTGTTGATTGGCGATCATTTTGATCAAGGCTTGGCCTATCAGTCCTACTCCCACCAAGAATATGTGAAGTACTTTATTGTCTGAAAGGAAAAAAGCTTCATGGAGAGCATTTAGCGCTTTTTGCAAATCAGCTCTTGAAACTACTGCCGAAATATTCAGCTCAGAACTGCCTTGGGCTATGGCATATACGTTAACATTGTTTTGACCCAAAGCTTGGAACATTCTTCCACTTGCTCCTGGGTTTTGCTTCATATTTTCTCCTACTACTGCCACTACAGCTAGGTTAGAAATGACATGTACCACGTCGATTTCTCCATTTCTGATCTCATGGAAAAACTCTCTTTCTACGGACTCTTTTGCTGCAGAGACATCAGCTGATTTGATTGCCAAACAAGTGATTTGCTCGGAAGATGCTTGAGATATCAAGATTACATTGACATTGGCGCTTGACAAAGCTCCAAAAATTCTTCTATTCACATCGATCACATCAAGTATTCCCGCCCCTTGGATGTTCAGTAATGAAATGTCAGACATGGAAGAGATACCTTTGATCAGCTTACCGGAGGGTGCATCCCCATTGATCAATGTGCCCGCATTACTAGGCTCGAAGGTGTTTTTGATAAAAATCGGAATACCTTTCTTCATCGCCGGCTGCATGGTGGATGGGAATATCACTTTGGCACCAAAGTGAGAAAGTTCCATTGCCTCATAGTAGCTTAGTTGAGGAATAGTAAACGCAGAGTAAACCAACCTTGGGTCTGAAGTCAATACACCTGACACATCAGTCCATATCTCTAAGCTATCGGCATTCAGTGCTGAGGCAAAGATCGCTGCAGTGTAGTCTGAGCCACTACGACCTAGGGTAGTAGTCTCTCCTTTGGCAGTAGAGGATACGAATCCTGTGATCACTTGCATACCTTGATGCTGGTGAAAATAGTCTTGTATCAGGTCGTTGGTAATTGAAAAATCAACTTTTGCATTCCCAAATCGATCATTTGTTCTGATGACTTCTCTTGCATCAAGGTACTTGGCATCAAATCCACTCGCTTTGAGTGCTTCAGCTAAGATAAATGCGGAAAGTCTTTCTCCAAAACTAGCCACATAGTCTAGTGTTCTTGGAGAGCATTCTTTGATCAAGTATATGCCATGGAAAAGATCCTCAAGCTCATTGAACCTGACTTTGACAAAGGTGAGCACAGGGGATTGGAGACTTATCGGGATGAGTTGACGGACTATTTCTATATGTCTATCTTCAAGTTTTTTGATTGCCTCTACAAATGATTTGTCACCATGTTTAGCATTTGATGCACTATTGAGTAGTACTTCTGTCACACCTCCAAAGGCAGAGAATACAATAGCAATTTCACCTTGTGATTTGGCCTCTTTGATGATTTCAAAGACTTTTTTGATGTTTTCCTGATTGGCTACTGAAGAGCCTCCAAATTTTAATATTTTCATAAAAATATGATTCTTCCTGATTTGAATATAGTAATAACTGGGCTTGAGCTTGACAAACCACTTTTAACGGGGCAATATGAGATAGTCAGCACGGGATTACCCCGTGATGGTAGTGAATGTTGTAGTGGTGGTCATGCCTATAAAAATGCACTCCCCTTTCCTTACGATAGGAGCTTTCTGATTGAAAGAATGTGACTGTGTCGTTTGCATGATTTGTAAATGATTTACAATTCTACTTACAATTTTTCAAAACTCAAAAAATTTTATTGCAGAATTTCTAAGGTTTTACCATGTTAATTGGATGAATGATAATAGTCATTATCGTTTTTGATCAAAGATTTGATGAATAGGCAAATGATTATTTTGTTTGATCTCTTATAAGCTAGATTTAATTCCAATTTTAGACCATGAGTTTTTGGGGAAAAATAATTTCAAGTAAGATTAATCCAAAAATTCTTATAACTTCATAAATCTGTTCAATTCATTTTAAACTAGTATTTTATGAAAAAATTAACAAATGCCTTATTTCTGCTCGTATTTTTGAGTTTCTCTTCTTGTAACTCTATCAATAACCTGAACCCTTTAAATTTGCTTACAGGAAATAACTGGGTACTCTCTTCTATCTTAGGAGGTGGCTTAGATGCCAGTAAATTTACTTCAGGGATTCCATTTTTGAATTTCATGGATGAGGGAAAATTGGCAGGTTTTGCAGGCTGTAATAATTTCAATGGAAGCTTTCAGTTAGATGGCACTTCATTGAATCTAGATCCAGGAGCTATGACTAAAAAAGCTTGTGAAGGAGGTGGGGAAGATCAATTTATATCCCTTTTGAATCAAGCAAAAAATGTAAAAGTTGCCAAAAATAAATTAACTCTTCTTGATGGGGCTAAGGAACTAATGAGTTTCGTACCTCAACCATAGTAGTTTTCAAACAAACTTTATCAAGTAAAACCCTCCTAAACTGAATCCATATTCTTGATCAGTTGGGAGGGTTTTATCTATTAATTACAATTCTCTTTTCTCCTAGTGTCTATCACATAGGTGATTTTCCAACCTTTTGGAGTTTTTATCAATGAGAAAGCATTTACTCCACAATGACTAAAATTATTATTAATGAAAAACTCATAAGGCGTCCAGGCTTGTGCCATTTCCCCATCTATTTTGATCTGGTAGTCTAGGATTCGCTCGTCCAAGATAGTTTCCACCGGAGAGGTAGCTATTCTATTGACAAAGTCTCTCACTGAATTACTCCCTAGTGTACTTCCAGTGTCAGTTTCTGCGACGGTATGCATCACTGCATTTGTGTGAAATGCCGACTCAATCATAGATTGATCTTTATTTTTCATGCCTTCAAAAAGCGCATCTATTGTTGACTTAATGGCTTCGTGATTAGCTTGTGCAAAAGCACTTAATTGACCAAGGCTTATCGTCAATAAAATCAAAAATAGCTTTCTCATTTCTTTTTGATGTCGCCACCCGTGTTAGTTTTTACATCTATTAGCTTTGGGTCTCCAGTGTAATTGATGCTGGCTGCTGTAGCGGCAGATCCTTTGATAGCGTCTACAACTTTAAATTCTGCTTTAGCGGCTGTATTTGCAGTAACTTCTGCTGAATCTATTGTCAGTTTTTTGCCGTCAAGCTCAGCTTTTGTATAAAGTTTAAGTTCCAAGTTTTTAGCATTTCCTTCCACAGCAAGTTTGGCATTTGTATTTCCTTCTACAAAAAGATTTGTAGCATTCACGCTTGCCTCAATGTAGGCATTAGAAGCCGCAAAAAGATAAATTCTGTCAGCCTCAAGAAGATCATTTGCAAATACTTTGGAGTTGCTACTTGCTTGAATCTCATCAATGTCCACATAGGTGATGGTTACTTTCACGGAACTTGATCTGAAATTCCCTCTACCTAATTTTACTTCAAGAGTGCCATCAGATACATTGGTTTCTACTTTGTCAAGGTCTACTCCAGAAGCCACGATAGCAATAGAATTTTTCTCACCTTTGACCAATTCAGCTTCAATTGCACTGTTCACTTTTAAACTTGAGAAGTTCCTCAAATCTCTAGTTTCTTTTTGAGTCTGAGCAAATACTTGCTGCCCCATGATAAGAAGCAATAATGTGACGATGTTGGTTAGTTTTTTCATAGTTTGTTTAGATTATATCCCACCATAAAGTTTGAAGGTCATGTTCCTTAGATCCGGATTATTGAGGGCATAGTGCATGGCTTCAGCGATTTCATCTGGATGAACCCATTGAGAAAAGTCTGCATCCGGCATAGATTCTCTATTTTGAGGAGTATCGATGACACTTGGCACGAAAATGTGCGAGCGAACTTTCAAAGCCTTGGTTTCTTCCGCTACCAAATCCGCTAAGTTGACCACAAGACTTTTACTCAAAGCATATGCCACAACTTCTTTTCCATCTTCTGGTTGAAGGGCAGGCCTTGCTCCTACGAATAAAAAACTCCCATGGTTGTTTTTTTTCATCATGGGTAGAAAATTTTTGACCATGTTATATGCAGAGGAGAAATTGAGCTTAATCATTTTTTGAATATCCTCTGAGTTAGTATCCTCAATCTTACCCATTGAAAACCCACCTACAAGCAATATTACTGCGTCGACGTCTCCATATTGCATTTGATATTCTTTTGCAAAATCATGAGCAGCTTGGTCATCGGTTACATTTACTTCATATACATCATCAGCTCCTTCTACTTCATCACCAGATTCAGGTTCTATCGTGGCGATTATATTGTACCCCTCTCTTTTGAATTTTTCTACTACTGCCTTACCAAGATTGCCTGCTGCTCCAGTGATTATTATATTTCTTTCCATGTCCATTTATAATTTTTTCTACTTTAAAATTAAGCTTAAATTTGTCCAAAGCCTAAAATTTGTCAAAAATCAATACAATGTCATGAAACGTAGTGGTGAAAATTATTTTGATCTAGTCTACGAAGTAGTCAAATTGATCCCAAAAGGTAGGGTGAGCACTTATGGAGCAATAGCCAATTATTTAGGAATCAAAAGTGGTGCACGTATGGTAGGATATGCAATGAATGCAGCACATGGATTACCAGAGGTGCCTGCGCATAGGGTAGTAAATCGATTGGGAATATTGACGGGTAAGCATCATTTTTCTTCACCAGAAATGATGCAAAATTTGCTTGAAAATGAAGGGGTTAGTGTTGAAAAAGATCAAATTGTTGGTTTTGAGCAATTATTTTGGGATCCAAGCACTGCCTTATTATAGGTGTATTAATCTTTTTATAAGGAATTTTTTGACTAAATAAAACAAAATACAACAATAATTAATTATATTTTCTAATTGTGTATGCTTTTTGTAATAACACCTACAAATAGATTAAAATAGTATGGATACAGAATTGAAAAGTCACATTGCGGAAAACCTCAGAAAGCACAGGGTGCTAAGAGGGTACACTCAGGAGTATATAGCAGAATATCTTGGTAAAAGAGATTATACTGCCTACTCAAGGTATGAGCAAGGTAGATCCAACCTTAAAATGGAGGATGCTATCAAGTTAGCTACACTTTATGATGTCGATGTTCAAGAGCTGATCTCAGTCTCTCCTTCAGTTACAGCAACGTCTGAACCAGGAAAAAAGGTAAAGGGACTGATCTCGATTCTTGTAGATCTTGATGGATCAAATAGCACATTGGAAGCAAATATTCAGAGATTGAAAAGGATCAATGAATTGCTATCTAAACAGGAGTTATAGTTTGCGTTTCCTAATCAGGTATAGACCCGTAAACATCAAAAGCCCATTCAGAATCAAAGCTTCGAAACCGAATTTATAACCGGCTAGAAGACTTTCTGAATTTTTACTGATTACAAAAGTAATCAGAGGAGCAGCAACAGCCAGGTACGGCACCAATTTATCTTTAACATCATGTTTGGTAAACAAACCAAATGCAAATAGCCCTAGTAGCGGACCATATGTGTATCCTGCTATGATAAAAACTGCATTGATGATGCTTTGGTCATTGATCCATTTGAACATCAAAATGACTAAAAACATCAATCCTGTAAAGGCAAGGTGGACAGCTTTTCGTACCTGGATTTGTTTCTCTTTAGGATACTTTTTTTCGATCTCGAGAAAATCGTAACAAAAAGAAGTAGTCAAGGCGGTAAGTGTAGAATCAGCACTCGAATAAGCTGCTGCCGTAATTCCGAGCACGAAGATCACACCCGCAAAGGCTGTGAACTCAGTGGTAGCTAAAAAAGGGTAAAGGTCGTCTGATCGAGTTGGAATAGTCACTCCGTTGGCTTCTGCATAAAGGTATAGCAGAACACCAAGTGCTAAAAACATCAGGTTCACAAAGACCAAGATGATGGTGAACCAAAACATGTTTTTCTGCGCATCTCCTAGGCTCCTACAAGTCAGGTTCTTTTGCATCATGTCTTGGTCTAGCCCAGTCATCACTATGGTAATAAATGCTCCTGATATAAATTGCTTAAAGAAGTTTTGACCTGATCTCCAATCCCAATTGAAAACTTCCGAACGAGTGTCATTAGCTACTGTGCTGATTAACTCGCTAATGCGAATAATACCTAAATCTTTTCCTATAAGGTAAATACTTGATAACACTGCTAACAGCATGAGAAGAGTCTGTAGGGTATCTGTCCAAACGACAGTTTTGATGCCGCCCCTATGGGTATAGAGCCATATCAGCCCTACAGTAATCAATACAGAAACCCAAAATGGGATACCCCACTGATCAAAAAGTATAAGTTGGAGCACACCTGCAACTAGAAAAACTCTAATAGATGAGCCTAGTGTACGTGATAAGATAAAAAAGAATGCCCCTGTTTTGTAGGACCAAAACCCAAACCTATGCTGTAGGAAGCTATAGATAGATATCAAGTTTAGCCTGTAGTATAGTGGTAACAAAACCTTTGCGATTACAAAATAACCGAGGGTATAGCCCATCACTACTTGGAAGTAATAGAAATTGCTATTGCCTACTTCCCCGGGTACAGAGATGAAAGTGACTCCTGATAAAGAGGCTCCAATCATTCCAAAAGCCACCAAAAACCATGGAGACTGCCTATCACCTGTGAAAAAGGTATCGGATGTCACTTTGCGACTTGTCAGATAAGAAATCAAAAACAATAGGGCAAAGTATGATATTATACTGATAAGGGCTAAATTTGAATCCATAATTGGTTTGGCAATTAGCACGCTAAATTGTTCATAATAATTAAATTTGCAAAATGAATCAAGAAACACACGCACTACCGGAGTTGGAAGAAATAGAAGTTCTTCTCGAAGAGTTGATAGATAAGGAAGCGCATGATCTTGTAGTATTTAATGATGATGTAAATACATTTGAACATGTAACCAAAGTACTGATCAAAGTCTGTAATCACTCACAAGAACAGGCTGAGCAATGCACTTTCATCATTCATTACAAGGGTAAATGTGCTGTCAAGAAAGGCAGTGAGACCAAGCTGAAGCCAATGTGTCAAGCTATCCTTGATGCTGGTATACAAGCAGCCATAGTCTAAATCCAACAGGCTAGTGAATTTCCCATCCAAACTCATAGAAGATGCTGTCAATGAAATCAGTCGCCTCCCAGGGATTGGTAAAAAGACTGCACTAAGGCTCGCACTACACCTACTCAAGCAAAAGGAATCGGTATCTGAGTCCTTGTCACAAGCCATTCTAAAAATGCGGACTGAAGTGAAATACTGTGCTGTTTGTCACAATATTTCTGATGCAGAAATCTGTGGTATATGTGCAAGTAATAAAAGAGATCGCTCAATAATTTGTGTAGTGGAAGAGATTCCGGATGTATTGGCTATCGAAAATACCGCTCAATACAATGGTCTATACCACGTTCTTGGTGGTGTCATTTCCCCGATGCACGGTGTAGGGCCTGATGAGCTGAAAATTGCCTCATTAATGAAGAGGATAGAAGAAGCTGATGCTGGTGTTAAAGAAGTAATACTAGCACTCCCAGCAACTATGGAGGGAGATACTACTTCTTTCTATGTCACTAGGTTGCTTAGTGCCAGAGGAGTTAAAGTAAGCACCATTGCGAGAGGTATTCCTATAGGTGGAGAATTAGAATATACAGATGAAGTTACTTTGGGGAGAAGTATATTGACAAGAGTAAATTACTCAGCAGAGTAAAATTTTCTTTTGGTGAATACAAAGGGTTTTCTATATTTGCACTCCGTTTGGGAGGATGATTGTAGCCTTTAATTTGTTTTGAAGGTATTCTCTTGAATAAAATTATCCCGATAATTATTGGGGGATTAGCTCAGTTGGCTAGAGCGCTACACTGGCAGTGTAGAGGCCACCGGTTCGAATCCGGTATTCTCCACAATTATGATTTTAACCCTCTAAATATTTGATATTTAGAGGGTTATTTTTTTATATCATTCTGATTACACACATATCCATCCAATCCCTAGGATAATAAGTAGGGTAAACAACGCATCTTTATTTTATATGCCAATCATTCGGGGTGACATGACATCGCATACAGATACCGATACGATCTTTAGAAAAGTGGATGATCAGCTGATTCCTGAATACGTGTTTAATTTAACTGGGTTTGATAAGACACTTAAGTTGTGGGTAGGCCAGGTGGTGATGTCTGATAGCTATGCATTTTTGCGTATTGTATATGATAATCGTTCCTACTTTATAGCAATTGATTTAGAAAGTAATCGTCCTCTAATTCATTTGAGGCAATTGTTTGATCAAGATTTGACAATAGACAACATTCCAAAACCAATGAATGAGGGTGTGTTTTACTCTATCAGAAGGAATAAGGATAGTATTGAGGAGAAAAACCCAATGATCTTGTTCTATCGCTTGAAACTTAGCCCTTAATTCTTGCCTCTATATCAGGTCCTGAATTTATTTGACACCTTTTTTATCTTCTTTCAAGAAATTCAACCCCTCTGGGGTTGGTGCTTTTAACCTTAACTTTCATCTTTGACCCCCGAGTCAAAACTCGGAGCTACTGAATATTTAACCCCTTTCGGGTTTTCCTCTTGGTTCTTGTATCTTGACTTTTGCTTCTACGAGAGATTGTAGATTGAGTTTACTTGGTACTTATTACATTATACTTAGTACATAAAACTCTTGTATCTGATCTCTAACATCTCTCCCACTCATCCATTTAAAGCGCCTTTCAAATTTCACATACTTGGTACTAGCTAAGAGCACTTATTTTTGAATTGTTTTTTTCGTAACATAGTTGCGCCAAGTAGTATATCATTGGCCAATACAATAACCAAATTAAACTTTATGAAGAAGATTTATCTGTCATTGGTTGCAGGAATAGGGCTGCTATGTTCCCATTCTGCTACTAGCATGGCTCAAGGAGATTACCCTACCTTGAGTCAGGTCAATCAAAGACTTCAGGCCATCTCTGGCAGTGGAAGTCCCGCCAAACTAACTTCCTTAACAAAAACAGAAGGTGGTAAGGATATTTGGGTGCTAAAAGTAGGAAAGGGAGATATGGACAATAAGCCTGGGATAGCCGTTGTAGGTGGAGTTGAGGGTTTTCATGTCTTGAGTGTAGAGCTGGCCTTGCAGTTTGCCGAAAAGCTGGTAAAGGATCACGCAGATAAATTGGAGCAGACTACTTTCTATGTCTTTCCAAACATGTCTCCTGACGCATATGAGCAGTATCATGCATCTTTAAAGTACGAAAGAAGAGGAAATGCTGCCAAAGTTGACCACGATCGTGATGGTCAAGTAAGTGAAGATGGCTACGAGGACCTCAATAAAGATGGTTTTATTACCATGATGCGAGTGGAAAGCCCTATGGGCGATTACATCACTTTGGAAAATGATGATAGGGTTCTTATCAAGTCAGATAGGTCCAAAGGTCAGCGAGGTAGCTACATGTTGTTGCCCGAAAGTCTAGACAAGGATAAAGATGGTAAGTTTGGAGAAGACCTTGCTGAAGGTATTGCTTTCAATAAGTCTTTGACTTATAAATTCCCAATTTTTGAACCACTTGCTGGAGATTTTGCAGTGTCTCAAGTGGAGTCTAGAGCTCTGCTTGATTATTTATTTGATCAATGGAACATTTTCTCCATAGTCACTTTCAGTCCAGCAAACAACCTCTCTGCACCATTAAAACACAATGCAGGAGATTCAAGAAAACGAATACTCACTACTATTTTGAACAAAGATGCTGCTATAAATGGTATGGTGTCAGGAATATACAATGAGACAGTAACCCAAAAAGCGCATAACCAAAACAATCAAGGGACTGATGGTGACTTTTTCCAGTGGGCATATTTCCATTTTGGGAGGTTAAGCTTCGGTACTCCTGGATGGTGGGTGCCAGAAGTCAAAGATGCAGATGGAAAAGCGATCAGCAACCCAGAAGCAAACTTCTTGGCTTGGGCTGAGCAAGAAGGGATCAATGATGTTTTTGTCCCATGGACGGCAGTTGATCATCCTGATTTTCCAGGTCAAAAAGTAGAGGTAGGAGGAATCAAGCCATTTGTAATGCACAATCCTCCATTCAGTAAAGTAGCAGAGATCGCAGAAGAGCATACCAACTTTATCCTTAAGTTGACAGACCTACAGCCTAAACTCGAGTTTCACAATGTCAAAACAGAAAAGCTAGGCAATGGATTGACAAGGATCACAGCAGACCTTTTCAATAACTCACCATTACCAACACATTCAGAGCTAGGAGAGCGATCTAGATGGCTTAGAAAGATCAGAGTCGACATTTCCAAAGATCAGAAAGACCTAGTAGCTGGAGAAAAAATCCAATTGATCAAAAGTGTAGGTGCATTCGAGAAAACCTCACTTAGCTGGGTAGTAAAGGGAAGCGGATCTGTAGATATCAAGGCTGGCGCAGCGCATGCTGGATTTGCAACTTTGAATGTGAAACTCTAATTAATGAAAATTTTGCGTTATGAAAATTAAAAACTGGATATATAAAACGGCTCTTGGAGCAGCTATGTGCATAGGTGGGGCTCAAGTTTCCGAGGCACAGGTCGCCGATGGCAGGTACTTTCGTGCTGCTGGAACACCGCACAACCCGAAAGTTCAAGTCTCTTGGAATAGATACCATACCAACAAGGCACTACTTGAGATCATGAAAGACATGGTCGCTAAGCATCCAAATCTGGTAAAGCTTGAGAGTATTGGAAAATCTTATGAGGGCAATGACATTTGGGTACTGACAGTGACAGACTTTAAGACAGGCAAGCCTGAGGATAAGCCTGCCATGTGGATTGATGGAAACATTCACTCCAATGAAATTCAAGGTACTGAATTCACCCTGTATACAGCTTGGTATCTAATGGAGATGCATGGAGAGTTAGACTTCATCACAGAGTTGTTAAAAGACAAGACATTCTACTTTGCTCCTACTATCAATCCTGATGCGCATGACTATTTCATGACTGGACCAAACAATGGCAATACACCAAGATCTGGAATGATGGTGTTTGACAATGATGGAGATGGAGAATTTGGTGAAGATCCGATGGATGATTTGGATGGAGATGGAAACATTACGCAGATGATCAGAAAGTCACCTTATGGTAATATGATCAAAGATCCAATGGATCCTAGGAAGCTTATCAGAGTAGGGCTTGATGAAAAAGGTGAGTACGAAATGCTAGGTCAAGAGGGACTCGATAGGGATGGTGATGGTCGTGTCAACGATGACGGTATTGGCTATTATGACCCAAATAGAGACTGGGGATGGAACTGGCAGCCCGATTACGTTCAAAGTGGTGCGTTGAGATATCCATTTACTGTACCTGAGAATAGAGTCGTGATGGAGTTTGTAATGGAACACCCAAATATCGCAGCAGCACAATCTTATCACAACTATGGTGGTATGATCCTCAGAGGGCCAGGTGCCGAGGAAGATCTCAACACATACAATGCTACTGACGTGAGGATCTATGATGCCATTGCAAAGAAAGGCGAGGAGTTTATGCCTGGTTACAGGTATTTGGTTGTTTACAAAGATCTGTACTCAGTATTCGGAGGACAGCTGGATTGGTTCTACGGAGGAAGAGGGATCTTCACATACTCCAACGAGCTGATGACTTCTTACCTTTATTTTCATGAAAATGCAGGACGAGGCAATCAAGATGAGCAGATGAAAGTGGACAAATACCTGACTTTCGGAGATGCATTTGTAGATTGGAAAGAGTATGATCACCCACAATTTGGAAAAGTAGAAATCGGTGGATTCAAGAAGAACTTTGGAAGACTACATCCTGGCTTCTTGCTGGAGCAAGATGCGCATAGAAATGCAGCTTTTTCCATCCTTCATGCTTACCATACCCCAAAGTTGAGTGTGACGGAAGTAAATGAAAAAGACCTAGGTGGAGGGTTGAAAGAAATCACCGCTACGATTTACAACGAGCGAATGATCCCTACCCACTCTAGTCAGGATTTGAAATACAAAATCGAAAGACCTGATTATGTGACTTTGTCAGGAGCAAAAGCTATCGCTGCATTCACAGTGGAAAATGAAGACTTCAATAAAGTCACGGAGCAAAAAGTAAATCCAGAAAAAATAGCTGTAGAAAATATTCCTGGTATGAGCGCTGTGAAAGTTCGCTGGATCGTCAGCGGGGGAGGGAACTACAGTATCACTGTAGACTCCGCCAAAGGTGGCAAAGCGACATGGAAGAAGTGATGAATTTGCAAATCTATTTTCCGAAATAAAATACCTAGAAAAACTTAAAGCCTAGATAAAAACCTCCTCAAATGTATTTGGGGAGGTTTTTTTAATTCTTTTCCAAAAAGATAAGCTTGAGAAATTCTAAGGACACTGGAGCATTAAACTTTTTTTAATGAGCATGCTTTTACATAGACCCCATTGTGAATTTTTTTTCCAAAAAGATATGTGAATTTCGATTCAGACTTAAAAGTTTGATTGATAGTAAAGTATAGCCACCTAGTTGTTGGTTTTCCGTCTAAGTCTAAAGCTGGCTTGAATTCAATATCTTTTTCTTGCAAAACAGAAAGTGCATTTTTTTTGATGCTATAGGTATTTTTTCTGTCATTCAACAATTGAAAGTCTTCAACTTCCCCATGTTCATTGATTAAAAAACCAAGCTTTAAAATGTGATTGGTACTTTGGCCTTTAGGCATATAAATATTCATCGTCTCCTTTATCAGTTGAGGGATGCTTATTTTCTCTTTGTTGATAGATGGATAAAAATCATTGCTGGTTAATATTAATTCTTGATTATCCACATACTTTATTCCAGCGTTAGAATTGGGTAAAGTATTGTATTGGACTAAAATGGAGTCATTTCTGATATAAGACAGAGATGAAATTCCAGTAATTAATCAGCTACTTCTATTTCAATTCTATTGTCAAATTGATCAAATTTTTCAGTTACTTCCTTCACTATGACGTCTCCCTCAAAATGCTTTGTT
This sequence comes from Belliella filtrata, assembly GCF_022549775.1. Classification (GTDB taxonomy): domain Bacteria; phylum Bacteroidota; class Bacteroidia; order Cytophagales; family Cyclobacteriaceae; genus Belliella; species Belliella filtrata. The sequence goes on along the minus strand of NZ_JAKZGP010000022.1, from coordinate 42,126 downwards.
ATAGTTTCAACAGTTTTATTATTCAAGCCCAGGATTCGATCTACATGAATGTCTCCAATTCTTTTATTGATAAGCTTGTTGTATTGGTGTTCTCTTGAGCTTTCTTTTAAGTCAATTTTGTGTTCGTCCAATTGGATGATTTTACGATCTTGAGCCTTTGCCTGTACAAGAATAAAAAAAAGGCAAATTGAAAATATTCTGGCCATTGGTAAATACATCTGGTGAATCACTAAACTAATAAAAACTTAAAAGAACTCAAAGATTATTTCTCGTCAATTCACCCCAAAAAACCATTTAGTGACTTGATCAAGTCACGCTTGGTTATGTAACCTCCTTTTCTCCAAAGGATTTTACCTCGCTTAAAAAGTATGAAATGAGGGATCGATCGTACAGCAAACTGCTGGGCAACTTGGGGATTTTTATCTATGTTGAGCTTGAAAAGTTTGATCTTTCCTCCTACCTCTTCGATGACTTCTTCCAATATAGGTGTCATCGTCTGACATGGGGCACACCAGTCAGCATAGAAATCTACCAATATCGCATCCTCACTTTTATGGATAATATCTCTGAAATTCTTTTTCATTGAAGCAATTTAATTGTTTTCTGAAGGATTTTTATAATTCTACGTGACAATAGCTGTCAAGTGTTTTGTTAGGAATTAACCTTCGGGTCTCATTGAATTAAAAGTGTAATTAGGTCAATAATCACAAAAAACAAAAATCCCCTTCAACTTTCCTAAAAGTCAAAGGGGACCTATTCTAGTTTATCTCCTTTAAAAGCAAGCTTTAAAAAGATTACCTAGTTCTTTACACTTTGTAAAAATTCAAAGTTATCTATCCGTTCTTGTATTCGTACCGTCTACAGGTGTTCTTTCGTCTCTGTTGGCTAGATCCCATGAAGTATGGAAGATCAACTTGGCTCTTTTAGTCATCAATGGGAATTCGATCTTGTCGACAGTATCTGTGTGCTGATGATAATCATCGTGTACGCCATTGAAGAAGAATATTACAGGGATATTGTGCTTAGCAAAATTGTAATGGTCAGATCTATAGTAGAATCTATTTGGATCATCTTCAGCATCATACCTGTAATCCAGTTTCAAGCCTGTGTAAGTAATGTTGTTGTATTCGTTGATTACTTTCAAGTGGGAAGAAAGCATCTCTGAACCGATTACATATACATAGTCCTGATCTTCTGCATCTTGGTATTCATAATCAATTCTTCCAACCATGTCGATATTGATATTGTTTACCGTATTTTCAAGTGGGAAGATCGGATTGTTAGAGTAATATTCAGAGCCCAATAGTCCTTTTTCTTCCCCAGTTACATTTAGGAAAAGAATGCTTCTTCTTGGCTTGATACCATCTTTGGCGGCAGCAGCAAAAGCTTCTGCGATCTGCATTACCGACACAGTTCCTGAACCATCATCATCAGCCCCATTGTTGATTCTCCCTTGGCTATCGATGCCAGTGTGATCATAGTGTGAAGAGATGACCAATACTTCGTCTTTCTTATCAGTACCTTCCAGATAGCCCATTACATTCTCGGTAGGGACTAGTTTTGTTGTCTTTTTGATCAAGTAGCTTGCTTTTTGAGCTTTGATTGACTCAGGATTGTTTTTAGCAGCTTCTTTAAGGATTTCTACTGGAGTTTCAAACAGAGAGGACATTTTGTCAGAACTGATCAAGAAAATCGGTTCTTGTTTGGACGGTTGCTCGAAGCCCAATCTTCCTCTTCCACTCAGGGATTTGTATCTATTTGCAAGTCTGTCAAAATTGGCTTGTCCTTCCATAGTGACGATCACTATACCCGCAGCTCCTGCTTCCATGACGTCACTCACTACCGTTTGGGCTCTTGCTCCAATAGCCCAAAGCCCAACAAGCTTACCTTTTACGTCAACCTTTGCTAAATTCTCTTCAGATGCCAAGCCCAAGAAAACCAAGTCAGCTTTTGCAGCTTTCTTCATATCTCCGTCACCAATGAATACAAAATCTTCGTTGTTTACTAATTTTTGTTTTCCTACTGTTAGGTTGACATCAGAAAAAGTCACGGATGCTAAGTTGAATTTCTGTAAATAATCACCATTCACTGGGCCAACAAGACCTAGATTTTTATAGTGATTGGCCAAATATTCGGCTGCCATTTTTTGGCCTTTTTCTCCTGTATCCCTTCCCTCCAGCTCATCAGAAGCCAAGTAAGTTAGTTTTTCCTCTAATCCTTCAGCTGTGATCAATTCAGCATACTTCAGCACTGTGGCATCTTGAGCACTAACCTGCCAGGTCAGACACAACGATAGCAATCCCGCTACCCAGTAATTTCTCTTCATAAGTTATATTCTGATGGTTATTTCAATAAAATAATACCAAACTTAAAAATTATTCCCAACAGTTTAAAACCGTTTATCAATTTGAACTGTTTTAAGAGATAAATCTTGAAGACATCAATTCAATTTGATTCAATAATTTATACCTTTGCACTTCTCAATTCCATAGAGGATATAACCCGAATAATTTTCCTTTACCATACTGATTATGAAGATTAATCTTTCTCCAACTACCAAATTTGAAAATAGGCACAACGGCCCTTCATCAGAAGATATTGCCATGATGCTGGACAAGATCGGCGCGAACTCCTTAGAGGAATTGATCGATCAGACGATACCAAAATCAATCCAATCTACAAAAGCTTTGGATCTTCCAACAGCTAAGTCAGAAGCCAGCTTTTTGAAGGCTTTTAAGGAATTGGCCTCAAAGAATAAGATCTTCAAATCATTTATTGGTTTAGGGTATTATGACACCATTGTACCAGGAGTGATTCTGAGAAATGTGTTGGAAAACCCAGGATGGTATACAGCATATACTCCTTACCAAGCGGAAATCGCCCAAGGCAGACTTGAAGCTCTCATCAATTATCAGACAACAGTGATGGAGCTTACAGGGATGGAAATGGCAAATGCATCTCTACTTGATGAAGCTACAGCTGCAGCTGAAGCAATGACCATGTTATTCGCTTCAAAACCAAGAGAGAAAAAGTCAGCCAATAAGTTTTTTGTGGATGAGAAAATTTTCCCGCAAACCAAAGACCTTCTGATCACGCGATCTGCACCGATTGGAATAGAGCTGGTAATAGCACCTTTGTCTGAACTGGATTTGACCGACCCTGCTTTGTTTGGTGTACTTCTACAGTACCCGAACCTTGATGGTGAGGCTATAGATCATGCGTCTTTGGTGGCTTCTGCTAAGGAAAGTAATGTCTTGACAGCTTTTGCAACAGATTTACTCGCTTTGACCTTGTTGACTCCTCCAGGAGAAATGGGGGCAGATGTGGTGATCGGGACGAGTCAGCGATTTGGTGTTCCTATGGGCTTTGGTGGACCTCATGCAGCTTTTTTCGCTACCAAAGAAGCTTATAAAAGACAAGTGCCAGGTAGGATCATTGGTGTATCTGTAGATAAGGATGGTAACAAGGCTTATCGTATGGCACTTCAGACCAGAGAGCAGCATATCAAAAGAGAAAAGGCAACTTCCAATATTTGTACTGCTCAAGTACTATTAGCTGTAATGGCTGGATTTTATGCCGTTTATCATGGACCAAAAGGCTTGAAAGAAATTGCTGGTAGGACACATGGTTTGGCTCAGTTGACTGCCAAAGCATTGTCAAAACTGGGGTTTGAACAAGAGAATAAATCGTTTTTTGATACCATTAAGATCAAGGTGGATGATGTGCAGCAAGCTAAGGTTCAGGCTTTTGCCTTGTCTTCCGAAATGAACTTCAGGTATGAGCCTGGAGCTATATTCTTGTCTTTTGACGAAGCGAAGACGCTGGAAGATGCTCAGGCAGTAGTTGAGGTGTTTGCCAAGTCTACTAGCCAAAAGGTCACTATCAATTGGGATGAACTTATCGAGAGTTTGGAAATCAATCTTCCAGGTGGATTAGCGAGAACTTCCGAGTTTCTAGACCATCCTGTATTCAATCAGTTTCATGCAGAGCATGAAATGCTGAGATATATCAAAAGATTAGAAAACAAGGATTTATCACTTGTTCATTCGATGATCTCTTTAGGGTCATGTACCATGAAGCTCAACGCTACGGCAGAAATGATTCCAGTGACATGGCCAGAGTTTGGTCAGTTACATCCGTTTTGTCCGCAAGATCAGGCAGCTGGGTATTATGAAATGTTCCAGAACTTGAGAAATTGGCTTTCTGAAATCACAGGATTTGCAGATACTTCTCTACAGCCTAACTCTGGTGCACAGGGGGAATATGCAGGTCTTATGGTTATCAGAGCATATCATCAGAGTAGAGGAGATCACCATAGAGATATTGCATTGATCCCTACTTCTGCACATGGTACGAATCCGGCATCAGCAGTGATGGCAGGAATGAAAGTGGTGCTAGTGAAATGTGATGAAATGGGCAATATTGATGTAGAAGACCTTATATCAAAAGCTGAAGCTCATAGCAATAATTTGGCTTGCTTGATGGTAACTTATCCATCTACTCATGGGGTATTTGAAGAAGCCATTCAGGAAATTTGTCAAGTGATTCATGAGCATGGTGGTCAAGTATATATGGATGGAGCCAACATGAATGCGCAAGTGGGATTGACAAGTCCAGGCTTGATAGGGGCAGATGTGTGTCACCTCAATCTTCACAAAACCTTCTGCATCCCTCATGGTGGAGGAGGTCCAGGTATGGGGCCAATTTCTGTGGCCAAGCAGCTTGTACCATTTTTACCAGGAAATCCTTTGGTTAAAACTGGCGGTACGCAAGCTATTCATGCAGTCTCAGCTGCACCATTTGGAAGCGCTAGTATATTGCCGATTTCTTATGCCTATATCGCAATGATGGGTGGAGATGGCTTGACCAATGCTACGAAAATGGCTATTCTTAATGCTAACTACATCAAAACAAGGCTTGAGTCTCATTTCCCAATCCTTTATACAGGTACAGGTGGGAGAGCAGCTCACGAGATGATTCTTGATTGCAGGGCTTTCAAAGAAGTAGGCATAGAAGTGGAAGATATTGCAAAGAGGCTGATGGACTATGGGTTCCACGCACCTACTGTATCTTTCCCTGTTGCAGGAACTTTGATGGTAGAACCTACCGAGTCAGAGACAGTTTCTGAATTGGATAGATTCTGTGATGCCATGATCGCTATCAGAGCTGAGATTCAGGAAATATATGATGGGGTAGTCGATAAAGAAAATAATGTGTTGAAAAATGCGCCTCATACTGCAGCTCTCGCATTGGCGGATAGTTGGGAACTTCCTTATTCTAGGGAAAAGGCAGTTTATCCTTTGTCATATGTCAAAGCGAATAAGTTCTGGCCTTCGGTGAGAAGAATAGACTCCGCATATGGAGATAGGAATTTGATCTGTAGCTGTATTCCTGTCGAGGAGTATGCTTCGGAAGTAGAATAAAAAAAACTCCCCGGTCAAAAATGATCGGGGAGTTTTTTATTTGACTTAAATTATGAGCCAGTACTAACGAAAAAACCTCCGAAAAATCGGAGGTTTTAATTTAAAATTTAGAATTGATTAACCTTCTACAGTTTCTTCAACTTCAGCTTCAACTTCTTCAGCAGCTTCTTCGATAGAATCAACAGCTTCTTCAGTAGCCTCTTCAGTATCTTCGATGATTACTTCGATCTCAGATTCTTCAGAAACTTCTTTGTTACCGCAAGATGCAGTGAATAGCATACCAGCTACGGCGAATAATGCAAATACCTTTTTCATTGTGTTTTTGTTTGTTTCTTAATTTTAAGCACACAAATGTACAACCGATTATGTAATTGTCAAGCGCTTTGAATAAAATATTTTATTTCTTTTTGTAAACTACTTTGATCGGAACGCCCTCAAAATCAAAGTTTTCTCTGAGCCTGTTTTCCAAATACCTTGTGTATGGACTCTTAATGTATTGCGGTAGGTTACAAAAGAATGCAAAGACAGGATTCTTGGTAGGAAGCTGCGTGACGTATTTTATTTTGATATATTTTCCTTTCCAAGCTGGAGGAGGATACTTTTCAATTTCAGCAAGCATCACATCATTGATTTTTGATGTAGTGACTTTCCTGTTCTTATTTTCATAGACTTTTACGGCTAGTTCTATGGCTTGGAAAATCCGCTGCTTATTCATCACGGAAGTGAATATCATAGGAATCCAGCGATTTTCACCTAGTTTTTCTATGATGTCCTTCTTGAATTTGTCCATGGTCTTGTGATCTTTTTCGATAAGATCCCACTTGTTGACCATGATCATGATGCCTTTGTTGTTTTTGATACCTAAGCTGATCAAGTTCATGTCTTGAGCTTCAAATCCCCTAGAGGCATCTACCATTACGATGATCACATCTGACTCCTCAAGTGTCCTCAATGATCTCATTACAGAGTAGAACTCAATATCTTCTTTTACCTTCGCTTTTTTTCTAATCCCTGCAGTATCAGTGATGATAAAATCCTGTCCGTAGAGTTTGTATCTCGTATGGATAGCATCTCGAGTTGTGCCAGCTTCATCAGTTACGATAGATCTTTCTTTTCCAAGAAGCGCATTGAGGAAAGATGATTTTCCAACATTTGGTCTACCTAAAATGGATATTTTTGGAATCCCTGCATCTGGATCTTCTATGCCCTCATCAGGGAAGTTCGTAATGATAGCATCCAAAAGCTCTCCAGTTCCACTACCAGATACTGCGGCTATTGGATAGACATCATTATCACCAAGCCCCAAAGCATAGAACTCTGAAGCCATGTGTACTTGATTTGTATTGTCAGCCTTGTTGGCTACGATGTATACAGGTTTGTTGGTAGAGCGAAGTACGTTTGCAAATTCCTTGTCTAGGTCTGTCAAACCATCATGGCAGTCTACTACAAATAAAATTACGTTTGCTTCTTCTACTGCAAGTGTTACTTGCTTTCTAATCTCGGCTTCGAACACATCATCTGATCCAGTGACATATCCACCGGTATCAATTACAGAGAAGAATTTCCCTCCCCACTGCGCATGCCCATAATGTCTGTCTCTGGTTACTCCAGACATGTTATCTTCTATGGCTTTTCTTTCTTCTACCAGTCGGTTGAAGAAGGTCGATTTACCTACGTTAGGTCTCCCTACAATTGCTACTATATTTGCCATTTTTCTATTACTTATTGGTCGTAACCAAATTTCTTCAACTTATTTTTATTCTTTCTCCAATCTTCCTCTACTTTTACATAGGTTTCTAAGAAGATTTTTTTGCCAAAGAATTTTTCCATTTCCTCTCTGGCCTGTATTCCGATTCTTTTGAGTGCTTTACCACCTTCACCTATGATGATGCCCTTCTGACTAGATCGCTCCACATAGATTATGGCTCGGATACGGATGATTTTATCTTCTTCATAAAAATCCTCAATCGCCACTTCTGTGCTATAAGGGATTTCTTTTTTGTAATTGAGGAAGATTTTTTCTCTGATGATTTCAGATGCAAAGAAACGCTCAGGCTTATCAGTGAGTTCCTCCTTGTCGTAGAAAGGTGGATGATTAGGGAGCCTATCTAGAATCTCTTGTAGAATACGTTCGGTGTTGAAGCTTTCGGTCGCAGAGATCGGTATGATGGTTTCTGCTTTGATGCGTTGGGTCCAATAAGCTGTCACTTCATTCAATTGATCTTCTTTGCTTAGATCGATCTTGTTGATGACAAGTAGTACGGGTACACCCGATTGGTTGATCTTTTCTATTACGTCTTCTATTTCTTCTTCTGTTTCGAATAGATCGGTTACGAAAAGGATCACATCTGCATCCTCCAGAGACATGTGCACAAAACTCATCATGTTTTTGTGAAGCTCATACTTTGGCTTAAGCATGCCTGGTGTATCAGAGAAGACGATTTGATAGCTGTCGTCATTGATGATACCCATGATGCGGTGACGTGTAGTCTGTGCCTTGGAGGAGATGATCGAAAGTCTTTCACCGATAAGCACATTCATCAAGGTAGACTTGCCAACATTTGGTTTTCCAATGATATTGACAAAGCCTGCTTTGTGTGTTTGTTCGGTCATGACAATAATTTTTTCACAAAGTTAGCTGAAATTTTTCATAGGAGCTGTATCTCTTTGTGAATTAACTACTACAATAGAAATAATACTAAGTGCCTGAACGGTTATTGAATTCAGAACTTTATTCTGATATATTGTCTTAAATTCAGTTAAGATGAAATTAAATCCAGTTATTCTGCTTTAAAATTTCTTCAATCATAACAGCTACACCATCTTCTTTGTGGCTCAATGTGATGCGGTCTGCTATCTCTTTGACTTCGGATCTTGCATTGCCTACTGCCACACCAACACCTACTGCTTTGAGCATTTCGATATCATTATAATTATCACCAAAGGCCATCACTTCATCCATTTTGATATTATGGTTTGTTTGAAGTAGCAATTCAAGTGCTGAAGCTTTAGAAATTGCTTTCGGGGCTATCTCAATATAGGTGTCTTTGGATCTATACAGGTGAAGCATGTCACCCATAGCATCTTGGGCAAGTTGGAAATACCTATCTATCTCCTCTGCTGGCCCCATACACATAACTTTATGAGCACCAGTATCAGAAGACCTCCACTTTTCTAAGACTTCCTTAGAATGAAGTATGGAAGGGTTTACTTTGGTGTTTTTTTGCTCTCTTAAAGCCCAATAATCTAGCGCTGGCTCAAACCAATCTTCTCCTTGGTACAAGCTGATATGTACCTGTGTACCAGATGCCATCTCCACCAAAGATTCACAATGAGACAAGCTTATCTGCACATCATCCAATACCTTTTTTGCATGATCATGTATGACATATCCTCCATTGTAGCATATCAATGGTTCGCCTAGACGATTCATGTCTTTTTGAAGGTGCCTCATCGCATCTGGCATCCGCGATGAGGCTAAGATTACTGGGAAATCTTGTGGCAACTTATTTATTGCAGCTATCAGCCGTGGTGAAAGTACCCTGTCTTTATTTAATAATGTACCGTCTATATCAGTACATATGGCTTTGATTTGCATTAGCTCATATCAAATTGGTCTGGATCAAAATTATCAAAAAATCCAGAAATGGCTCCAAATCCTATCAAAAAGAACACAAGCATTCCTATTCCCACAGCTATTGCCATCCAAATTAGTTTGGCTTTGGCCCAATTTGCTTTGCTAGGATTGCCATTTTTGTCCAATGCCCATACGATCAGCATGATAAAACCAATAATAGGGATATTTGCGATAAATACAGTTAAAAACCAATCAGAGGTGTTGACTGGTGGGTGTTGAAAGTCTTGATTAAAGTCCATAGTCGCTAGGTTTAGGTGTTTTTTGAATACAATATGTGATATTGTATTCAAAAATGCAAAATTAGCGTCTGAAAATCAGTTATTTGAATGCTACAGCTTCTATTTCTACGAGTAGGTCTGGGTTTGCAAGAGCGTATACTGCGACTGTGCTTCTAGCGACTTTATTGGGATTGTCTTCGGTTTGGAAAAATTTATCATACGCATCAAACCATCCTTGCCAATCGATACTCCCTTCTTTATCTGGGGCAAGATATACCCTAAGAAAAACTACATCTTGCATTTCAAAATTAGCTTCTGACAGTATATTTTCAATCTTGCCTAAGATGCTAATGCTTTGCTGGAAAGTATTACCATACCTAGGATTCTCCCCGGGCTTGGCTTTATCATCTGAGACATCAGCGACTATCCCAGAAGTAAAAAAGGAGTCTTTATCCTTTGGGACAAAGACTCCTTTTAATATATGCGCATCTGATCTGTCAAATCGCTGAATTTGAGGCTTTTCTATTTCTGAGCTTGAATTTTTCACCTTAACTTGACATGAAGTGATTATCAAGACGAAGAGAAGAAATGTAAAATGCCTAAAGTTCATAAAATGCTGTCAAGAATTAAGTTGTTCTTTATGTTTCTTTTCTAATCTCAAGATAAAGTCACTAAGCACATTCATGTAATTGATGAAAGCATCATAGGGAGAATCATAAGGGCTAAAATAGGCATGAATGTCTCCGTCCGAAAAGAACTTGGTACACATGTAATAAAAGTGATCGGAGGTCTGAAGGTATGCCCAATCCCTTTTTATTTCCTCATCTTCTATTTGGTTTACAAGACCTTCCATTTGGTAAAGTTTTTCAAAAGCTTCGTCTTGTAGGTCGTTGCCTAGCCAGGCGGTCAAGTCCCTTTCCTCATCAGCCCATGAGATGGGTGTAGGTACATGGATAGGTGCGATTACTTTAGCTTTGTCCAATACCTCGCTTGGTGTAGAAAAACCAAAATCACTGCCATTGAATACTGCTTCAGGTAATGCTTTCATAAACTCAAAAATGCCAGATTCTGCCCATTGGTGCTCTCCGAATGTTTCATAATCCATAAATAAGTTTAATGTCTCCTCTGTTTTTGGAATGGCATTGATCCAATTGACAAATTTAGGAGTAGTCAAAGGGTAGTCAGCCCATGTTTTATTATTAAATCGGAAAGCGATATCGTCGCTAAGCTGAAAGTTTTTGAGCAATACTTTAAGTTCAGGCTTGATAGCATTTTGATACACATAGTTAGGACTTTTCCAACCTAGAATATGCTTGGCTCCTTCTGTAAGAATTCCTTTGAAGCCAAGGTCAGCTATCATAGCGCCGATCTGATCAGAGTAGATTAGCTCTGTGTTTCTAAATACTTTTGGTTCGTAGCCATTGAAATGCTTCTTGATTTTCTCGCGATGAGCATTGATCATTTTAGTGAATTCACCTTTGCTTTTCAAGGAGCAAAGTGCATGAGCATCGGTCTCACTCAATAGCTCGACATGTCCAGTGGCAACAAGTTTTCTAAAGCTCTCTAAAACGTCTGGAGCATAGAGTTCAAATTGGTCTAAACATACACCAGAGATTGAAAAACTGACTTTGAATGCTCCTTGATATTGATTGATCAGATCAAGGAGTAATGCATTCATAGGTAAGTAGCACTTTTGTGCTACTTTTCTCATGATAGTTTTATTGCTATAATCATCCCAGTAGTAGTGGTCGTCTCCTATATCAAAAAACCTATATGGCTTAATCCTCAATGGTTGATGGACTTGAAAGTAAAAACAAATGGTTCTCATGATTATTCTTTAGTTATATTATCATAAACAGTTACAAGCTTGGCAGCGACATGCTCCCATTTCAGGTTTTTCAGTTCTTCACTCCCCAGTTCTTTAAACATTTTGGAGATACTCTGATAATGTAGAAGGGCAAATATGGCGTCAGCCATAGCATCTACATCCCAAAAATCAATTTTAATGGCATTTTGTAATACCTCGGCCACACCAGATTGCTTGGAAATGATCACGGGGGTATTGTGTCTCACAGCTTCGAGTGGAGCTATACCAAACGGTTCGGATACCGAAGGCATCACATATACGTCAGACATGGCGTACATATCATCTACATCCTGGCCTTTCAGGAATCCAGTGAAGTGGAATTTGGTGCCCATTTTTAATTCAGCGACTCTCTGAATCATCTTGTTGAGCAAGTCCCCACTTCCTGCCATAACGAATCTTACATTAGGATCTCTTTGTAAAACCTTTTTTGCAGCTTCTACGAAGTATTCGGGACCTTTTTGGAAGGTTATTCTTCCTAAGAATGTAACAATTTTTTCTGGTACTTTTTTCTTTACTTTGCTTTCTATGATGCTTGCATCTAGGACAGCATTGTGAAGTACGCTGACTTTGTCAGGGTGAACCCCATATTTATTGATAACAATATTTCGTGTAAGGTGACTTACTGCTACCACATGATCAGCTGCATGTAAACCTGCATGTTCAATCTCATAGACTGGACCTCCCGCAGATTCTCCAGATCTATCGAATTCTGTGGCATGTATATGTGCTACTAGCGGCTTGCCGCTGATCTGCTTGGCAGCGATACCTGCTGGATAGGCTAGCCAGTCATGAGCGTGTATCACATCATGTTCTTTTGATCCCGCGATTTGTGCTGCGACTAATGCATATCTAGAAACTTCTTGCAGGAGATCTTTTCCATATTTGCCGCTGAATTCAAACTTATTGCTGAAGATGCTTTCATCTACATCTACCCTATCATGAATGGCATAGTCTGTATACTTTTTGAACTCTTCAGGACTTAGATATGGCACCAAAAAACTACTTACTTCCAAATAGGTAAGGTTTTTCCAAATATCTTTGAACTTACGCTGCCTGTAATCGACTGTCACATCACTGGCATTTACAAAATCGGCCACGGGCTCTTCATCACCCCAAAGTTTGGGAACGACAAATATGATATCTTGCTTGTGATGCACAAGGCCTTTTACCAAGCCATAACAAGCTGTACCTAATCCTCCCGAAATATGTGGTGGGAACTCCCACCCAAACATTAAAACTTTCATAAAAATTGATTTTAAACTTGCTTGACTAAATACATCATCCTTAATAGTTCTCCCACGCTCCATGCTTGAGAGATAGACCCTTTCGGACGGTGCGGTGGGTCTCCATCATAAATTTCTGCCACGGTTCCTACACCGTATTGAGTCATCACCGAGTCGAATTCTTTGATGATCTTTTCGATAAAATGCTTGCCAGACTTGCCGTGAAGTCTCAAATAACCTTCTGCAAAGCTTCCAAGTAACCATGGCCAAACGGTGCCGTTGTGGTAGGCCCTGTCTCTTACATACTGATCGCCAAAATAATAACCTTTATAACCTGGGTCTTCAGGGGACAAGGTTCGAAGTCCACGAGGGGTAAGTAGTTTTGATTTTATTATTTCTAAAATACTATCCATTTGACTTTCTTCCAATGGAGAGTGAGGAAGGGAGACTGCAAAAAGCATATTTGGCCTGATTGACCAATCTTTATGCTCTCCTTGTACTACATCAGCTAGGTAGCCTTTCTTCTCGTTCCAGAAAGTTTGATTAAATGATGCTTTTACTTTTTCAGCCAAACTTTTGGCCTCTTCATCTCCGCTTAGTTCATGGTAAAAGGAAAGTGCATTGTACCACAGTGCGTTGATCTCTACTGCACATCCGATCCTTGGAGTCACAGGCCCATCAGAGTTTACAGCATCCATCCAAGTAAGTGCCACTCCCTCTACACCGCCATAGATGAGGCCGTTTTCTTGCATATGGATATTGTTGTCTGTTCCATTTATGTAGCCATTGATGATAGTCTCGAGCTTAGAAAGGTACTTTTTCTTTACTGTTTTAGAATTTCCAGAAAACTTGATGTATTGCTGAAGAGACCAGAAAAACCACAGCGGTGCATCTATAGAGTTCATGTTGCGCATTACACCACTACCTACATTTGGGAAAAGAGGCCCATGAAGATCTGATGCCATCGTGTCCATGATTTCCAAGAATGTGTCAAAATCTCCTTGAGGAAGTGTTAGTCCCGGACTTGCTATGAACGTATCTCTTCCCCACCAACCAAACCAAGGATATCCAGCTATCACATGCGTCTTACCATCTCTTTTTTGTATAAACTGCCCTGCAGAATTGAGGAGACAGTTTTCAAAATTACTTCTAGGGATTCTTCGAGCTAATTCTTTATCAAATGCCTTCTGTCTTGTGGCAGGGTCAGCTTCAGTAAGACCAGCAGAGAATATTACAGATTCACCCTTAGCAATGTCAAACTCGAAGTAGCCTGGTACAAAAAGATCTTCTTGATAATCATAACCTCTCTCTCTTTCTTGAATATATTCTATGTTATAGTACCAATTTGGGTCAGCGTGGAATGTGTTCTTTTTCGAAAGCTGAAGGTATAGTGGCGAGTATTCTGGGTAAAGTTGGAATATAGCGCCATTTGGTGCTTTGGTAAAATTTTTGTCTACACGATCATTGGCTTTGGATAATTCATGATATCCTCGGAATGCCAAAAATGGGCTGATTTTAATTTTGGTAGGAGAGTGAGCTTCCAGCAGGGTGTATTTGATCATCACCCTATCGCGATTGGTATCCAAGATTAGCTCTTTTTGTAGCACAACCCCTCCTACACGGTAGGTAAGCTTTGGGATTGGCTCGGTGTCAAAATCTTCCAAATACTTATGTCCTCTTGGAGAATAATTGCCAGGGTACTTGCTGATGCCAAGGTTGAAGCTAGCGCCTCTCTGAATTACTGTTTCATGAACTGAGGACAAGAGCACATGCAGTTGGCTATCAATCTCTGGCTGCGGGGATACTAAAAGTCCATGATATTTTCTGGTATTGCAGCCAATAATCGTGGTGCTGGTATATGATCCTCCCCGGTTTGTTCTGATGATTTCACGATCAAGAGAATAGTTTAAATTTACTAGTTGCGTCTTATCAAAATGTATGTAACTCATTTGGTTAAAAGTTTGGAGATTTGCATAAAAATAGCTTTTCCAAACGGAAAGAAAAATAAATAAGCAAAAAATAAAGGCTATGTTTCCATAACCTTTATATTATCTTCACTAATTAGGTGCCGATACCTTCTTTTTGTACTTCCTCAAAGTTTCGAAGTGATTCTTCAAACTTTTCAAAATACCTCTGAATGAACTTTATATTCACTGGTTGGATTTTTGGGAATTTTGGCGAAGCTTTGAATAATGTAAACATTGCCGAGTTACTTTAATTTAAATGATACCACGAGTTTGACAAATTTTGTGCCATTCAAGTTCCAGTTTGTAAGCTGAAAAAAGAAAACCCCTCTAAAAGAGGGGTTAATTGGGTGGAAGACCGGGTTCGAACCGGCGACCTCTGGATCCACAAACCAGCGCTCTAACCAGCTGAGCTACAACCACCATTTTTGCTTTAGAATCAAGCCAGCTGCTTGATTGGAATGCAAAGGTAATATTCCATTTTTTTCAAAACAATAGACTAGCCAATATTTTTTCGAGAAAATGTTAATCTTTCACCTTTTTTATCTTCGTTGAACTCTCCGTTTTCGTACGCTAAGTGTCCAGAAACGATCGTATGTGTCACTTTAGATTTAAATGTGTGCCCTTCAAATGGTGACCAGCCACATTTAGATAATATGTTTTGGTTGCTGACTGTCCATGAATCATTCAAATCTACAATCACCAAATCTGCATAATATCCTGGTCTAATATAGCCTCTTTGCTCTATTTCAAACAGGATAGCTACATTGTGACACATTTTCTCGGCGATTTGATCAAGTCTGATTTTGCCGTCGTGATATAGGTCAAGCATAGCTACCAAGCTGTGCTGCGCCAGTGGGCCGCCTGATGGAGCTTTGAGGTATTTTTCCTTTTTCTCCTCTACGGTATGTGGAGCATGATCTGTGGCAATCACATCGATGTTGCCTTTGATTACGCCTTGAAGAATTCTATCTCGATCTTCGGCTGTTTTTACCGCTGGATTCCATTTGATGAAGTTGCCTTTCTCTTCATAGTCTTTATCTGAGAACCACAAGTGGTGTATGCATGCTTCTGCCGTAATTCTTTTTTCTTCTAGTGGTAGCGTTTCGTCAAACAGCTCAACTTCTTTTCCAGTACTGATGTGAAGTACGTGTAGTTTTGTTCCGTATTTTCTTGCCAGATCCACTACTTTCTTTGAAGCATCATAGCAGGCTTCTTCAGATCTGATTTTTGGATGGTAGCTTGCAGGAATGTCTTCACCAAACTCTGATTTGTATTTTTCTAGATTTTCTTTGATGATGTTGTCATTCTCACTATGTGTGGCAATGAGAAGCTTACATTCTGCAAAAATTTTCTCTAAACTCTCTTGGTTATCTACTAGCATATTGCCCGTAGAGGAGCCTTGAAAGACTTTGATCCCGCACACCTTAGCAGGGTCAACTTTTAAAATTTCTTCAATATTATCATTGGTAGCGCCGAAGTAAAAGGAATAGTTTGCCAAAGACTTTTCGGAAGCTATTTTGTATTTTTCTTCAAGCAATTCCAGCGTGGTAGATTGTGGGACAGTATTTGGCATTTCCATATAGGAAGTGATCCCACCTGCCACGGCTGACCTACTTTCAGTGTAGATGTCTGCTTTGTGCGTGAGACCTGGCTCTCTAAAATGAACCTGATCATCTATGATACCAGGAAAAATATGTTTACCAGTGCCGTCTATCTTGATGTCAGCCTCAAATTCAGAGAGATCGTTGCCTACATTGTAGATCAATCCGTCTTGGATCAAAACATCCATCGGGGTAATCTTGCCTTCATTTACTATATTTGCACCGGTGATCAAAATGCTTTTCATGAATACTTATGGTTTAAGAGTGAAAGTTAAGCAAATCATACTTCTTCATAGTCGGGAAATGTGTATAAGTTGTCTGCTTGAAAAAAAGCTCAAGTAGCAATGGTATACAAGTTTTCCCCTCATTCTGTAAAAATAAACAATCATGTCTGATAGCAACCTATCTTTTGAAAATTTTAAACTGAATAAGCAGCTGCTGGAAGCTGTGGCCGAAGCTGGGTACAGTATACCTACACCTATCCAAGCAAAAGCTGTTCCATTAGCACTTGCTGGACATGATGTATTAGGTATCGCACAGACAGGGACAGGAAAGACAGCTGCATATGTTCTTCCTATACTATACAAAGCGAAATATGCCCAAGGTCAACATCCGAGGGTTTTGATTTTGGCGCCGACTCGAGAGCTTTGTATGCAGATCGAAGAGGCTGTCATCCAGCTAGGTAAGTACACAGACCTTCGATACGTATGCCTATATGGTGGGATTGGTCCAAAGACACAGATTGAGAAAATACAAGCTGGAGTCGATATAGTGATTTCTACACCAGGAAGGTTTATGGATATCTATCGCAAAGGAGAGATACATGTCCGGGAGTTGAAAACTTTGGTGATGGACGAGGCTGATAAAATGCTAGATATGGGATTTATGCCTCAGATACGCGCAATTCTCGAAGTGATTCCTACCAAGCGACAAAATTTATTATTCTCTGCGACTTTTAGCAGTAGAGTTGAAAATCTATCCACTGAATTTTTAGAATTCCCAGAAAGGATCGAGATCTCTGCTCAAGCTACTACTGCTGAGACGATTAAGCAAACGAAGTTCGAAGTGCCAAATATCAAGACTAAGATTAATCTTCTTGAGCACATATTGAAAGATGAGGATGTCAAAAGGGTAATTGTATTTACCAAGTCTAGAAAAAATGCCGAATCAGTTTTTAGCTATCTAGAGAGAAAGCAGCTGGGTGAGATTCGTGTCATTCATGCCAACAAAGGTCAAAATACAAGGATCAACTCCATGGAGGATTTCAAGTCAGGGGATGTTAGGATTTTGGTTGCTACAGATGTAGCTGCGAGAGGTCTTGATATCTCTATGGTCAGTCACGTGATCAATTTTGACGTGCCACTTATTTATGAGGATTATGTACACAGAATAGGTAGGACAGGAAGGGCTGAAAACGAAGGGCATGCCATTACATTTGTCAATCCCGCTGAAATATGGCATTTTGAAAAGATCGAAGAGATCATAAGGATGTCTGTAGAAGAGAAGTCTATTCCAGAAGAAGTGAGTGTGACCAATACGCCTTTTATCGAAAAGCAAGGCTATGAGAGAGAGATTGATAATCAGAAACGTAAAGATAATCCTGATTTCAAAGGTGGCTTTCATGAGAAAAAAGCTAGACCAAGTGTAAATCCAAACAAGGCAAAAGAAAAGAGGGGTAATAAAAATTCCAAAGCCAAAAGAAATCGTAATCAGCTTAAAACCCAAGGTAAGTGGAAGAAAAAGGGCGGTTAAGCCCTGTACTTCAACCTTAAGCTATTGATAACCACGCTCACACTACTCATGGCCATGGCTCCTCCCGCTAGCATGGGGTCGAGTAGGAAGCCGTTGATAGGATAAAGTATCCCAGCAGCTATTGGAATACCGATCAAGTTGTAGATAAATGCCCAGAATAAGTTTTGCTTGATCGTGCGAACGGTTTCTTTGGAAAGTCTAATTGCCTCCGGAAGCTTTGATAGTGATGAGGAAATGATAGTCATCTTGGCTACATCTATAGCTATATCACTACCTCTGCCCATTGCAATACTTACATCTGCAAGCGCAAGCGCTGAGCTGTCATTGATTCCGTCTCCTACCATTCCAACAATCTTTCCTTGAGCCTGAAGCTGTCTGATGTAATTAGCCTTTTGTTCTGGTAATACACCAGCTTTAAAATGTGTGATGCCCATTTCTTTGGCAACAGCTTTTGCTGTGCTCTCTTGATCCCCAGTGAGCATATGTACTTCTATGCCGGATTGTTGCAGCTGTATGATAGCTGAATGAGAAGAGGGTTTGATTTGATCTGAAATTGCCAAAACCGCAATTACGCTGGACGTATCAGCAAACCAAACTACAGTCTTTGATTCTTGACTCCATTTTTCAGCTTTTACAAAAGCTTCTTGATCAATGGATATTTGCAAATCCTCCAACAGCTGGCGATTTCCGATATGATATTTTTGACCCTTATAGGTTGCTCTTACCCCTTTGCCCGTGATGCTTTCAAAATGTGAAACCTGTATTGTTTCTTCTTGGGGAAAATGTGATGCAATTGCTTCTGCCAGTGGATGCTCTGATTGATTTTCAATGCTGGAAAGTATGTGCTTAGCTTCAGGATTGGTTGCTATCCACCACTCATTCACCACCTTTGGTTTACCTTCTGTGATAGTACCTGTTTTGTCAAGTATGATGGTATTGATTTTTTTTGCCAGTTCAAGGCTTTCTGCATCTTTGATTAGGATTCCTTTTTCGGCTCCTCTACCTACACCGACCATGATCGCTGTGGGTGTGGCTAGTCCAAGAGCACATGGGCATGCGATCACCAAAACCGTGACCATTGCCAATACCCCTTGTGTAAATGCATTTTCACCACCAATTAGGTTCCAGAGAAGGAAGGAAGCAACGGCAATTACAATCACCGTGGGCACAAAAATATTAGCAATTTTGTCAACTAATTTTTGAACAGGTGTCTTGCTTCCTTGTGCATCTTGCACCATTTTGATGATCTGTGCGAGTAGTGTGTCTCCTGCTACTTTTTCGGCAGTGAATTCGAAGCTGCCTTTTTGATTGATGGTGCCTGCATAGACTTTGTCAAGCGCTTGTTTTTGTACTGCCAGTGGCTCACCTGTGAGCATGCTCTCATCTACATAAGATTCTCCTTTTAGTACAGACCCGTCTACAGCGATTTTTTCTCCAGGCTTGACTAAGATAGAATCTCCAACTTTTAGTCTTGCTATTGGGACATTTACTTGCCGTCCATTTTCTTCTATGATAGTTACCGTTTTAGGCTGAAGTCCAATGAGTTTTTTGATGGAATTGGATGTTTTGCTTTTTGCTTTTTCTTCCAAAAGTTTTCCTAAAAGTATGAATGCGATAATTACAGTGGCAGCTTCAAAATAGACATGAGCATGGAGTCCCTTGTCTTCCCAAAATTGTGGAAAAGCAGTATTGAAAACACTAAAAGAGTATGCAGTCCCTGTACTCAATGCGACTAGCGTGTCCATGTTGGTAGACTTGAGTTTGGCTTGCTTCCAAGCATGAATGAAAAAATCCCTGCCTAACCAAAGTACTACAGGAGAGCTGAATAGCCACATGAGTTCATTAGCATAGGGCATGTTCATGAAAAACATGCCTATCGCTACGACTGGTGTCGAAAAGACCAAAGCCCAGATGGTTTGGATTTTTAGTCTCTTAAGTTTTTTCTGGTGTATGTTTTCGACCGTTTGACCGCTATTGGTGTGTTCTTCTATGAGTAGGTCATAGCCAGCTGATTGTACTTTTGCTTTGAGTTTTTCGCTAAAATTGATCTCAGGTATAAATTCTAAACTTACCTTTTCATTGGCATAGTTGACCTTAGCATCGATTACACCTAAGGTGGTTTTGAGGGTGTTTTCTACACTTCCAGCACATGCAGCGCAGGACATTTCCAATACAGGGTATGTTTTCTTTATGGTCGGAACGCCATAGCCCAAGTCTCTGATGGTACTGATCACTTCGGAAAGCTTTTCTTGATCGGAGACTTGGATTACAGCGCGGTGGTTGTTACTCTCCACACGATGTGCTAATACGCCATTTATTTTTGCAATTGCCTTTTCAATGATTAAAGCGCAATGGTCACTTGCTATACCTTCAAGGGGGATTATTATTTCTTCTGCACGCCTATTCATGATTCGATTTGTAAGGAATTAAGAATTACAAATCTCGAAATAAGCTTGTCAGGATAGTTACATTATTTTTGAAATGGCTTACACCTTGATTTATCAATGATGATGTCCTCCTGGGCCATGAACATGCCCATGGTCGATTTCCTCCTGTTCTGCTTCTCTGATATTCACGATTTCTCCTTTGAAATATAAATCATAACCAGCCAATGGGGAGTTAAAATCCATGTGAACTCCTTTGTAGTCGATTTTGACGATTTCTCCTCGGAGTTGATTTCCTTGATCATCTTGCATGGGAATTACCCTACCTACTTTGAGTATTTCGGGATTCTTCTTTCCATTTTCTTTAAAATTTGCCTTTGGTACGATAGCTTTTTTGCTCTCATCATAATCCCCATAAGCATTTTCAAAGTCTATAAATACTTCAAATGTGTCACCTACAGCCTTGCCCTCTAGTGCTTTTTCCAAGGCTGGGATGGTGTTTCCAGCACCGAATAGAAAATGATGAGGTTGGTCTTTTTCAACTTTTTCGAAAAATGTCTTTCCTTGCTCACCGTCATCTACATGTAATTCGTAGCTCACTGAGACTACTTTATTTTTCTCTACTTTCATTTTGTTATTGGTTGACGTATCTGAATCTATAAGTATATCCGCAAAGATACCAGTAACAGAGTCATATTTGGTATTTTCAAGATCCAGATATTAGTTAATTTTAATCCCGAAGTAATCTATTATTTGAGTGAAATACTTCTTTTTGTGCGAAAGCGGATATTCATATTATTATAAAGCAAACAATTTTCTATCAAGAAAATTCTTTGTAAGAGTCAAATTCTCACTTTCATTTTTAATCTATAAGAGTGATTCGGTCTTGTTTGCTATTCCAGACTTGATAGAATGAAAGGATGTGTCCATTTATTTCTTCAACAAATTACCATTTCAGCAGTTGATTGGGTAACTTTGCACCTTATGAATGTAAGCACACCTATTGGGTCAGATACTCTTGACCAACTTGATCCTAAGGAATATATAATTATCAAAAATGCTCGGGTGAATAACCTCAAAGCTTTGAGTGTAGCAATTCCTCGAAACAAGCTAGTGGTCGTGACTGGATTGTCAGGATCTGGAAAATCCTCTCTTGCTTTTGATACATTGTTTGCTGAAGGACAGCGTATGTATGTCGAAAGTCTAAGCTCTTATGCAAGGCAATTTTTGGGAAGAATGGAAAAGCCTGATGTTGAATATATCAAAGGTGTATCCCCAGCAATAGCTATCCAACAAAAAGTGAGTACTAAGAATCCACGATCTACGGTGGGAACCACTACAGAGATTTATGATTATTTGAAATTACTTTTCAGTAGGATAGGGAGGACATACTCACCAGTCAGTGGGGAGGAAGTGAAACATCATACCGTAACTGATGTGGTTGATTTTGTGCATTCATTTGAGGAAGGTGATAGGGTAATGATTTCATGTCCTCTCCAGGTGCTTCAAGATCGAAGCAAAGCCCAAGAGCTAGAGCTACTTTTACAAAAGGGGTTTACTAGGGTGTTGATAGATGGTGAGGTACATTTTGTGGAGGAGCTTATTGCAGAAAAAAAATTACCAAAAGGAACTTATGAAATCCTCATCGATAGAGCGACAGTTCAAAAGGAGGATGAGGATAACAAATTTAGAATAGCAGATTCTATTCAGACGGCTTTTTATGAGGGCCATGGAGAGTGCACCATTCTGATTCCAGATAAGACTAAGCGTACATTTTCGGATAAGTTTGAGCTTGACGGGATGAGTTTTGAGATACCTTCAGTCAATTTTTTCTCTTTCAATAATCCCTTTGGCGCATGCAAAACCTGTGAGGGATTTGGTTCTGTCTTGGGTTTGGACCCAGATTTAATTATTCCTGACAAAACCATGTCCGTATATGAAGGTGCCATTGCGCCTTGGAGGGGAGGGTCTACTGGTAAGTGGCTGGAGCCTTTGGTCAAGAAGGGCATATACTTTGATTTCCCCATTCACAGGGCTTATGAAGACTTGACTACTACTGAGCAAGAGTTGATTTGGACGGGTAATTCCTACTTCAAAGGGCTCAATGATTTTTTCCAAGACCTAGAAAGTAAGACGCACAAGATACAATATAGGGTAATGCTCTCTAGGTTCAGAGGAAGGACGACCTGCCCTGATTGCAGAGGAACAAGGCTACGAAAAGATGCATCTTACGTCAAGATCGCAGATCATTCTATCACAGATGTGGTGCTGATGCCAAATGAGAATGCTTTGCATTTTTTTCAAACTTTAGAACTATCAGCTCAAGATCAAAATGTAGCTTCAAGATTGCTCAAGGAGATCTTAAATAGACTAGAATACATAAACAAGGTGGGGCTCGGCTACCTGACCTTGAACAGGTTGACCTCATCCCTGTCTGGTGGAGAATATCAGCGTATCAAGCTAGCAACATCCTTAGGTTCGGCGCTAGTAGGATCCATGTATATCCTTGATGAGCCAAGTATTGGCCTTCACCCACGCGATACAGATCGGCTGATAGAAGTGTTGAAAAGTCTTAGAGACCTTGGCAATACGGTGATAGTCGTGGAGCATGAGGAGAAAATCATGAAAGCTGCTGATGAAATCATAGATATCGGCCCTGATGCAGGTGTCAAAGGAGGAGAGTTGATGTTTCAAGGCAATCTTGATGAATTGGTGAAATCTTCTTCTACTTATACGGCCAAGTATTTGAAGGGAGAAGAAAAAATCAACATCAAAGAAAAGAATAGAAAATGGAAAGATAGCATCATTGTAAAAGGTGCAAGAGAGAATAACCTGAAGAACTTGACGGTAAAATTTCCTTTGAAAACACTGACAGTAGTCACAGGGGTAAGTGGATCTGGGAAATCCACATTGATCAAAAAAGTTCTCTACCCTGCACTTGGAAAGATGATGGGAACGGTGATAGATGAATCTGGGAAATTTGAAAAGATCGAAGGGGACTATCGTGACATCAGTCAGATAGAATTTGTCGATCAGAATCCAATAGGTAAATCTTCAAGATCCAATCCAGTGACTTATGTTAAAGCTTATGATGCAATCAGAGCACTCTATGCTGACCTGCCTACCTCTAAGCAAAGAGGGTATAAGCCAGCTTTTTTCTCATTCAATGTCGATGGTGGGCGTTGCGAGGCATGTCAAGGAGAAGGAACTGTGACTGTAGAGATGCAGTTTATGGCGGATATACATTTGACCTGTGAGTCGTGTAAGGGAAAAAGGTTCAAAGCTGAGATCCTCGATGCAAAATATAAGGACAAAGATATTTCAGATGTATTGGACTTGACCATAGATGAAGCTATTGATTTTTTTGAGGGTAAGAATCAAATTGTAAACAAGCTTCTACCGCTGCAAGAAGTTGGGTTAGGTTATATTGGCATGGGACAGTCTTCCAATACACTTTCTGGGGGCGAAGCGCAGAGGGTGAAGCTAGCCTCATTTCTAAGTAAAGGAGGAACCAAAGCTGGAGATCATATCTTATTTATTTTTGATGAACCTACCACTGGTCTTCATTTTCATGATATCAAAAAACTACTCTATGCGATCAATGCTCTCATAGAGCAAGGTCATTCTGTGATAGTCATCGAGCACAATACAGAAGTAATCAAATCGGCTGACTGGGTGATAGATCTTGGGCCAGAAGGAGGAGAAAAAGGGGGGCATTTAACCTATGAAGGCACGCCTGAAGATATGGTAGGCTTGCAAGATAATTATACAGCCAAGTACCTTAGAGAGTCTTTTGAAGGGCTTTAGGTATTGATTTTAATGCCTTCTTGGACATTTTATATTAATTTTCATCCTATGGGTAGAGGTGTTATCTTTGCCCCATTAAAAAAACAATAGAAAAATATGCTTGACAAATTACAAGCGCTTAAAGATAGATTTATCGAAGTAGGTCAGCTGATCATCCAGCCAGACGCCATGTCTGATATGGGGAAATACACTAAGCTAACCAAAGAATATAAAGAATTAGAGAAGATAGTCGAGCTACTTGATGAATATACATTGGTATTAGATAATATCAAAAGTTCAAAGGAAATCTTGGAAAACGAAAAAGATCCCGATTTCAGAGAGATGGCAAAGTTGGAGCTTGATGAACTGAGAGCTAAAGAGATCAAGCTTGAAGAGGATCTCAAGCAGCAGTTGATTCCCAAGGATCCAAATGATTCTAAAGATAGTATACTAGAGATTCGAAGTGGAACAGGTGGGGATGAGGCAGCGATTTTTGCTGGCGATCTTTTCAGGATGTATCAGAGATTCTGTGACAAGCAAGGCTGGAAGCTCACTGTGTTGGATTTGACCTTTGGCTCATCTGGTGGATACAAAGAGATCATCAGTACCATTACTGGAGCCGATGTGTATGGGATGATGAAATATGAGTCGGGTGTACACAGGGTACAAAGAGTTCCAGCTACGGAGACACAGGGTAGAGTACATACATCTGCCGCTACAGTAGCTGTCTTGCCAGAGATGGATGATGTGGAGGTGAACATCAATATGAATGAAGTTCGGAAAGATACCTATTGTTCTTCTGGGCCTGGCGGTCAGTCTGTAAACACAACTTATTCGGCTGTGAGATTGACTCATATTCCATCCGGATTGGTAGTGACATGTCAAGATGAAAAGTCCCAAATCAAGAACTTTGAAAAGGCATTGAAAGTGCTTCGCTCTAGACTATATGAAATCGAGCTAGCCAAACACAATGAGGCAGTAGGAGCACAGCGGAAGTCTATGGTAGGAAGTGGAGATAGGTCTGATAAAATCAGAACATACAACTATCCTCAAAGCCGAGTTACAGATCACAGGATTAACAAGACAGTGTATAACTTACCCGATGTCATGGAAGGAAATATCGAAGAGTTTATTTCTGCGCTTCGTTTTGCCGAAAATGTAGAAAAAATGAAATCCTCAGGTATGGAAGATTGATTGGAGGGTGAAGAGAGGTGAGAGATTATAATTTGGACTTGCCTGCTGCGAGCAGGAGCAAGAGTCAAAAACCAAGACATAGAATTTCGTAAAAGAAAATAGAATATAAACAATACCTGCCAACAATAAGTCCTGTAAGGACAACTGGCATATTAGCCCCGGGTTTTAACCCAAGGGAAAAAATAATAACATATAATTATGGGAAAAATTAGGGTAGGATTTGGCTATGATGTCCATCAGCTAAAAGAAGGATATGATTTCTGGCTAGGAGGTATCAAACTCAACCATGAAAAAGGTGCTGTGGGACATTCTGATGCAGATGTACTGATTCATGTGATTTGTGATGCATTGCTTGGAGCGACCAACCTCCGAGACATAGGCTTTCACTTCTCTGACAAAGACCCAAAATATAAGGGTATAGATTCCAAAATTTTACTCAAACAGGTAATGATCCTCATCAGAGAAAAAGGATATGAAGTATCAAATATAGATGCCACCATCTGCCTTCAAACCCCCAAAATCAATCCTTATATTCCAGAAATGAAAAAGTGTCTTGCAGAAGTAATGGACATATCAGAAGAGGATGTCTCTATCAAAGCTACTACGACGGAGTGGTTAGGCTTTGTAGGTAGAGAAGAAGGAGTATCGGCATATAGTGCTGTTTTAGTAGAAAAAAAATAACAATAGCATGTCTAAAGAAATCAAAATCATAACCACTGAAGACGGTTCTCATTCACTTTTCCTACCTGAACTGAATGAAACATATCATTCCTTTCATGGTGCTTACAGAGAATCTATCCATGTTTTTATGCTCTATGGTCTAGAAACGTGGGAAATGAGACACCCTGGAGCCAAGCCCATTAGAATTTTTGAAGTAGGTTTTGGAACTGGGTTGAATGCTTGGCTTGCATTGGTATGGGCAGAACAAAATAAAATCCCTGTGCTCTATCATACCATTGAGCCATACCCTCTTGAAGAATCCGTCTACTCCCAACTTAACTATACCGATATTGATCCTATGATCATGCATTTTAAACCATATTTCAATGCTTTGCATGAAGCATCATGGAATGAGGGAGTTGTAGTTTCAGAATTTTTCAACATGAAAAAAGAGCAGACCACACTTCAAGATGTTGCGCTATACCCTGCTGATGTGGTGTTTTTCGATGCTTTTGCACCAAACAAGCAACCTGAATTGTGGTCTAAAGAAATGCTGGATAAAGTAGTAGACAGCATGAATCCTGAAGGGGTTTTTACGACTTATTGCGCTATGGGTCAGCTGAAAAGAGATCTCAAGTCACTAGGTATGGAGGTAGAAACATTGCCAGGACCTCCAGGGAAAAAAGAAATGACCAGAGCGGTGAAGATTTGATAAGAGGAGTCTACTCCTCTTCCTTCCTTTTTATCAGTGGGAGCTTTTTAGGAGGACGAGATTGCCCAAAACCAAAAGTACCTTTCATGCCCGAAAATGTAGTCCTCCACCAATAGTTAAAGATGAACTTTTCAGTATCTCTAGGTTCATAGATTTGTCCTTTCACTGTGTTTCTTGGGAATTTTCTGGGATTATGACTTTTCAAAGCAAAAGTATTTAATACAAAAGTCAGAATTCTCTTTCTCCCCTTGCCAAGTTCCAAAGTCCGCTCATCAAGCAAATCGACCCGAAGATCATTGTATCGAAGAATCATTTCACCTTTGGCTTCTTTATTGTCAGCTACAAATGACCATTCACCGCCATGTACATGACCTTCTCGGACTTTTACAAAAGCATTTGGCATAAGGATTGGATTGATCAATTCAAAATCAAATGTTCCAATCTCTGCTTGTAAAAACATCTGATAAGGCGCTTGGTAATACATAATCCCTGATAAGCTGATAGGTGCTACATCATTGATCTTCACCTTACCTTTCAAAAAGCTTTGACTCAATTCGAAATCCTCTTTCTCTTTACTTAAGTGGAAAGGAAAAAGAGTAGCATTGAGATCAGAAAAATATATCTCCCCTGGGACCATGCCTTTTTCTGGAAACTCTTCATAGGTGATCTTGCCATTCACAAGCTTTAATGTATCTATCAAAGCATCAAAACCAACTTGCTGCATCAATTCCTGTGGCATCATTTTATACTTTCCCTCTGGTAAAGGAAATCGCTTGTCTCTAAAAATCTGCCCTTCCAAATCCATAACAGCAAGCCCTCCTGCCTTAAGTATTTGTTTGTCTGCCAACAACTTTAAATCAGGTTTTTCTATGACAATTTCAGGGATTTGTAAGTTCATGACATCTATCTCTTGGTTTGCCAATCGGGTATATGCATATTTCCCAAATCTTGGCATAAGACTCACCTGTTGCAATTGGATTTTGTCTTGACTGATCATGGCATATCCGATCTTGAATACATTCATACTATCTTTAGTATAAATCTCATAATCAGGCAAACTGACCTTGAACTCCTTTTTCAACAATGCCGACCTATCAAAGCCAGACATCTCTTCCAAGTCAAGATCGAGGTCTTGAAGGGAGACATTTATTCGGTTGAAAATTTGTGGCTCTTTAGTTGCATTTTTATCATAGAAAGATAGATTTCCATCAACGATCTCAAACTCTTCAATTACTACTCTTTCCAAGATTTGATTCATGTTGTCTCCCACATCAGCATCCGAAGGCGAACTTGAGTCTGCCTTTTCTTCCTCATCTGTAAAGAGCTCAATATCAGGCCTGAAAAGTCTGAATTCTGAAATGACCAAATCCTTATTCACTTGTGCATCTGCCACTGCTTTGGTTTTGATAAGGGCTGTAGGAATATGTCCAGAAATGATTGGAGCACCCGGTTTGCCGTAAAGATTGTGAGGTATAATCCTAAGGTTATTGAGCAAAATCCCTTCATATCTTGTATCTAACTCGACTTTAGAAAAAGTCACCCTATGCACACTATCTGGCAATGTCAGCCAAAATTCATCTATCGACAAAGATAGCCCTCCAAAAAAACCAGAAATATCTCCTTTAGCGAGTGAAGCTGAATCCAACATGAAATCGAATATTGAAAGATCAATACCTGTATCCACCAACTCTCTGGCATGACCATTTTCTCTCATAGAAAGATTGAAATTGGCTTTTTCTGCCATGACAGTATCTATATTGATCAAATTGATCGTCTTTGGTAAGGTTCTGTCTCGTCTCCTTGATCTAGGTTCACTTTCTGAATCATCTACATCTTTGTTGAGCAATAGATTCACAGAAGACCCTGATAATTTCACTTTGTTAAGGTTCAGTTCATTGTCAAACATGAATTTTTCAAGATCAAACCCTGTAAAAGAAAGTGTAGGAATATTGACTGAAATTCTTGTCTTATCGGCAGTCCTCGTGCTTGGTCTTAGCTGTACATTTGATGTAATGATCTCCTCTCGAGCTGTGTTGAAGCTAATCCTATCGGCTACGATATTGTATTTTCCATCTGCTATGCTAAACACATAATTGTTCAGTCCAAGATTTACTTCTTCCGAAAACAAGTTTCCAACTTCTGCTGGAGTAGTATTTTGATCAATGTGAAAATTCTTGACTGCTACTGAGACGTTATCTTCTGAAAAAGTCCTAAGTTTTTCCCTTCCATAGTTCTCATAGTTGAGGCTTCCTCGCTCCAAAATGAGGTGATTCACAGTTACTTCGGTAAAATAAGCCCTTAGTAAATCTAAAATATCCTGTCTATCTACCCTATCCGAATCATCTTTCTCTCTCGGTCCAAAATTATAAATACTGATCTTTGGGGAAGGGACACGTATTTCTTTGATATCAAGATCACCTCTAAAATAAGCACGCTTTAAATCCACTCCAGTTGCCATAAATCTTGGGATGTACAAGTCTATGGCAGTTGACTTATCATAATTTCTTAAATTGGCTTGCAGCTGACCTATCTGAAAAGGTCTGATTGAAAACCCTTCAATCCTCACAATGGAGGACTTTGTATCCAGGTAAAGACTATTGGCTTTAAAAACGTGTAAGTTATCAGACAGTTTTAAGGCGTAATCTTTTAACTCGACTTGTAGGTTTTCCGCGAAAAATATCCCCTTACCATTACGATCAGTGTACTGATCCAGCGCAAATTTCTCCAATACCAAATTCAACTTGCCAAAGGAGAGGCTGTCTTGTCTGATTCTTAAATTATTATCAATGACTAGAGAGCCTTCGTTTACAGCTAGTTTTTCAATATAAATAGCTCGGAGATAATCCCTAGTCAAAGCTTGTAAGTCAAAAGGCTTTTTTTCTACTTCTCGATTTGCTTCTATATCCCTCAAGATGATCTCTGGACTATTGATCATAACAGTAGAAATATCTACTATACCTTCATTATAGATTTTTTTTAAATTTGATTTCTCAATCCTGATCTCAGGCACATCGATCTCAAAAATCGTCTCATCGTCAACAGAGTCAGCTTCATCAGTAGGCACAATCTTCACATTGCGCATGAGAATCTCATCCTCAAAAGAAGACAGTGACACATGCTCTCCAACAAACTTGTGGAGTTGATCTCCCAGTGACAGTTCAACCCCTTGCAGTACCAAAGCAGCATTTTCTGCAAAGAAAAACTGATCTTGGGTGAGCTTATTGTCTGGGCCAATGTACACATTTTGCATTTCGAAATCTATACGATCAGACTTGATACGTGGTTTATCAATCTCTCCTACCACTGTTTGGGTGAACTTACCTTCCTCAATTTCTAAACTTTCCACTTGAATAGCTTTCAATATCCCTTCTATAAGGGCATAAAGCTCAAAACTATCTTGATTACTGGCTTCCACTCTATCTTTAGAGTTAAAAAGGTGAAAGACAGGCTTGTATAGTCGCAAAGACCCAACATCTACTTCTGTCGTGTAAAACACTTTATTAATATCTGCGTCACCAACCTGAAGATCATTTAGGTGTACCTGAAAATAGGTGCTTGATTTTTTCGAAAAATCAGGAGAGATTGAGACATTTTTAGCCTTGATAAACTGCTCTATCGAAGATACGTGAACTTCTGATGCTTTGATATTGTGCACGCTATCTGCTAGAAGGATTTCAAAATTGTCTAAATCAATAGAAAACCCTGCTGCATTCAGTGGTGTCTGTGGAGATCTATCTTGCAATAACTGAATATCCTTAACTAGAATGTCTGCATGATCAATTTTAATAGATTTCTGTGAAATGAAATTCTTTAAAAGTAAATCAGCCTCCTTCACCACTAATGACTTTACTCGGATTTCTTTCAAGCCCATTTCTCCAAAGCTCTTTCTGATTTCTTCTTCTAAAAGTTGTAATGGCGATTTTTCTCCGCTCTCTTGCAATGATTCTACATCTTCGATCAGCCTGAACTCAATGGAGGGATTACTAAGTGCCACCATGCCTATTTGAAACTCGCGCTTTCTGAAAGCGTAAAACAGGCGGGTCAGTGAAATCTTTGGGACTTCGATTTTGTAATAAGGGACATCGGGCATATCCACAAAAGCCTCCTCAACAGGAATCAACTTGAAACCCTCAAAAATTAATCCTCGCTGAAACAAAGAAACATAGAACCTGTCAAAATCAACCTCATACTTTTGTTCAGAAGCTTGGCTTACTTTGTTCTTTAGGTAGTTTCGGAGAAAAAAATCGGAACTAAAATAAATCACCATTTGCAAGACTAATAAGACAAGCACAGTAATCCCTAAAGGCTTCACATATTTAAGCCATCTAGGATTTTTTAGTCTGTTATTAGGAGTCGTTGTTTCGTCCATAAATGGTTTTCTAGCAATAAAAATAAGTCAATTCCCGCACAATTGCTGAATACATCCTCAAGATATAAAAAGAATCATGATTATCCTGCTTTCAAAACTTGATTTGGTCAATCTAACGATTGAAACACATAAGTGGTTACTTGATACATGAATTCATCCATTGAGTATTTCGCTATCAGACAAACAAAAGAATATTTCGTGCTTGGCAAAATCATTTGAATACAAAGCTCTGGTAAATAAAAAAAGCTATGAAATACAATTTCATAGCTTAGTCAATTAACAATAAACCCAAAATAACCTGCTGAATTGATAAGGAATCGAACCTCTTTTCTATATGGAGAACCGTGACCAGCTCACTTCAATCAGTTCAGAAATAACTTTTTTATCTCTGATTTCTTTTACAAATATACGAACCAAATTTTATTCTTGAAAATTTCACAAGAAAATAGCTAAAAATTTACATTATATTTAATTTTAGGTCTTAAAATTTACAAAGTTAAAAATTGTAACGATTGCGAAAATTCATTTTTTGAAAACTTCATAATGTAAGTTCAGTTTCCTCTTAGAAAATCCTTAAAATCAGGGCTTAATATTAACAATATGTTTGCTGTTTATTGGAAATATTTTCAAATTATCAAAAACAGAAGAAAAAATCAGCCATAAGAAACCTGATTCACTTAAAATTCTGAAATTCATCAATTCTCATACACAACATATTGCCTCCACTTCTCTAGCACTGCAGCAAAGTCTTCAGAAAGTGGGATTTCAAAATACATTTTCTCTTTGGTGGCAGGGTGAATGAAACCCAAGGAAGTCGCGTGAAGTGCTTGTCTCGGCATCAAAGCAAAACAGTTTTTGATAAAAGAAGTGTATTTAGAAAACTGTGTACCTTTTCTGATTTTATCACCTCCATACATGGCATCATTGAAAAGTGGATGACCCAAATGCTTCATGTGTGCGCGTATCTGATGTGTTCTTCCTGTTTCTAAGTTACACTTTATCAAGGATACATACCTCAACCTTTCCATTACTTCAAAATGCGTCACAGCGTGTTTTCCTTGACTTCCATCTGGATATGCACTCATCACTTTCCTATCCTTGGCACTTCTTCCAACATGGGCATTGACCGTACCTTGATCTTCTGCTAGCTCACCCCAGACCAAAGCCAAGTAAGTTCGCTCAATGGTGTGGTGAAAAAACTGATTAGCCAAATCAGACATGGCCATTTCAGATTTTGCGATTACCAAAAGCCCAGAGGTATCTTTGTCTATTCGATGAACTAAACCTGGTCTTCCAGAGTTTCCAGGTAGCTCAGGAAGCTGTTTGAAATGATACGCTAGTGCATTGACCAGTGTCCCTGTCCAATTGCCATGAGCAGGGTGTACCACCATGCCTGCAGGTTTGTTCACGATCAATAGGTGATCATCTTCATAGATGATGTCAAGAGGAATATTTTCTGCTACCAGTTCACCATCTCTGATCGGCTCCTGAAGATAGACTTTGATCTCATCCTGTGGCTTAATTTTATAATTTGTCTTGACTTTACCTCCATTCACAGTAATGTGTCCAGCTTCTATCGCGCTTTGAACTCTATTGCGGGTGGTGTTGGGCAACTTATCCGTCAAAAATTTATCAATCCTGATCAAAGACTGTTTTTTGTCTATAGTAATATGGTGAAGCTCAAAAAGCGCTATCTCTTCCTCATCAAATTGATCATTGTATATTTCCTCTGCCATAAGACAAAAGTAAGGCTAGTTTGATAAAGTTTCGGATATTTGGGGGATAAAATAATTGCCCATGCTAGATCCACAGGAAATCACCAATGAACAGCTGCATCACCCACTTTGGGAAAACCAAGAAATCAGCATATCTATAAAAAGGCTTGACCTGGTTCATCCTTTGGCTTCAGGCAATAAATTTTTCAAGCTCAAATACAACTTAGAAGCTGCAAAGTCCGAACAGAAAACGCGCATCTTAACCTTTGGTGGTGCATACTCAAATCATATCTACGCTACTGCGGCAGCATGTCAAGCTGAAGGCTTTCATGCGATTGGCATTATCAGAGGAGAGGCTCATCACCCGCTAAACCCAACCCTTCAAGCCGCTTCAGCTATGGGAATGCAGCTTGAATATATAGATAGAGAAAAATACAGACAGAAAAGAGAGTATGCTTTCCAGAATCAGTTAAAGGGAAAATACGGGGATTGCTACATCTTGCCAGAAGGAGGCACCAATGCTTTTGCCATCCAAGGGACTGCTGAGATACTTACTGAAAATGATCAGGAATTCACTCATGTATGCGCAGCTGTAGGTACTGGAGGCACATATGCAGGTATTGCAAAATCTATTCTTGAACATCAGTCTCTCCTTGGCTATTCCAGTCTCAAGGGAGATTTTATCCATAAAGAAATTAAAGATTTACTAGCCAAACATCACATCAAGCCTTTGGGGCAAGCTTCTGTGATAGACTCCTACCACTTTGGAGGCTATGGCAAGGTCAAGCCAGAGCTCATTGACTTTGTGAGGTGGTTTTATAAAGAATTCCACATCCCAATAGAGCCAATTTATACAGGAAAGATGATTTTTGGAATCATAGATCAACTACAAAAAAATGAATTTCCGAAAGGCTCAAAGATCCTCATCCTACACACTGGCGGCTTGCAAGGATTAGCGGGTTTCAATAGCCAGAATGGAACATCACTTCCTTTATAAAGACTCTTTGAGCTGATAGCGGTCTTCTATTTCTTGAGGAATGATCTCTAAGACGTTAGCCAAAACTAGTCGGATCAATGTCTTTGACGCTAGAAAACGTGGAAGTTTAGCCAAGGAAGCATATTGTTTCAAAGTCAAAGTCTCATGCTCTTCAAGTGCTTGCATAAGTATTGTTTCTTTCTTTCCATAGGTAAAGACTATATCCTTTTGGAACTTTCCTTTTCTGAGTATTTCCCAGACTTCTTTACTAGCCTGAACGGTTCTATCTGCTACGCGGATAAATGCCCTCTTTCTATTTCCTTCAAGGATATAGTGTGGTCTCTGATCAGATCTTGAGACAGAAAATACCGCTACACCTCTTTTTTCATTAAGCTTAAAAAGTGCTACTTCATATTCCAAAAGAGGGAAAACATGTTCTTTTATGGCTTTTTCCATCACAAAGACCTCTTCTTCTATAAACCTTTGCCCTGAAACAGTGCCATCATCATCTACGCCAAGAAGCAAGACTCCACCAGCTGTATTGGCAAAAGCAATCAATTCCCGCACTATCTTGTCTGGGTGCGCAGCTTTTTTTTTGAACTCCACAGTCAAACCTTCCCCCTGACTAGCCCATCTCTGAATATCTTGAAGCGTCATGATATGGTTGATTCTATATGTTATAAAATGAAAAGTGCTTATACTCCTCTCTCTAAATCTGCAAGCCTGTTTTTCATACCTTGCCATTCGTCTCTTAAACGAGCTGCTTCCATGAAATTAAGCTCCTTGGCCGCCTTCTCCATTTGCTTTTGGGTTGCAGCGATTAGTTTTTCTAATTTGTCCTTGCTCAAATATTGCAAGATCGGATCAGCAGCTGCCAATAGTTGAGCATCTTGACTTTCGGCATAAACTTTTGCATTTCTCTTACTATCAGCCACCTTGGTCTGTCCCATAATTTTCTCTCTGGACTTGATGACAGTCTTGGGTGTAATGCCATGCTTTTCATTGTACTCCATTTGGAGCGCTCTTCTTCTCTTGGTTTCGTCTATAGCCAGGCGCATAGAGTCAGTGACTTTATCTGCATACATGATAACCTTTCCTTCGGAATTTCTAGCAGCTCTACCTATAGTCTGTACCAAGCTACGCTCATTCCGAAGGAAGCCTTCTTTATCAGCATCCAAGATCGCCACCAAAGAAACTTCTGGCAAATCCAAACCTTCTCTAAGCAAATTGACACCAACCAACACATCAAAAACTCCCAACCTCAACTCCCTCAGAATCTCCACGCGATCCAAGGGCTTCACTTCGGAGTGTATGTACCTACTCCTTACCCCAGCGCGCTCGAGGTACTTTTGAAGCTCTTCTGCCATCCTTTTGGTCAAAGTTGTCACCAGTACCCTTGCATCCGTTTTGATCGTTTGATCGATTTCCTCTAATAGATCATCAATCTGATTTGCGCTAGGGCGTACGTCTATTACAGGATCGAGCAATCCAGTAGGGCGGATAATCTGCTCTACTACTACGCCTTCAGTCCTTGCCAACTCGTAATCCGCTGGAGTTGCACTTACATAAATCACTTGATTAGTAAGGTCCTCAAACTCATCAAATTTCAAAGGTCTATTGTCAAGGGCAGAAGGTAATCGAAACCCATACTCTACCAAGTTGACTTTTCTGGACCTATCTCCACCCCACATGGCTCTCACCTGAGGTACTGTGACGTGACTTTCGTCTATTACCAAAAGGTAATCATCTGGAAAATAATCTAGTAAACAGAATGGACGTGTTCCTGGCATTCTCCTATCAAAATACCGTGAATAATTCTCTACTCCAGAGCAATAACCCAGCTCTCTAATCATTTCCAAGTCAAATTCTGTCCGCTCTCTCAACCGCTTTGCCTCAATCAACTTCATGTCTTTTTCAAAAAATGAAACTTGAGCCATCATATCGTCTTGAATCTCATGTATCGCGGTATCTATCACATCTCTACCCGTGACAAACAAGTTTGCAGGGAAAATTGATATTATCTTCTCGTCAGATATTTTGGTCCCAGAAGCGGGATCTACTCGCTGAATAGCCTCAATCTCATCCCCCCAAAAGAATATTCTGTATGCAAAATCAGCATAAGCCACAAAGACATCGACTGTGTCGCCTTTGACCCTAAAAGTCCCATGAGTCAAATCAACATTGGTTCTGGAATATAGGATGTCAACCAGTTTGAAAAGTAATTGATTTCTTGGTATGCGATCTCCTTCTTGGAGTCTGATAACATTTTTTCCAAACTCCTCTGGATTCCCTATACCATAAATACAGGAGACCGAGGCTACTACGATCACATCCCTTCTTCCAGAAAGTAATGCTGAGGTAGCACTTAATCTGAGTTTTTCAATTTCTTCATTTATTGAAAGGTCTTTTTCGATGTAAGTACCACTGGTCGGAATAAATGCCTCAGGTTGATAATAATCGTAATAGGAGATAAAATACTCTACAGCATTGTCAGGAAAAAACTGCTTGAACTCCCCATAAAGCTGAGCCGCAAGGGTCTTGTTGTGACTTAAAACCAAAGTGGGCTTCTGCACTTGCTGAATTACATTGGCTACTGTGAAAGTCTTACCTGAACCAGTTACCCCAAGCAAAACTTGTGAAGGGTCGCCTTGATTGAGCCCGTGTACCAGCTGTTTGATTGCAGCTGGTTGATCACCTGTTGGTTTATACTCTGATTGTAAGTTAAAGTCCATTTTTTATTATGATTAGCCTTACATAACATGATAATGATTGCAATAGTTTACCATCAATAGATTATTCTATTGGTTCGCTATCTCTTGAATGTTTCTATGTTATAATACAGAAAATTTGTCCTTAATATCACCACAAGCAAAATCGGAATCAAGCTTGGATGGAATGATTGCCAACCTAAGATCCAAAAAACTACAGCTGCATCTGCCATGATCAATGCAAACATCAAATACCTTTTTAGCCAAGGAAGGACCTCTTTTTTAAGCAAAGCAAATACAAGTACCAGGTGCATAGGAAATGCCCATAGGATATTCCAGTTCCACTTAGTCTGTGAATGAAAGGTCAAAAACCATAGAACAAAAATCAACAAACCAAGCAAACCAAGGACACCAAATAAGGTAACATCAAAACCAATATAAAGCCGTCTCCTTTTGTAACCCAAAAAGGTGATAATCATGAAAATGATAGCTACTAGCCACATAACTATAAAGGGATTGAACAATGAAGCAGAGGCCGCTTGCTGAGGGAATTGAAGTACTGGCTGAGATGCTTGTGCCAAAGCTCGGGTAGGACCATCGCCTTCTATTTGAGCCCTCGCAAATGCTGCCTCCATGTACACTGGCAAGAATTGTTTTTCTCGCTCTGTGGCTTTTGCATCGATTACAGATCCTAAGGCTAGATCAATGCCTAAATCATACCAAGGAAGTGGGTGAATGCATTCATCTATCAACTCTCGAAAGGTCTGTTCTTGCGGATCATCGGGATCATTCCACACCAATTGCTTACCCAAGACTTCCTCAAACAAATCTCTGACGCGAGTAGCACAATTATCATAGAAAAAATCATATCTATATAATCTATTTTCAGGCAAAGCATTTATTTTCAAAAACTTAATCACATTTTCCTTTTGCACATCATTGAGGTTTAGGATTTGCTCTCTGACCCCGCGTTGAAAATATTGGTATTCATATAAAAATCGCTCATAGGTAGTCACACTCAGCATATAATCTAAAGTTCGCTGGGTAAACTTGATCACGAAAAAAGGGGCGTCAAAGTCAAAGGTTCCATAATTATACACCAAGTCTTCACCAGTTTCCTGATCTAGCACACGAATAGCACTATGACCAAATACAGAATATATTTGATCTCCAGGGTCACAAGTGAGCAAACTAATCTGCACATTTTGAGCATTTACATAAATTATATTGGCAAATAAAAGTGAGAAAACTATCAAGATTTTCTTAAACATTGGGTTCATTTTATTTATATTTAAGTCAGGTCTAAATAATTTTTGAATTTTTGGTTTTATAGTAAAGCAAACCAATATGGTATGCTACTTTTATCAAATACGAATGTAAAGGATTATCTTGTTAATTCTTTGCAGTATGATTATTCATGTTTCTGTTTTTGGGCAAATTGCTTTACAAGCTGGAGATTTTAGGACAATTGCATCAGGAGATTTTGACAATCCAGCCATTTGGGTAACTTGGTGTGGGACAGCATGGACAGCAGCTGTTCAAAAACCAGAGATAGGAAACAATATCTTTATCGACTTCCAAAATTAAGTTAGAATCACCGGAAAAGAGTCTGTCAATAGTGTTTTTCTGAACGCAGAAGTTTCTACAGGTCGCAAGCTTAATTTTCAGACTTACGATCTGAATGTATTTGGTTCATTGATTTTAAAGGCTCGATCTGGTGCAGACTATGTATTTCTTTCAAAATCACCAGGTTTACTATCATTAAATGATTGGATATATCCTATCACAGGAAGGATTGTATTTAGAGGAACAAGCAGAACAATAGTAACAAATACTTCATGGAGTGCACAAAATGACCAAAGCAAATTCACCGCAGTTTTTGATCCAGATCCTGAGCAAATTCTCACAGTTAATGCTCCATTCAAATCAACGGGCTTTATTATTCAATCTGGCACTATAATACAAACTAACTGTTCAATTTTTTCATTTAACTCTAATATTGCTCCAACTGGTCCATTTGGTGAGTTTGTTCTTGAATCAGGAGCTACACTTATATCAAATGCTTTGACTACGAGTAATCCAATCATCCGATTGTCAGGAACAAGACCGGTTTCACTTCTTTACAAAAATGGCGCAAACCTAATCCTTAGAGGCCAAACCCCATACATTGAGGCAGCTTCTGTATTGTTGGAAGGTACTATTGTATATGGACGAAGTTTAGGTTAACAACTGATGATGCAGTCATCCATGGCAAGTACCCAAAATCCTACAAACTACCACAACCTTTCATTTGCGAATGGTGCTAAAAAAGTTCTGAGGCCCCCACTAGCTGCCTCTTGGAATCTTAGTCTTATCTCAGGCCCAATACCTCAAGAATCAACAGGTGGAACTGGAAGCTCTAACCAACAAATGAATGCCTGGCCACTAGACCTCACTAACATCACTATCAATAAACCATCAGGAACTGTTCGCTTAGATAATGATCTTCGATTCAAAAATAACTTCACTATGACCTCTAGTAGATTAGACTTTGGCAGTAATGGCCTATTTATCAACACAGTAGCAACAGGTAATTATATTTTTGCAAACAGAAGTTGGCGTAATCTAGCAAATCTGCACTACAATCAAATTCCCCATACGCTAACGGCTGTGAATGCGACCTTCCAGTTTGAAGATAGGTGTCAGGGAGGAATCAGATCGGTACAGCTACTTGGTGATTCCCCAGGTGGTGGCATGCAGATCAGCTACACAGATATACCAGGCTCAAACTGAGATCCAAATTTCAACCACTAGTAGCAGCTCCTCAGTGCTCATAATGCGCATCTCTGCGGACAACTTGATAGTAGATAATGTAGACGATTTGAGAATCACTGCAAGTGGCCAAGCAGCAGAGGGAACACGCCTGACTGGACAAGCACCGCTTTGGGCACCTGGGAACCTAGTGTTTGGAGATTTGGATTAGAACATATTCACGATAGGAAGTTATAGGGTTTTATCCATAATGCCTGAGCAGTGGGTTAGCATCAATGGATCTCAAGAGAGGGGTACAGTCACCATATCTTGGCAAGTCGCCCAAGAAAGCAACAATAAGTTATTTGAAGTAGAAGAATCGAAAGATAATGTCTTGAATTTTGAAAAAGTAGGAGAAACTCCAAGCCTAGGAGATTCTGATAGTTTGCGCACATATCATCTTCATTCACAGCGAAATACAGCAGTTTGATGAGATATTATAGAATAAAGCAAGTTGACGAATATGGAGATTACTCTTATAGCAGTGTCTTTAAAATCACTGGCCAAGGGAAAAACCAAGAAAAGCCAATAGTTTACCCAAACCCATTGACAAAGCAAAACACTTTACAAGTACAGCTCCCCGCACACTTTGATCAAGGTCGTACAAATATAATGCTGATCGATCCCCTTGGAGAAGTGATACAGGAAAGCTCAGGCACCTCCTTCCAAAACCATCTGGGTCAAAAAACTTTAAAACCAGTCCTATACCTTATCCAAATTCAAAATGGTTGTGAGATAGTGGTTGAGAAGTTGTGGGTAAGGTGATAGAATTACAAGTTACAGCAATACTCATTGGTAATGGTTTTATCTTTTTTATCCATATTTTAAACCAGCCATAAAATAAGTTAGAATTAAGATTGAGTAACATAAAGATTGACTTATTTTAGTTTATATAATCATAAATCAACCAATGGCTCGTTTAAATATATACTTTTTAATTCTTCTGTTTTGTTCAAATTTCTTAGTAGGTTTCTTATATGGGCAAGCTCCCTTTGACATTTATAAAAGTAAAATTTCCCATGTCCCAGATATATACAATGGAGGAGAATATGTCCCGTACCCAAACAGCTTTATTGGCCATCCATTTTATGAAACAAATGAATTTAATTTTTCTAATATCAAATTCAATGGTATAGAATATAATTCCATATCAGTATTGTACGATATAGAAAGACAGTATTTGGTTGCACTAAACCCAACACATGCTAAACAAGTAATAATACCTCCAAACAAGACCAATGAGTTTATATTACTTTTCAAAAATCAAAAGGTGAAATTCGTGAATATAAATAGCCTTATAGAAGATGGCAATGAAGGCTCAATGTTTCTCGAAGAGGTGGTGTTTGGATATCTTTATGTTTTGCATAGAAAAAATCGTCAAAGAGAAATAAAAGATCTTGAGAGAAATACGCGCTTCGATTCTTATGAAAGCTATTTTCTGCTAAAAGAAAATGGTCTAATACAGCTTCAAGGGAAAAATGCACCATTCAAAAACCTAAATATTAACAAATCTATGGTGAAGAAAAATCTAAAGGATAATGGTTTGAAATATAGAAAAAGTAAAAAATCATATTACAAAGCAATAATCGAGATTTTCCAAAACTCATTGGCTGATGAATAAAAATTCTCTTCTTACAATACTCCTCTCATTAATCATTAATTTGAATACTTTTTGTCAAACAGGTGGAAATCAAAACAGGAGTATCACTGGGGTTTTTATAGGTAAGTCCTTCGGTGAGTTTGCAAATACTGTAAGTAATATTACACCCTACACCTTTTACTATATTGAAGAAGATGTTAAGGATTTAAAAGTAAATCTGCAATTGGAAGACAGTAACATTAGAGAAGTTTTATATATAATTTTTGAAAAGACTGATTTAAAATTCTCCATAGACAATGAAAATAGGGTATTTATCACTAAAGGAACTCCTCTTAACTTAAGATTAAGCTCATCCTTCTTTATACAAACTGACAGTATTGACAATGGTCTGAAAATTAAAGATATAGATAGGAGTTATAGTAGAAACAAACTTTATGTAATAGGAGAGTCGCATAATCAAATAGACACAGTTGAGATTTCTGGAAGTGTGTTTGGGTATGACACAGGAAATTCAATACCTGGCGCTGTGATTTACGACCAAAGCAGAACAATCAGCACGATTACAAATTCATATGGAGAGTTTAGTATTAAACTACCCTCTGGAAGAAACACATTGTTTATACAAAACCTTGGAGGTGTTACTGAAAGAAGGCTAGTTCAACTTTATAATAGTGGGAGATTAGATTTAGAGATTGAAGAGAACATCATCAGCATGGATGAATTTCTGCTAATGTCGGAAAGAAATGCGAATATAGGAAGAACAGAGATGGGTGTTCAAAACCTTAATATATCATCTATAAAAAAAATTCCCGCTGTACTAGGGGAAGTTGACATCATTAGAGGAGTTCTTTCACTACCAGGAGTACAAACAGTCGGTGAAGCTAGTGTAGGGTTCAATGTGAGAGGAGGAGGGGCAGATCAGAATTTGATTCTTTACAACCACTCTACAATTTACAACCCATCCCATTTATTCGGAATGTTTTCAGCTTTCAACTCAGACGTAATAACTGATGTTGATCTTTATAAGGCAGGTCTACCCGCAGAGTATGGCGGTAGATTGTCATCACTCTTAAGGGTCAGTGGGACATATGGGAATAAAGAAAAAATTAAAGTAAATGGTGGAATTGGATTGCTGACTGGACGATTAAGTATTGATGGCCCTATTGGCAAAAATACCACATTTGCTATAGGTTTGCGGTCTACCTATTCAGACTGGCTATTAAATTTTTTAGAAGAAAACACTTCCTTCAGTAATGGGAGAGCAAATTTTCATGATTTCAATTTTAACCTTGCTCACAACATCAACGATAAACATTCACTTAGACTAAATGCATATCGAAGTAAAGACGGATTTCAATTTGATGCTGATACATTGTTTAGCTACGAAAATTTAAATTATAATGCATCATGGGTATACTCAGCAATTCCGATTTTAAATAATTGAAGTAGTTTGATCAATTTGCTTTAGAAAATAGACATAGGATTCCCATGACCCTGTTTCCAGGGAATTCTTTTTTTTAATTAAACCAGTTTTTGTGTTTTTG
>NZ_JAKZGP010000021.1 GCF_022549775.1 Belliella filtrata | reverse complement strand
ATATAGATTATGAAGAAAAAAGAAAGGCCCTGCCAGAAATAACAGGACCTTTTGAATCTAGCTTAAGCTGATTTACAAATCAAAGGTAAAAAATTTAGATTTTATTTGAAATTTAACACAGAATCTTCCAGGTTTCAATCGATTATTTCCAACAACTGACTGTTAATCAATAAAAACCTGAAAGGTCTGAGGGTTTTAGAGATCAACTAATATCCGATCTGCTAAAACCATATTATAATCATCACGAAATTTTTTGCAACTACCCATCTTTAAAACACTTCCTTGGCAATCTTGTAGGTCGCATCTGCTTTGCTCATGGTATAGTAATGTAGACATGGTGTTCCAGCTGCTATCAATTCTTTGCTTTGTTGGATAGCCCATTCTATACCTACTTGCTTCACGTCGATATTACTTTTACATTTTTCCAAATCATCCATCAGCGCATCTGGAAGATCTAGGAAAAATGTCCTTGGCAGCATGGTGATTTGACCAAGGGTAGTGATAGGCTTCAAGCCGGGAATGATTGGAATAGTAATACCTAGATCCCTCACTTTTTGCACAAACTCAAAATACTTCTGATTGTCAAAAAACATTTGAGTCACAATATATTCAGCACCTGCATCAACTTTCTCTTTCAAATATTTCAGGTCAAACTTCAAACTCGGTGCCTCAAAATGCTTCTCTGGATATCCTGCTACTCCGACACAGAAATCAGTGTGGAAACCAGTTTCTGTTTCTTCGTGAAGATACTTTCCATTATTCATCCCGATGATTTGACTCACCAAATCCTTGGTGTAGGCATGACCATCTGGCTCTGGCACAAACTTATTTTCACTCTTGGGTGCATCGCCTCTCAGAGCGAGCACATTTTGTACACCAATGAAATTCAGGTCTATCAGTGCATTTTCGGTTTCTTCTTTGGTAAACCCTCCACATAGCAGGTGAGGTACAGCATCTACCTCAAAACGATTCATGATCGCTGCACAGATTCCCACGGTACCTGGACGTTTTTTGGTACTTACTTTTTCCAAAAGACCATTTGGATGTTTTTTATAGATGAATTCTTCCCTGTGGTAAGTCACATCGACAAATGGCGGATTGAACTCCATCAAAGGCTCAATTCCTACACAGAGGTCGTTCAAACTCTGCCCTTTCAAAGGTGGAAGGATTTCAAAAGAAAAAAGCGTTTTCTTGGCTTGATTGATATGTTCGGTGATTTTCATAATTACGATTCTTGTACATTAAATGAAGGGGAATAAGCTAGATTTGGAGAAAGCCACTTTTCAGCTTGAGCTTGACTTACTCCTTTTCTTCTGGCATAATCTGCCACTTGGTCCTCGGCGATTTTTCCAAGACCAAAATACTTGCTCTCTGGATGACCAAAATAAAATCCACTAACTGACGAAGTAGGATACATGGCAAAACTATCAG
Source organism: Belliella filtrata (assembly GCF_022549775.1). GTDB lineage: Bacteria > Bacteroidota > Bacteroidia > Cytophagales > Cyclobacteriaceae > Belliella > Belliella filtrata. The sequence goes on along the minus strand of NZ_JAKZGP010000021.1, from coordinate 66,440 downwards.
TAAGTGTAATCCCGATGTTTTTCTCCACCTCAAGCAATTCAAAAAGCGTTCGCTTCTCAGAGTGCTCTGGACAAGCCGGATATCCTGGTGCTGGTCTGATTCCAGCATAGGATTCTTTGATCAAGGCATCATTGTCAAGCTGCTCTTCTTTGGCATAGCCCCAAAGCTCCTTCCTTACTAACTCATGCAAGTACTCTGCACCAGCTTCCGCTAACCTGTCCGCCAAGGATTTGAGCATAATATCATTATAATCATCACCTTTGGCCTGGAACTCTTCTAGTTTCTTCTCAATACCCCATCCCGCAGTCACTGCAAAACCACCTAGATAATCTGTTTTCTCTGGATGAATATAATCTGCAAGAGACCTATTAGGTACTCCTTTTCCTTTTTTGCCCTGCTGACGAAGAAAATGAAAACTCAAACCTTCCTCAGAGACCACCAGATCATCACTCACACGCTGTACAGGATATAATCCTACTACCGCTTTGGCCTGTAGCCACTTTTCAGATATGATATTATCAAGCATGGCATTGGCTTCTTTGTATAGTCTGGTGGCTTCCTCTCCTACTACTTTGTCATCAAGGATTTTAGGGAATTTCCCTGAAAGCATCCATGTGCTAAAGAATGGTGTCCAATCGATATACCCCCTCAATACCTCAAGATCTATATCATCTAGTACTGTGGTTCCAAGTTTTTTTGGAGTAAAAGGCTCAAAATTCTCCCAATCAATAAACACTGGGTTTGCTTTGGCTTCCTGGTATGTAGCCATTTGCTTGACTTGCTGCTTGGCCTCGTGTTCTATCCTAAGCTGTCTGTAAGTTTCTTTGATTTGTTTGTGATAAGTTACTTTGGTTTCCTCAGATATAGACTCTCCAGCAATAGGAACCGATTTAGAAGCATCAGTTACATGAATTACAGTTCCAGAATAAACTGGATCTATCTTCACAGCCGTATGAATCCGCGAAGTAGTAGCCCCACCGATCAGCAATGGAATAGTCAAACCCTGCCGCTCCATCTCTGCAGCCACATATACCATTTCGTCTAAAGAAGGAGTTATCAGACCACTTAGGCCGATGATATCTACTTTGTTAGCAATGGCCTCATCGATGATTTTCTGCGCGTCGACCATCACACCCAAGTCAATGATCTGATAGCTATTGCATGCCAAAACAACACCAACGATGTTCTTTCCTATATCATGTACATCACCTTTGACGGTAGCCAGCAATATTTTCTTGATACTACTTTGCTCATCACTATAGCCTTCATCTCCTGCTTTGGGCATGTAAGGCTCTAGATAGGCTACTGCTTTTTTCATTACCCTAGCGGATTTCACCACTTGGGGAAGAAACATCTTTCCTTCACCAAACAAATCCCCAACGACATTCATCCCATCCATCAAAGGTCCCTCAATCACTTTGAGAGGGTTATTCAATTCAATTCTTGCCGCTTCTGTATCTTCTATGATATAATCCAAAATACCTTTGACTAATGCATGCTCTATCCGCTTAGATACTGGTTCATCTCTCCATAGCTCCGCCGCTGCTTCCTTTTTGTCAGAGGCTTTCACTGTCTCGGCAAACTCCAGTAACTCCTCTGTAGCAGCATCATGCTTATCAAAAAGAACATCCTCCACCTTCTTCAGCAGGTCCTTCGGAATATCATCATAGATTTCAAGCATTGTGGGGTTGACAATCCCCATATCCATACCATGCTTGATGGCATGATAGAGAAATGCCGCATGCATCGCTTCTCTCACAGGGTTATTTCCTCTAAAGGAAAAACTCACATTACTGACACCCCCACTTACCTTTGCTCCTGGTAAGTTTTGTTTGATCCATTGCGTGGCGTTGAAAAAGTCTATGGCATTCTTTCTGTGCTCCTCCATACCTGTGGCCACTGGAAAGATATTCGGGTCAAAGATGATGTCTTGAGCATTAAATTTCACTTCATTGACCAAGATATCATAACTCCTTTTACATATTTCAATTCGTCTCTGATAAGTATCTGCCTGCCCTACCTCATCAAATGCCATCACGACTACGGCAGCTCCAAACTTCTTGATCGTCTTGGCTTGGTGAACAAACTCTTTCTCACCATTCTTTAAACTTATAGAATTTACAATACCTTTTCCTTGCACACATTTCAGTCCTGCAAGGATGATCTCCCACCTACTGCTATCGATCATGATAGGAATCCTGCTGATCTCTGGTTCTGAAGCGATCAAATTCAAAAATCGCTGCATAGCTACGACTCCGTCCAGCATTCCCTCATCCATACAGACATCCAATATCTGTGCTCCTCCTCTTACTTGATCTAGGGCAACCTCCAAAGCCTCATCATACTGACCATTCAGGATCAACCTTGCAAATTTTTTGGATCCCGTGATATTCGTCCGCTCTCCAATATTTACAAAATTGATCTCAGGAGTAAAAACCAAAGGTTCTAAGCCCGATAGTTTCAATACATTTCTATGCTTTATCTTACTCATCTGAATCGCTTATAAGTTCTAATTTTCTTGGACCATACTTAGAAGCTATCCTCGACAATGCTGCTATGTGATCTGGCGTCGTGCCACAGCACCCCCCAAGTACATTAATCATTCCTTCCTTGAGAAAATCCTCCACTTGATTTGACATTTCTTGAGCATCTTGATCATACTGTCCAAATTCGTTAGGCAATCCCGCATTTGGGTATGCACTTACATAAAATGGCGCATTCTCTGCCAACACTTTTAAGTATGGCCTAAGTTCCTTTGCTCCCAATGCACAATTGAGCCCAATGCTAAAGAGGGGTATATGAGATACCGAAATCAAAAATGCTTCCGTAGTCTGCCCAGAAAGCGTTCTTCCTGAAGCATCAGTAATCGTACCTGAAATCATCACAGGAATACCTCCATCCGCTGGGTCTAAAGGCAATCCACGGTTCTCAAACACGTCTTGGATGGCAAAAATAGCTGCCTTGGCATTCAAGGTATCGAAGATCGTCTCTACCAAAATGATATCTGAACCTCCATCAAGTAATCCTTCCACTTGCTCTTTGTATGCTTCTGCAAGCTGGTCAAAGGTCACTGCTCTATATCCTGGATCATTGACATCTGGAGAAATAGATGCTGTTCTGTTTGTTGGACCAACTGCTCCCGCTACGAACCTAGGCTGATTTGGAGTTTTAGCTGAATATTCCAAAGCGGCTTCCTTCGCGATTTTGGCTGATTCATAATTAATCTGATAGGCCAGATGTTCCAGCCCATAATCTGCTTGGGCGATGGTCGTACCACTGAATGTGTTTGTTTCGATGATGTCTGCTCCTACTTCTAGGTATGCTGCATGGATAGCCTTGATCACATCGGGCCTACTCAGAGACAACAGATCATTGTTTCCTTTCAAAGCTTTGGGGTGATCAGCTAATTCTGGCGTTCTAAAATCCTCTTCATCAAGCTTATATCGCTGTATCATCGTCCCCATGGCTCCGTCTAGGATTAGGACTCTTTGCTTGGCTTGTTTTAGAAGTATATCGGTTCTATTCATTTGCTCATTTGATTTCAAAAGCTTATGCGAGCAAGAACCGGAAGAAAAAAGATATTGTATCTAATCTACCGCTCATCTTTTTCCGAACTATTTTCAGAATGGGAGTTAGCACCTTGTTGATTCAGGTTGCTAAGACGTCGCAGGGCCCTTCCCTCGGTCTTTCTCGATAAGCAACTTCAAAGGTACAGTCTATTCTTTAATTTTAGTATTATTTTTAAAAAATCTTTCAAATCTAAGTGTAATTGTTAAGAAAACACCTTATATGATTCGCTAAAAGATTAAATTATGGTCGAATTCCTACAGTGAAATGTAAGTAGGAATTACCCATATATTGGTACATGGGTATGTCAGCAAGCGTGTACCTACCTAATGGCACTTCATAGCCTCCATGCACTGAAAAAATCAAATTAAACATATTCGTTTTGGATAAGGGCAATCCATAGGCAATATACAGCTCTGGCTTTCCCATCAAGCCTCTAGCACGCAACTGACCGTCAAAATCTGGCTCTTCAAACAATCTTGGAAAGTCTGGCTTTGTGTCATTAGTCAAAGTGTATCGTAGGTTTCCATACCCTAGACCAGCCAAACCTCCTATTTCCACATTTCTCCTGTCATAAAATTTATAACCAGCATTACCATATAACCTGACGCTATTGAGTGTATGCGAATACGTTTCATTAGCCTCGCCTTTCAATCCTACGTTATATACATCCATTCCATATAGCCAGCCCTTACTATCCCCTAGTATTTTTAGTCCCCAGTTATTTGGTCTTCCTTCAAAAGCATTGTAACCGTTAGCTTCCAAGGCTTCATTGAATCTGTTTGGTGAAGTAAAATGAAACCCAGTCAGCAACTGTGCTGAAATAGATGCATCTCTATAAAAAAAATTCCTGTCTGGAAGTGAAATCCCAGCTCCTACCCTAATAAAGGCTCCACTTTGGGCATTTCCAAACTTCACGCCATTTAAGTCCCAGCCTTCTTCAAATGGACTAAAGGAATAGCCAAACTTTGTCATGATTTCCAATACCTCTTCTCTACCAGGAATATCCAAATCATAGCTCATTTGAAAACCTATTTCTGTCAAAAATCCTGAAAAATACCTGGATCCTTTATGGATATTTCCTTCTCGTAATATATAACCTTGAGCTGGCTCTCTCAAAAATTCAGAAATCCTCTCATTTGGAATGTCCTTCAACATCTGAAAATTCATAAAGCCCGTACCCACTGACATGTAATGTATGAACTGAAACCTTCCTTCCTCTGTCAAAGCGTAGCCCACATTGATCATGGCTCTCGTTGTCCTGTAGTCTAGGTTATAACCATTGAAGGTGGATCTTCTTCCATTATTTTGAAACAATTCTACACCAAGGATGAAATCGTTGTACCTGGTTTGATACCCCAAGCCAAGATTAGAATAGCCATTGCGCATCTGGGACAAACCCTTTGAAGCCAACATCTCATTGAATAGCCTTAGGTTAGCACCAGTATAACCCTGGGTGAAATAAAATGTGGATCTATTACCTTCATTTTTTTGTCCCACTGCAATGGTCGAAATCAAAAAGACGCAGATGAAAAGTAGTTTTCTCATAGTTGGCTAATATCCCCCAAAATTAATCGAATTCCTGCAATTGAAAAGATCAAATTGATCAAACCTTCAGGTATTTGATAATTTTGGCATATAAATTATCTGGATTAAAAGGCTTAGGTATAAAATCGTTTATCCCTACGGCCTCCAATTGATCCTTTACCTCTAGCAAAGATGATGCTGTCAATGCTATGATAGGCAAACTTCTAATTTCATCACGCGTGTGATTTCGGATAAAATGTCCTACTTCGAAGCCATCCATTTCGGGCATTTGCAAATCAAGCAAAATCAAATCAAACTTTTGTTGCTCAAGTGCCTCCACAGCTTCAAGACCATCATTGCTGATCACCAAGTTTGTCACTCCCCATTTAGTTAGGAACTTCTTGATCATGATTTGATTGACTAGATTATCCTCAGCCACCAATATTTTAGCGTAAGATAGGTCTACATCATCTTTGGTTGATATATCTTGATTTTGCTCTGTTTGTAGCACAATTGGCTTTTCTAGATCCAGCTCAAAACTGAATAAAGTCCCCCCTCCTCCTTGTCGTTTCACTACAATATTTCCCCCAAAAATTCCTACTAAGCGCTTCACTATAGCCAAACCAAGTCCCGTACCACCGTATTTTCTGGTAGTAGCTGCACTCGCTTGGGTAAATGCCTCAAATATAGTATGTAACTTCTCCTCTGGAATTCCTATCCCACTATCCTCAAAATCAAACCTTACCCTTACTTGCTTGATGTCTTCATGGATATTTGACAATTTAATTTTGACAAAACCACTTTCAGTAAACTTGATAGCATTAGAAATCAAGTTGTTGGCGACTTGAGACAAGCGAACTGGATCACTCATCACAATCCTAGGAAGGGTATCATCCACCTCGAAATGAACATCAAGATTTTTCTCTCTTACTTGATAACTGTACGAATGAATGATCCTATTGAAAACTAATCTCAGGTCAAAGGCTACTTTTTCTAGCTCAACTTTACCCGAATCAATTTTGGTGAAATCCAAAATATCGTTAATAAGACCAAGTAGGTTTTCAGCAGAGAATTGAAGTGTTTTAAGGTTTTCAAGCTGATCAGGTCTAGGCTGATCTTCAATGAGTAAGTGTGCCATACCTATCACTGCGTTCATGGGCGTTCGGATTTCATGGCTCATGATGGATAGAAACTGGGACTTGATCGTGAGTGCTTGTTCTGCTTTTTCCTTAGCAAGATAGAGGTCACGCTGGGTGTTTTTGAGTTTGGTGATATCTCTTGCTATACCCATGTACTGCTTGATATTACCATTCTCATCTCTTATCAATCGACCATTAGAACTCATCATTCTGAAACTTCCATCTTTGTGCTTAATTTTATATTCCAGATATTGATTCGCTTCAAAGAAATCTCCTGCATGTGATTCCAACAACCCTTCAAAAATCATCTTATCTTCATGATGTAAGTAGTTGATAAGGTTTTTACCAATCACTTCATGAGCCTCAAAACCTAAAAATTGCTTAATATTTGGAGAAACGTACATCAAATTCATGTCCATACCTACAGAAAAAATAATCTCAGTAGATTCCTCTACAAGAGACCTGTATTTTTCTTCACTGGCTTTCAACCTTTCTTTGGCTTCATATTCATCATGAATATCTCTGATGATACCTAACGCATACTCTACTTCTCCGTCATGAATAATTGGTCTCACCGTCATTTCATAGACTCTACCTCTGAATTTGATGTTCTTTTGGGTGAAAATCCTGTCTTTCAAAGTACTTTCGACAGCTGATTTTATTTGATCAAGGTTATGTACTTGAACTTCATGTAAGCCCTTATTTTCAAAGTCACCTGAAGTCATTTTCCACTTTCTGAAATTTGTTCCTTCAGCTACTACATAAGTCAGCTGCCGATCTATCAGAAACACGCTTGTCAAAGGTATATTTGCAGCCAAAACCCTATATTGTTGCTTAGCACGTAGGATTTCTTCTCTATCCCTCTTTCTTTCAGTCACATCTTGAATCACACCTTCATGAAGCACAATCTGCCCAAAGTGATCATATACTTCACGCGTTTTGTCTTCTACCCACCTGTATGTACCATCTTTTTTCCTGATACGGTATTCCCCTGAAAAAGCAGGTACTCCTCTTTTATCCTTTCTAGCATAATGATAATGAATCAATTCTTCTGCATCATCAGGATGTATCAGGTCAAGAATACTTGCCTTACTGTTCAAAAGCTTCTTAGCATTATAACCAAACTGATGAATATTATCAGTGATATAAAGTATCCTAAAATGATCATTGGGATCCAATGTAAATAGTACCGATGAACTATTTTCAATGATCATTTTTGCTTTTTTAGCTAAGTCCTTTTGCTGATTGATTTGCAAAAGATTTCTCATCAAAAAAGTATATCCAATAACTTTATTTTGGTCATTATGAAACAGCTTAATGTAAAGCTCGATTGGAATGGACTTCCTTTGAGAATTGACCAATACAAGCTCACGTTTCACCTCCTCTATATTCATCAATTCATCTAATTCTGCCCTTAAATCAAAGTTTTGATGGGCAGTAAAATCAAACAATTCAAAAATTTTGATCCCAAGGTTAGTTTTATGATCAATTCCAGACTCCTCATAGGCTGCATCATTCATATACAACACGTTAAGTGCTGTATCTGTGACTAGAATAGAATCTTTGATTTGTGCCAAAATCTGAGATTGCATCCGCAGATCTCTCCTTATTCGTTTACTTTTCAAGGCACCCGAAAACACATCTGCAAGCTGTGTCAATACATATATATCACCATCATTCCAATTCCTTGTCCTTCCAACAACATCTAGTCCAAAAAATCCAATCAGCTTCTTCTCTGACATGATAGGAATTAAAATCACAGAATCAATTTTTTGCTTTAAAAAAATGTCTCGCTCAACAGCAAATCTTTCATCCATCTTAGAAACTTCAGGCATCAAAAACACCTCCCCTTTTCTTAGTGCTTGAAATGAAGAAAAATCATTATCAATTTGGATACTTTTAATAAAATCAATTTGGGGCAGGACTCCCTTCCTAACCCATTCGTATCCCCTTTCAATCTTTAAGCTTGAATCGTGAAATAAAAACATGTAAGCCCTATCCACATCTTCAAACTCTCCCAATAAGCTCAATGATTCATTGAATACAGCTTCAAGTTGATCATATGAGGCATTAACAATCTTTTTGGAAATCTTATTGATCAATTTTTCCAACTCGTAATGATTACTTAATCCTCTCTTGTCGTGATGGATTTCAGTATTATGATGCAATGGAATACCTTTCAAAAACAACAAGTTATCTCGAGAAGAATCTTCATTAAGCTTGGCAAGCTGCCATTTAAAATCAATAGAGATTCCTGAAAAGTACTGCAAAGGTCTTATAATTTCCATTTGCGGTAATTCTCCTTTGAGAAAAAAATCGTTAATTTCTGACTTAATGTTATGTTCAAGAAAAAACTCATTGCAGTTATTGAAGTTAATTTTAAAGTTTTCTTTAAAATATTGATTCAAATAAATGATTTCCTCTTTGGTAAAGATCAGGATAGGTTCTTTGATTTGATCAAAAACGCTAGTAAAGGCCACCTGTAATAGATCGTCCATTGACACTTCTTATTTACTATAGATTGATTTGGGATGAATAGCAATCGAGCCAACTAAACTACGACAATTCCATTAAAACTTTAATGAAACCAAAATTAAAATAATGAATATTTACTCAAAATCCTTCATTCTTGTCCTTTTCCTCTTTGTGCATCAGGTAATGGCACAAAAGGACGAGCTGATTCAGCTTACTGATCTTACCAAAATAGTCACTACCTCTTCTCATCAAATCACCCCTGATGGCAAGCATGTAATCTTTGTTAAAAACTTCATAGAAGACAAAGGGAAAGAACAATACGCTTATAAAAGTCAGGTTTTTATCAGCAACCTAGAAGGCGATATTGAAATCCGCCCTTTAACATCTTCTGAATACAATGTATCCTCCTTTGCACTTTCACCAGATGGCAAACACCTAGCATACACCAAAGCAAAAGATGGAAAAGCTCAAATCTGGCTTTTGCCTATGAACGGCGGTGAAAGCTATGTCCTAACTAGTGATAAAAATGGCGCAAGTAATCCTCAATGGTCACCTGACGGCAAAAAAATACTGTACTCAAGTACACTACCACTATGGTCAATCGATGGTAGACCTGAATGGGAACATCAAAGACCTGGTAGATCCTATGGAGATGAACCAAACTACAAAGCAATCAATGCTGGCATAGGCGCAGAAGAGATCAAACCTAATCCTGATGGTAATTTGGAGGAGCTTAGAGCTTGGCTAGCAAAAAATGCTTCTAAAAATGATCCTAAAGTCATCGATAGGTTAAACTTTCTAGGTGAAAGGGACCTGAGTCCTGATTTATATTTTTCTCACTTGGGCGTCTTTGACCTTGAAAAGAAAACATCCGAAGTACTTACTCAGGGTTTCCAAAGTTACTTCGGTGCCACTTGGGCACCTGACGGAAGCTATATTCTTGCGTCCTCATTGAAAAATGAAGAACATCCAGATTTGACATCTCATACCGAAATCTGGAAAATCGATCTTGGTACCAAAGCTTCAGAGGTCTTTTTCAAGCTCGAAAATCACAGAGTTGGTAACCCCAAATTCTCGCCTGATGGGAAGTGGATATTGATCAATGGTCAAAACATAGAGGAACCTAGCTATAACCAAAGCATGATAGGCCTCATCAAACCAGATGGCTCAGGCTTCAAATGGCTAACTGAATCCTTAGATAGAAGCATCTCAAGTGGAGAGTGGACAGCTGACAGTCAGTCTATATTCTTCACAGGTGGAAATCAAGGAGGTAATTCTCTTTGGAAAGTGAACATCAGCAATGGAAAGATTGATCCTATCATTACTGGACCAGTGGGTATCAGTAACTTGAACATCGTGGGTCAAAAAATGGTCTATTCTCTAGTGAAAATCGAAAATCCATCGGAATTCTACACAGCAAACCTTTCGAACAAATCTCCAAAACAAATCAGTAAGTTCAACGAAGATTGGCTAGCCAATAAAAAAATATCCAAACCTACAGCACACCAAATCAAAACCAATGATGGTTTCACCGTTGATTATTGGGTAATGCCTCCCGTAAATCAACAAGAAGGAGTCAAATACCCAACTGTACTACAAATGCACGGAGGCCCATCAGCAATGTGGGGACCAGGTGAAGGATCTATGTGGCATGAGTACCAAGTCATGGCGGCCATGGGATATGGTGTAGTATATGCCAATCCAAGAGGAAGTGGTGGCTATGGAAAAGCATTTCAAAAAGGAAATTACCGAGACTGGGGTGACGGACCATCTTCTGATGTACTCGGATCTTTAGATGATGCCGCTAGTAAGTACGCTTGGATAGATCAAGATCAATATTTCCTTACAGGTGGATCTTATGCTGGCTACCTGACAGCATGGATTGTCGGTCACGATCACAGGTTCAAGGCAGCATTCTCTCAAAGAGGTGTATATGAACTCACTTTCTTCTTAGGAGAAGGCAATGCTTGGAGATTAGTTCCAAATCACTTCGGATATCCATGGGAAGAGGGTGTAAAAGAGATCATGGATTACAACAGTCCTCAAACATACGTTCAAAACATCCAAACTCCCCTACTCATCAAGCATGGTGATGTAGACTACAGAACAGGAGTAAGGCAGTCAGAACTTCTTTACAAAAGCCTAAAGATTCTTGGTAAGCCAGTAGAATATGTGAGATACCCGGAGGAAGGACACGAGCTCTCTAGATCAGGAGCTATACACAGAAGAATTGACAGAATAGGAAGAATCATGGAATTCTTCGAAAGATATGTAAATCACCCGTAATGTAAAAAATGCAGAATATCATGAATAAAAAATTAATTTACCTTTTCCTTGCAATATTCTTCATTTTTGAAGCGCAAGCACAGGAAAATTCAAATCCCAAACCCATGCAATGGAAAGATATCCCTGCATGGAAATCCATTTCTACAGGTTCATTCAAAATGTCACCTAATGGGAAATGGGTAGTCTATGGAATCCTACCTGTCGAAGGTGACGGAGAACTGATCATCCAAAACACCAATGATCCTTCTGATAAAAAATCATTTGCCATAGGGTCTACCAATATGCCAAGTGTTTCTTTTAGTGATGATAGCAGATGGATCGCTTTTAAGGAATACCCTAAGGAAAAAGAGAAAAAAGCTAACAAAGGTAAGCCTCTTCCTGAAAAAGTCATTTTGATTGATCTAAAAGAAGACAAAAAGCAGGAATTTGAAAAAGTAGGAAGCTACTCCTTCAACAATATCGCTTCAACACATTTGGTATTGAACCTTACAAAAGAAGGAAGCAGTGGTGATGCCAAAGGCTCAGACCTACTTTTGGTAGCTTTGAAAACAGGCAAAAAGCAAAACCTGGGCAATGTATCTGAATTTTCATTTAACAAAGCTGGAACTCACCTCGCTTACACTGTTGATGCGGCAAATCAATCCGGTAATGGTGTATATTTGATGAACCTTACAAGCAATTCTACAACTGTACTGGAAAGCGATGAAGCCACTTTTAAGTCAATTAATTGGACAGAAAAAGGGGATGCATTTGCACTTCTCAAAATGGTCAAGGACAAAAAGTACAAGCAGGAGCATGGTAAACTCATTGGGGTAAAGAATATCAACAATCCACAGCTCACCATATACGATCCAGCGAAAGATAGTGTGAACTTCTCCCAATCCTACACCATCAGTGCTAACAGGAGACCTCAATGGTCTGAAGATTTGACTAGAATCTTCTATGGAATTCACCCATTGGTTTTAGCGAAAAAAGAGGACGAAAAAGCTGGAAAAAAATCTGACAACAAAGATTCTTTGAAACTAGCTGAGTCTGAAAAACTTCGAAAAATACTAGCTGACACTACAATCAAGAGTATGGCTGACCTACAAAAAGCCATTGCCAAAAACGATAGCAGTAAAGCTTCACCTTCAGGAAAATCTGACGATCTGACCAAGCCAGATATGGCTATATGGCATTGGCAAGACACCAGACTTCAATCCAGACAGCAGGTTCTTGAGAATCAAGACAAAAACTACAGCTTCTGGGCGATGTATCAAGTAAGTAATGGTAAACACACAGCTCTTCAAGACAGCACCATGAAGGAGCTGACCATTTTACCAAAAGAAAAGTATGCCCTTGGAGCTGACCAATCTGCCTATGAATTGGACATGAACTTGGATGGGCAAAACTATCGAGACTTTTACATTGTAGATTTGAGCACAGGGGAGAAAAGCACATTCCTAGAGAAATTCTACCTCCCTTCATTTGGCTCTTTCCCTAGATCATCAACGGATGGGTCAAAGCTACTTTATGCTTATGATGGACACTTCTACATCTATGATATTGTCAGCAAAACAAAAACTAATATTACTGAGAAAATCGACGTGTCATTTGTCAATGATGAGGATGATCACAATGTGATCAAACCTATGCAAAATGCACTTGGCTGGAGTAACGATAGCAAGTATATCTTATTACGTGACGGATGGGACATTTGGCAAGTCTCTACAGATGGAAAAAGTCAAGCTGTCAACTTAACCCAAAATGGTAAGGAAGAAGGCATTAGATACCAAACAAGATTTATCCTTGATGAAGAAGAAAAAGGATATGACTGGAAAAAGAAACAGTACTTTAGAACTTATGGTGAACATACCAAGAAAAGTGGAATAGCCTCAATCGACCCTGGAAAAGCTGGACTGAAAGCTGGTGCCCAATCCCTTCTATGGGAAGACGCAAATATCAACAGGCTATCAAAAGCAAAATCAGCTGAAACCTTCTATTATACGAAAGAGACATTTAATAAACCGACCTCATTCTATTTGACGAATAGTCAGTTAAGTGAGCACAAACCTTTGACAGAAGGTAAGACAAATGAAGTTGAATATGCTTGGTCTACCGGAGTCAAATTGGTTGATTATGTCTCTGATAAAGGGGCTAAATTGCAAGGAGCACTGTTCTTACCAGCCAACTATGAAGAAGGCAAAAAGTATCCAACTATTGTGTACTACTATGAAAAGCTCTCACAGACACTTCATAACTATAGCACGCCTGGATTCAGCGGTACTGGCTGGAATCCAAACATATACACCAGCAATGGCTATGCGGTGTTTATCCCAGATATCGTATACACGATGGATGATCCTGGCATGTCTGCTGTATGGTGTGTGATTCCAGCTGTAAAAGAGGCGATCAAAACAGGTGTTATTGATGAGAAAAATATCGGAATCCATGGACATTCTTGGGGAGGGTATCAAACTTCCTTCTTAATTACACAAACAGACATGTTCAAAGCAGCAGCAGCGGGTGCTCCATTGACCAACATGATCTCTATGTACGACTTGATCTACTGGAATACTGGAGGAGGAAACATGTCAATATTCGAATCCTCACAAGGTCGATTCACAGGTGGGCCGTGGGAAAACTGGGATTCTTATCAAAGAAACTCTCCAGTATATCATGTGAAAAATGTAAACACACCTTTACTTATGCTTCACAATGATAAAGATGGCGCCGTAGATTTTACTCAAGGAATAGAGTACTACAACGCCTTGAGAAGACTGAAAAAACCAGTAATTATGGTTCAATACAAAGGTGAAAATCATGGTCTATCCAAATTAGAGAATAGAAAAGATTATAGTGTCAGAATGATGGAGTTTTTCGATCACCATCTGAAAGGGAAAGAAGCTCCTGATTGGATATCCAAAGGAGTCGACAAACTTAATCTTGAAGACCACCTTGATGCTAGGGTATTCGGGAATAACTAACATTTAAGAACTTGTAAATATGATTATTTTCATTTTAAACAATACTTTAAACATAATCACTTCAAAAAAATACCTAGAAGTAGGTATTTTTTAGTGAATTTTTTATCTACATATTTGAGATACTTTAAAGAGTAAATCTATAAAGTGTTTAAGTTTTAAGTGGGATCAATGTGATTCATAAAAAAAGTCTTTGCTAGTGGCAAAGACTTTTTTAATTTTTTAATTCCAAACTATGAAGAACTATTGCCAACCTCCACCAAGCGCTCTGTAAAGTTTTATTTTGGCTTGGATCTGGTTTACTTGTAACTCTACCCTATCTATCTCTGCATCTAAGGCTCTTTGTTGTGCGTTTGTGACATCAAGGTAATTTGCATATCCCACAGAAAACATCACATTTGAATTTTCAACCGAACGTTGCTGTACTTCCACTTCATTTTCCTTAAGTTTGAATTGAGCCTCAAATTGTTCAATGGCATTTACCAAGTCTAAAACTTCCAAATAGCTTTTGAAAACAACCTGCTCATAGTCAAGCATGGCAATTTTTTGATTGGCATTTGCTATCTCATATCCCATTCTGATACTATTTCTATTGAAAATAGGTGCAGAAAGTCCACTTCCCAGCTGAAAGACAGTGGATGCGGGATTGAAAAACAACTTCCCAAAGTCAAAAGCATTGAATCCTGCCATACCAAATAAATTGAATGAAGGGAAAAACGCTGCCCTGGCTCCAGCAACATCAGCTTTGCTGGCATGCAACTCCAACTCCGCACTTCTGATATCAGGCCTATTATTGAGCAGTTGAGAAGGAAGGCCTATTTGGATTACTTTATCTCCTATACTAACCTGATCTAGTCTGTCTCTCTGATGATCAAATTCATAAACACCCAATAAACCTGAAAGCATCAATTCATAAGACCGTTGCTCTCTTTTTCTTTGAATCAATTTCCCTTTCGAATTGATTAATAGTGCTTCAAATTGATCAATTGCTAGCTGATTTTCTTTCCCAGCTTCTTTCATCTCTTTGGCAAAATTGAATGCCACTCCTTGAATCTGAATGTTTTTCTCAAGGATCCTCAATTCTTCATCAAGGCCAACAAGCATATAATATACATTGGCAACTTCCGCAATCAACCAAGTTTGCACATGATTTGACATCTCTTCTGATGCCATCAGGCGGGCATAGGCTGCTTTTTTTCGGTTACGGTATTTACCCCATACGTCTAATTCCCAGTTGAATTCCGCACCGACTAGAAAATCCCTGTAAGGATCTGGAATCATTTTATCAGCTGGAACAGTTGGGGATAAATTTGAGTCTGCATTTCCCACTCCATCCATCGTATATTCTCCAAATCGACGTGTTGAAGCTCCTGCTATAGCATTGACTTCAGGTAATCCTCCTGCCTTTGCCATCCTAAAACTTGCTCTTGCTGCCCTGATGCGTTCAAGTGTCTTTAAGTTATCTTGGTTATTTTCTAAGGCTGTTTGTATAAGTCTCTTGAGGTTCTCATCTTCAAAATACTGCTTCCAGTGTACTAAGCCGACATTGTTTAAGCTATCGGAATAGCTCTCAGTAACTTTTTCAAACTTAGTAGGAATGCCTAGATTCTCTTTTGAAGAAGTGATTTTCGCTGGGCTGCATCCTATCATCACACTTAGGATACTCAAACTGAATGCTATTACGCTATATTTAATTTTCATTATAATTCTTTTTGATGATCGATTGTGGTAGGGTTACGTCTAAACTTGGTGGCCATTGTCTCGAATACAACATATAATCCCGGAATCAAGAAGACACCTATCAAAGTCCCTATCAGCATCCCTCCTGCTGCAGCTGTACCAATCGTCCTGTTTCCAATAGCTCCTGCTCCAGAGGCAATGGTAAGCGGAATCAACCCACAAACAAATGCAAAAGATGTCATCAGGATAGGTCTTAATCTTTCTACACCGCCATTGATTGCACTTTGTAAAATAGACAAACCCCTAGCCCTGTTTTGGATGGCAATCTCAATGATTAGAATAGCGTTTTTACCTAGCAATCCTATCAACATCACCAGAGAAACTTGAGCGTAGATATCATTCTCTAAGCCCATCAACTTCAAAAACAAGAATGAGCCAAATATACCTGCCGGCAAAGACAAGATCACAGGTAAAGGCAGGAAGTAACTTTCATATTGTGCTGCTAGCAACAAATACACAAACAACAAACAGATCAAAAATATATAAACAGCCTGATTTCCAGAAGCTATTTGCTCACGAGTGATTCCCGACCAATCCGTATCGAAGCCTCTAGGCAGAGTCTCTGCTGCTACTTCCTCCACTGCTTTGATAGCATCACCAGAAGAATATCCAGGTGCTGCATCACCACTGATCAGGGCTGAGGTGAACATATTGTAGCGGGAGAGCTGTTCTGGACCATAGACTCTCTCCAGGCTGATAAAGTTAGAATATGGCACCATCTGTCCCCTATCATTCTTGGTATACATGCTAAGGATAGATTCTGGAGTAGTTCTATATTCAGGAGCTGCTTGAATCATCACTTTATACATTTGTCCAAACCTGATGAAGTTGGATGAGTAAAAACTCCCCACATAGCTCTGAAGTGTTTCCATAGATTCATTCACAGAAACACCAAGTTTAGCCGCCTTATCATGATCTACATGAATGATATACTGAGGGAAATTTGGTTCAAAATTGGTGAATACCCCTTGAAGTTCTGGCCTTTCATTGAGTGCATCTACAAATGCTTGAGAAGCTTCTGCCATCAATTCCAGACTTCCTCCTGTTCGGTCTTGAAGCCTTAGCTCAAATCCTGAGGCATTACCAAATCCTGGCACTGGTGGTGGAGAGAAAAACTGAACATCAGCACCTTTAATATGAGCTACCCTTTCCTGATATTCTGCAATTAGGTCATTTACATTTTTGTCTCTATCCCCCCAGTTTACAAGATTGATCATCCCCATACCATAAGATGCCCCTGCAGTCTCTGTAAGCAAAGAATATCCAGCTAGGGTAGAAATGGTCTCTACCTCTTCTAATGGCAAAAGACTTGCTTGGACTTGATCCATAACCACACTGGTCCTCTCAACAGTGGCACCCGGAGGTGTAGTCACATTGACATAGATCATCCCTTGATCCTCATTAGGAATAAATCCCCCGGGAACCATTGAAATACCACCTGCTGTCAAGACAAAGAAAAGGATCAAAGCACCAAATGTAACTACCCTCCTTCCAGAGATATTTTTCAAAACCCAAGAATACTTTGTACTCAGGGCATCATATTTTTTATTGAAGTTATAGAAAAATCGCTGCATCAATCCTTTTTTGGGATTATGATCCATATCATTTGGTTTCAACAAGAGTGCGCACAAGGCTGGTGAAAGTGTTAGGGCGTTGATACCAGATATCACGATAGCTATAGCCAAGGTGAGGGAGAATTGCCTATAAAAAATCCCGACAGGTCCCGAAAGAAAACTTACTGGTATAAACACCGCTGACATCACCAATGTGATTGCTACAATGGCACCACCTATCTCTTTCATTGCCTCCAGTGTAGCATCCAAAGCATTTAGCTTGAGGTCATGCATCTTGACGTGAACAGCTTCTACCACAACTATGGCATTATCCACGACAATACCAATAGCCAACACCAGGGCAAACAAAGTCAGCAAGTTGATTGAGAACCCGAACATTTGCATAAAAGCAAAAGTCCCTATCAATGATACTGGCACAGCAATCGCTGGAATCAAGGTAGATCTAAAATCTTGTAAGAAAATAAATACAACAATAGATACCAAGAGAAATGCCTCGATCAAGGTTTTTACAACCTCTGAGATAGAAGCGTCGAGAAACCTAGAAACATCATAAGAATAATTATACTCCATACCTGGTGGAAATGAGCTGTCTTGGAGCTCCTCCATTTTGGATTTGATATTGGCGATCACTTCTCGTGCATTGGAACCGGGACGCTGCTTGATCATGATAGATGCTGAAGGTCTGCCATCCGTCATGGATACCATATTGTAATCTTGAGAATCAAATGCGACTTCAGCAACATCACGTAGCTTCAGCAATGATCCATCAGGCAATGCTTTCAAAGTAATATTCTCGAAATCTGAAACCTGATTAAACTTCCCTGTGTATTTCAATACATATTGAAGAGCCTGTGGATCTCTGTCCGAAGAAATCCCTGATTTACCTGGTGCAGCTTCTACGTTTTGATTCCTTATGGCTTCTGTAACATCTTGAGGGCTTAAGTCATAGGCTACAAGTCTGTCTGGATTCAACCAGACACGCATGGCATAGTCCCTTGATCCCATGATCTGCGCAAAACCTACCCCATCTATCCTCTTGAGCTCGGGCAGAATATTGATATCTGCAAAATTATAAACAAACTTCTCATCTTGGGTAGTATCAGCAGTCATCAAATTCAGGTAAAGAAGCATACTATTTACTTCCTTTTCTGTTTGAACCCCTGCACGAATTACCTCCTCTGGAAGCTCATCTAAAACAGTCGCTACCCTATTTTGCACATTGACAGCTGCTTGATCTGGATCAGTCCCTACTTCAAATACCACATTGATCAAGGTGATACCATCATTAGTATTAACTGATGTCATATAACTCATCCCTGGCACACCATTGATCGCTCGCTCAAGTGGCGTGGCTACGGCCTTGGACAATACCTCCGCATTGGCACCTGTGTACTTTGCAGTCACTGTCACTGATGGTGGTACAATCTCGGGAAATTGAGTTATTGGCAGTGAAGTCAATGCCAACAAACCCAGCAAAGTAATGAACACAGAAATAACGGTCGATAAAATCGGCCTTTTGATAAATAATTCAAACATAGCTCAATACTTTATTAAGATTGTAAAGAATTGATCAATGTATCGTAGGCATCATCCTCGGTTACTTCAAGAGGAATGATCTCCATACCATCTTTGAGTTGCTGAATACCTTCATAGATGATCCTATCTCCTGGCTCAAAACTATCCGAGACATAATACACACCAAATCTTTGAATTGGAACAAAACTCCTTACTCGAACTTTGTTGTTCTTGTCCAAAATATACACGTAGCTATAATCCTGAATTTCAAAAGTGGATTGTTGTGGAATCAAGAACATCCCTTCCAAAGTACTATTCATTTGTATCTTACCACTAGCACCGTGCTTTATCAATTGATCTGGATTCGGAAATCTTACCCTAAAAGCTATAGATCCAGTTCCTTTCTCAAAATCAGCCTCCATGGTTTCCAATTTGCCGGAAAAAGCATATTGCTCACCATCAGATAATATCAAATTCACCGTATCATCAATGATTGTAGCTGTGTCTGCCTCAGCTACAAGCTTGTCACGCATGTATTTGAGATACTCGTTTTCAGTCACCTTATAGTAGGCAAATACCTCTGTGATATCTGTAATATTGGTCAATAAATCTCCCGCTGTAACCAGACTACCCGTTTTATGTGGAATTCTATCAACAATCCCATCAAATGGAGCCTTAATAGTTGTATAAGACAAGCCTGTTTGAGCGTTTTTAAGCATAGACTCTGCTTCTAGTATGGCTGATTGTGATACTGCATTTTTGGCCTTCGCAAGTTCAAGCTCAGACGATGAGATGATTTTTTTGTCCACCAATATCTTCAACCTTTCCACTTCGAGACTGGTTGACTTAGCTTCAGCATTAGCTTGCATAAGTTTGGCATTGGCCGAATTGACCATTTCATTGAACTCATTGGAAGTCAATTTGAACAATGGTTGCCCTTTTTTGACATATTCACCTTCATCGACATATATTCTATCGACAAATCCTTCGACTTTTGCCCTTACTTCTACAAATTGAACTGCCTGCAAATCACACACATAAGTTTTGGGAACTTCGATAGTTTTAGGCTGTAATTCTAATACAGGAACATTTGATAGTGCAATATTGGCTTGGTTTTTACCACTTCCTGATTGACAGGCGGAGATGGCAATAAATGAAAGTAATGAAATACTATAGATTACCTTTTGGAAAATCACAGAAGGATTTGCCAATAGGAAAGCTTTTAAACCTTTTGGTTTCATGATTATATTTATATAAATGGATTAGACTCCCTAATGTAAAAAGGGAAATTTGAATGGTATTAATCGAAATAAAAATCAGACTCTAATCAGGGTGCGTTGGAAGTGATGATCTTATCCAACAAGACATTTAAATATGGTATAATTCCCTCAAATTGAAAGAAAAAAGTTTGTACAAATTCTGTTTTGGGGGCAAGTGTAGGCACAAGGTAATCGAATACCTTGATCAATTCCATACGCTGAACTTTATCTAGCTTTGAGTCTGAAAGATTTCTAACCACTGAAGTGGGAAAATCTACATAATCAAAATCAACTTCATCTACAAACTCGCCAATATATACTGGCTCTTCTTCTACCTCAAAACCATCACATACAGCCAATGAAATGAAAAATACAGCCAACATCACAGCCAATAGCTGAATGTAGATTTTGCACATATTTCTCACTTTAATAATCATGTCGCAAAAGTATGCAATTATTTAGTTAAGTTGAGATTATTTAAACCAAAGGTGATAAAATAATTTTAAGTACAATTTCATGGTTAAATAATCCTTACGACCTTTACTCAAATTTCATGCAAAAATCATAAGATGGAAAAAGACTTAAGAATAATATATATGGGTACACCAGAATTTGCTGTACCATCATTAGAAATTTTGGTTAAAAATGGCTGGAATGTAATTGCTGTCGTCACTGCACCTGACAAACCTAAAGGTCGTGGACAAAAAATGATCCCTTCAGCTGTCAAGTCTTCTGCCACAAGTCTTGGAATCCCTGTGCTACAGCCAACCAATCTTAAATCCCCTGAATTCCTTGATGAACTCAAATCTCTCCAAGCTGATATTCAAGTAGTAGTCGCATTCAGAATGCTTCCCGAGGTCGTTTGGAATATGCCTCCCCATGGCACATTCAACTTACATGCCTCACTATTGCCAAATTACAGAGGTGCAGCCCCTATCAACTGGGCAATCATCAACGGGGAAAAAGAAACTGGAGTAACCACATTTTTCCTCAAACATGAAATCGATACTGGGAGCATCATTTTTCAAGAAAAAGAAGAAATCCATGAAGAAGATAATATTGGTTCCCTTTACGAAAGACTGATGCAAAAAGGTTCTCAATTGGTTCTCAAAACTATAGAAGCTATAGCAACTAAACAGGTTCACCCTACCCCTCAAGACGAATCAAATGCAGTCCATCACGCTCCTAAAATATTCAAAGAGACTTGCGAGATTGACTGGAACAAAGATGCAATTTCCATTCATAACCTCATCAGAGGCCTATCACCATACCCCGCAGCTTGGACAACCTTACACGATAAAGTTTGCAAAATATTTAAAACTTCTGTCAGAGAAAATGAATCCAAAAGCCTGAATACAGGAGCGTTTTCTTCTGATGGAAAAACGTACTTGACCTTTCAAACAGCAAAAGGAAGTATCGATATCCTTGAGCTACAGCTAGAAGGAAAAAAAAGGATGAACATAGAAGACTTTCTAAGAGGTTATAAAATAAACGAATAGAAGTCGCAAAAATAATAAACAAAACACTTAACAATCGTCCATGAAATACCAACATTTATCATAGGTAAATCAAAAAATCATGAACATTGTCAATGAGCTAGTCAGCCAATATGGATATGAAGAAGATAGACTCACATTACGCATGGCCAATGTGAGTCGAAATGGCTCTGCTATCAATCATTTCTCAATATCCAATCAGAAAGTCCAGTAGCAGACGAAAGATGAGCAGAATTACTTCACCTGTCAGAGCGTACGCTACAGCCATACACAAAAGACCAAAAAGCATTTAAACCAATTCAAAGTGATCGAATTTAAAAATTAGCCTTGCTTTTCAAGTTTGGGGAGAAGGTATTTGGATCCATGGACTTGTTTAGAGGTTGGCTTCATGATTCATCTATTCCTTTGGGTGGCACTAGTCCTATTTCTTTACTTGATACTACGTTTGGTATTGACTTGGTCCATGATGAATTAGGAAGGATTCAGCACGGTATTTTTTCATGAGCGTTTATAGGATTACAAGAGCTAAATATGCAGAAGACTTAAGTGGTAAAGGAGACAGCATATATGGTGATCGATGGAATTCCAAAGGAAAACCAGCAATCTACTCAGCAGGATCGATTTCATTAGCCAAGTTGGAGGTTACCGTCCACATGGCAACCCAAAAGATTCCAAAAGACTAGAAACTGATTGCATTAATTATCCCTGATGATGCTGTCATGTACATTTCCCTAGCAGATTTAAAAATAGATTGGGAAAGCACACCTCCATCCCAATTCAGTCAAGATATAGGCGATGAGTTCTTAAATAAGTATACTGACCTGGTACTGGCAGTACCATCATCGGCGATTGTAAATCAGGAAAACAACTTTACCATCAACCCACTACAGCCCAAGATGATTCAGGTGAAAATAGAATCTATTGATCCAATTAGGTTTGAACCACTAATATTAAATTTATAAACTGAATCAAAAATAATTGCTTGAGATAGCATTCTATCTTATCAGACAAATCATAATAAAAAGCTACAAATTCTCCCTCTATAAAATAATTTCAAAGAAATTTTCGCTTAGCATTTTTCTAAATTTCATACCATAACTTTTGCATTTCATACAAATTGATTCTACTTTTATATCTTATTTAAAACCAATTTGTTATGAAAAAACTTCTAGGATCAATTTTTATACTTTCTCTGGTATTTTCTTCATTTACCGCACAAGCACAGCTGGGAAATAGACTTAAGCAAGCAGCATCAAGAGGGATAGGTAACGCTTTAGAAAAGCGAATGGAGAAGGAAATGGAAAATATGGCTCAAAGACAGCTGGAAAAAGCATTTGAAAACATCTATGGACCAGATATGCCTCAAGGTGGTGGGTTCAATATGGAAAAAATTCTCAGTGGACTTTCTTCAGATGTAGAAACAGCGGAGTCATATGCTTTTAGTGGCTACTCGATCATGGAAATCACAGGTGTAGATGAAAAAGGCAAATCTCAAGATCCTTTTAGAATGAAGACCTACATTGATCAAAGCAATCAGACTGTAGCCATGGAGTTTGAAAGTCAGGAGAAGAAAAAATCCTCAAAGACGATCATCATCTATGATATTGCAAGAAATGCAAATATTTTTCTATTGGAAGCTGACGGTCAAAAGAGCAGCATGGCCTATGGTTATGATTTTGAAAGCATCACCGAAGAAGCTGATCTTAGTGAATGGGAAAAAGAACTAGAAGAGAATGATTTCACATTGGTCAAAACTGGCAACTCCAAAAATATCAATGGGTATAACTGCAACGAATACATTGCAGAATCTGAAGAGGGAAAAGCTACCTATTGGATTACAGATAGACCTATCAGTGGAAGTGGATCATTTTGGGGAGAAGGTAATCCACTGATGGGCAACAAAACATATCAGGATAAAAACACCAAATTAGGCAATCTTCCAAATGGACACATGATGGAAATGATTTTTGAAGGTAAAAAAGACCAATCTAAAAGTGAGATCAAAATCATAGAAATCAATGAATCTTCTTCTCAGAAATTTGACATGGAAGCTTATCCAAGTTTATTCAAAACAACGCAGATGTAGTAGAATCTCGATAGTAAATTTTATGCTGTATTTCACTCTGTCCCAAAATGCAAAATGTTCATTCATAAGGTGTTTTGGGACATCCTTTTTTTTTCAAACTCCTGAGTCAGAACAATTGTATCTTCAGACGATATCTAACTGACGACATTGATTTGCTCATTTGATTTTTTTGCAATCGAAAACCTTGGTATCTTGTAATCTTATTTAAGAGATCCACAAAATTGAAAATATCAATAATCGTAGCAAAAGCCGATAACAATGTGATTGGCAAAGACAATCAATTGATTTGGAAGTTATCAGCTGATTTAAAATTATTCAAAAAACATACCACTGGACACCATATCATCATGGGTAGAAAAACCTTTGAGTCCATGGGCAACCCACTTCCGAACAGGACTTCTATTGTAATCACAAGGAATTCAGATTATAGCGTTCCAGACAACCACCATGTGGTAAACTCCCTCGAAAGTGCCATTCAATTATGTATTGGAAAACATTTAGATCAAGTGTACATCATCGGAGGTGCCCAAATATACAAAGAGGCGATTTCTATATGTGATGAAATGCTCATCACTGAAGTAGATGCTAGCCCAGATGGTGACGCATTTTTCCCTGAGTTTAACAAAACCGAATGGAAAATAGTATATGATGAGTACCACAGCAAGGATGAAAAAAATGAAAATAATTTCAGGTTTGCTATCTATGAAAGAATCCATTCTATAGTACAATGAAACAAATCAAAGCAGAGATAATAGCAATCGGAGATGAATTGCTCTATGGGCAGATTGTAGACACCAATAGTCACTGGATCAGTCAAGAACTCACTAAAATCGGCGTGAGGGTAATCCAAAGAACAACCGTAGGTGACCAAAAAGAATCCATCTTAAAAGCATTTGGAGAAGCAGAAAAAAGGGCTGATGTCATCCTTATCACTGGTGGTCTCGGCCCTACCAATGACGATCTTACAAAGCCTTTGCTTGCCTCCTATTTTGGATGTGATATTGCTTTGGTACCTGAAGCACTAGAAGCAGTCAGGACATTTTTCGAAAAGCGAGGTCGAGAACTCACCCCTCTCAATGAGCTACAAGCACATCTACCAACCAAGTGTACTTATGTACCAAATGAAGTAGGAACAGCTCCAGGGATGTGGTTTGAAGAGAATGGAACACAGTGGATGTCAATGCCTGGCGTGCCTCATGAAATGAAAAAACTGATGGAAGACTTTGTTCTTCCAAGAATCAAGGCAAGCCATGATCTACCTATCATTTATCACAAAGTAATCAAAACTGTAGGTATCGGCGAAAGCTGGCTGGCAGACTTGATTAAAAATTGGGAATCTTCATTACCGGAACACATTAAATTGGCCTATTTACCTTCTCTTGGTCAAGTAAAACTAAGGCTCACCGCATTTGGTGAAGATTATGATGAATTGCAAGCTGATGTAGAAACACAAATAAACCTGGTCAAACCACTGATTAATAAATACATATTCGGTTACAACACCGAAACATTGGAAGAAGCAGTGGGAAGACTTTTGAAACAGGCAAATAAAAAAGTAGCTTTGGCTGAGAGTTGTACAGGCGGATACATTTCGCATTTGGTTACCAGCGTACCTGGGAGTAGCAAATACTTTCAGGGAGGAATTATCCCTTACCACAATGAGTTCAAAACTAGCTTACTTTCTGTAGATACAGAGGTACTAAAAAATCAAGGTGCCGTAAGTGAACCTACAGTAATAGCGATGGCAGAAGAAGTAAGAAAAAAATTCAATGCTGACTTTGGTTTAGCAAGCAGTGGCATAGCTGGACCCGGTGGTGGCTGGAAAGAAAAGCCTGTAGGAACGATTTGGATCGCTTGTTCGAGTCGAGAAAAGACAATTACCAAGAAGCTTCAACTGACCCAAGATCGTATGCTGAATATTCAACTGACTGCTATTGCAGCTTTAAATTTACTGAGACAAGTTCTAACCAAGCAAACAGAATAAAAATATTGTATTTTGATTTTGTAATCCATAAAATAAAATTTAATTTTAAATCTCAGAAATAAACCCAATTAAATAATAAACTATGGCAACTGTAGAAATGGTAATGCCCAAAATGGGTGAAAGCATAATAGAAGGCACTATACTTAACTGGCTGAAAAATGAAGGTGATAAAATCGAACAGGATGAATCTGTTCTTGAAGTAGCCACCGACAAAGTAGACACAGAAGTACCCGCTACCCATGAAGGCATTCTTCAGAAAATCCTAGTAAAGGAAGGAGATGTAGTAGCAGTAGGTTCACCTATAGCAATCATAGAAACTCAAGAAGATCAGCCTAAGTCTGAAGAAACCCCTGCTGCGAAAGAAGAGAAAAGTAAAGAGAAAGAAGCATTGGTTTCCAGTGCTCCTGCACATACAGATTCGTTGGTTTCGCAAGACTCAAATACAAACGCAGGAGATGATGGCAGGTTCTACTCCCCTTTGGTACTGAGTATTGCCAAAGAAGAAAAAATATCCAAAGAAGAGCTCTCTAGGATCCCTGGAACTGGTAAAGATGGTAGAGTATCAAAGAATGATATGCTCGCTTACCTCAAAAATAGAAGTATTTCAACGGAAAATGTAGATCCAAAATCTGCTCCAATTCCACCAGTTCAAAAAGTAGTTGTAAGCATCTCCTCTCAGGATGAAATCATTGAGATGGACAGGATGAGAAAGATGATAGCACAAAGAATGCTTGACTCCAAGAGAATTTCACCTCATGTCACATCTTTTGTTGAGGCAGATGTAACCAACATAGTACTCTGGAGAAACAAAGTAAAAGATAGCTATAAGAAAAAAGAAGGTGAAGCGCTTACCTTCACTCCTTTCTTTGTCCAAGCTGTAGCTAAGGCAATTAGAGATTTTCCAATGATCAATATCTCCGTAGACGGAGACAAAATCATAAAGAAAAAAGACATCAACATTGGTATTGCAGTAGCTTTACCTTCAGGAAACTTGATCGTTCCAAACATCAAAAATGCTGATCAGTTTAACTTGACAGGTTTATCAAAAAAGGTAAATGATCTGGCCAATCGTGCAAGGATCAATAAGCTTGCACCAGATGAGCTTGCAAATGGTACTTATACCATTTCTAATGTGGGTTCATTTGGTAACGTAATGGGAACTCCTATCATCATGCAGCCGCAAGTAGCAATACTCGCTGTAGGGGCCATAACAAAAAAACCAGCTGTAGTAGAAACACCTACTGGAGACGTGATAGCTATTCGACACAAGATGTTCCTTTCACACTCATATGATCATAGGGTTGTAGATGGATCACTAGGAGGAATGTTCGTCAAAAGAGTCGCTGACTACTTGGAAGAGTTTGATCTAAATACAGAATTATAACTCAATTCAAATAAACAAAAAGCGATATCAATTGATATCGCTTTTTGTTTTCAGTTCATAGTGCTTCTTGATAGTAAGTGCTATTTCCATCACTTGCACAGGCTTGGTGAGGTAGCCATTCATACCAATACTGATTGCATTGTTGATATCTTCATGAAAGGCATTCGCAGATAAGCCAATGATCGGGATTGTTGACTTTCCTTTCATATTTCTGATTTGTTCTGTCGCTTCCAGACCGTTCATTTTAGGCATTTGAATATCCATAAATATCAAGTCAAAATCTCTATCTTGGACTGCGAGAACTCCTTCTAAGCCATTTTTGGCTATTTCAATATCGTAGCCCAATTCATTCATCAACATTCGCATGAACTTCAAGTTGGTCTCATTATCCTCAACCAGTAAGATAGACATAGGGTGCTCATTTGCCATATTTACCCAATCGAAACTTTCTAATTCACCTTCCTGGTAATCAAGCTTTACTTCATCAGCATGTAGCTGGAATTGATCATGCCATATCGTGCCAAATACATTAAATGAAAAAGTAGAACCAACTCCAAGCTCACTTTCAATCTCTAGCTCTCCCCCCATAAGCATGATCAATTTTTCTGAAATTGCCAGACCTAAACCTGTCCCTTTGTATTCTCTTGTATTGCTATTATCAGCTTGAACGAATGGCATTTTGAGCGCTTCTATCTTATCATCAGATATTCCAATTCCAGAATCTCTGATAGAAAAATTCAGCATTACATTGCGCTCTAGGAAAACTTCGCCTGTCACCGATATTTCAATCTCTCCACCATTTGGTGTAAATTTGATCGCATTGCCTATCAAATTAAAGAGAATCTGTCCGAGTTTCAATTTGTCCATTTGGACATAATTTGGAATAAACTCTTCAAATGAATACCTCAAGTGAATGTCTTTTTCCTTCACCAAGCCATTAAATATATCAACTATTTTTAGTACCTCTTCCTTCAAATCAAACTTTGAAATATCCAGGCTCATCATACCTGCTTCAATTTTAGAATAGTCTAGGATATCATTGATAATTGATGTCAATGCATTACCAGAATCCTTGATCACGCGCAGGTACTTCACTTGCTGTTCATCCAAGGAGGTGCTTTCCATGAGTGAGATTATCCCAAGAAGTCCATTCATTGGTGTCCTGATCTCATGGCTCATATTTGCCAAAAACTCGGTTTTTGCCTTATTCGCTTGTTCAGCTGCCTCCATTGCCTCTTGGAGACCTTTCTCCCAAAGTTTCTGGCCTGTGATATTTCTAGCAAGTGATATCAACCTTTCATCATCCAACTTAAAAAGCCGCATTTCAAAGATCTTCTTACCACTTTGCATCAAAGTTTCAAACTCAAGCGTTACTAATTTCCCAGTACTTATAACAGTCTCAAAACCTTTGTGTAAGAGATTTTCCACCGATTCTGGGAGAACTTCAGCCATTTTTCTTCCCACTATGGTAGACATGGGAACTGTAAACAACACTTGATCTTGTACATAATAATCCAAAATCTCTCCAGCATAATCACAAATGAGGATATTATCAGGAAGACCTTGCATGATAGATGTAAGTCTTTGATTGCTTTTGATTTGTTCTTGCTCAGCCAGATACTTATCTTGAATATCAGTACAGATTCCCACAATCCCTGCGAAATTCATGGCTTTGTCATACACAAGCCTTTCAAACACCCTAGCCCTAATCCATTCACCAGAGCTCTTTTGGAAATTGAATTCAAAAGAAATACTCTCTTTCTTCGCAGCTATTGCAGACTTTATTAAAGCATCCAAACTTTCAAAATCCTCTTGAGAAAAGTAATTTCTATAATTTTGCAAAAAATCATGTTGGTCGTAGCCAAGCACATCTTGTACTTCAGAACTAACTTCGGTCATTACCCTTTGTCCATCTTGAAAATAGATAAACCCTCTCGACTCTTGCAACAAAAGGTTTTGTTGGCGAAACAGCTCAGATATTTTTTCAGTGTTTCTAGTCAGGGTCTGATTTGCAATTTGCGCATTTTTGATAAATCTAAACAATGTTAAAATCACTATCAAAAGCAAAACAACTAAAATCCCTAACAGGTAAATATAGTTTTCAAATACCCCTGAAGTAATTACTGCCTTATCTTGAACAAAAATCACAGATAGGCTATCTGTCAAAGGGTACAAGGTAAATGGGTATTGATGAATCAAGGCTTCTATAGATTTTCTTTGATTCTCGATTTGAATGCTCCCTTGATAGCTCCCTTTGAAGCCTTGACGGATATCATTATCTATCTCCGAATACAACTTGGATTCAAAAGTGAAATTTTCCACAGTCGTATAATCACTTATCCCTAACACCTTCCCATTTGCATAAAGTAACTTTTCGGAGGAAAGTCCAAGATAATAATTCCCTAATCGATTATTGATGAACCTATCTAGGTCTATTATTGCAACTATACTGATACTGTTCACTGAATTACCAAAAACAATATGCCTGGAATTTTCCCAAAATGGACTATCATCATCATGAACAGTTTTGATAAAATTGTTCTTAGCGTCGAAGTGGTAAGAAACAGTTCTATCAGCGTAATTGATAATTAAAGTATCTACAATATTTCGGTGATTATTAAAAACCCTTCGCGTCCTTCCTTCTAAAGCTACCAGTTCTTTTGCCCCTTCTACATGTACCGCTGGGTCTAAGGTATTGACAAAAAACATCAGGTCATCAAAGGTTATAGAAAATTGACTTTGAACATCTTTCGCAGCCAATTCTACTTGCTTACTAAGAAATTGATGCTTAGCCTTCACTTGACTATCTGACAAGGCATCAAAAAAATTATAGGCTAGAAAAATTATTAGAAACACAATGATAAACCCCGCTCCTACAAACCACCTGTATGCTTCGCTGTAATTTTTGGTATGAGATGCTTGTGCTTCTTTTTTCATATAGTTACATCTAAAATTAACCAACCTGTTCTATCCAAAGGGTAAGCTGTCACTAGAATTTTCTCAGTACTTTTTTGTAAGCTATACTGGTCTCCACCCGAAAGCATAAAATGTGAGATCATCCTTCGGACATCTTTATCTTTGCTTTTGAATAGATTATATTCTTCAAGTCGGAAATTATTAGAAGTAATTGTTTGAATATAAGTATGATTTCTCAAAGGAGGTAAATCTAATGCTTCAATGGCTTTGGACTTACCAGCTATTACGGTTCCTTTTTCATCAATAACTACAAGCTTTTTTTCTGTCTTACTTAAGTAATTTTCCAAGATCACATTCACAGAAATATCAAAAGCCATAACCATTTTCAAATCATCCTCTACATAAACTGGGTTTAGCAAAGATATTACCCACCCTTGTCCTACTGGATCTATGTAAATATCCTTAACCCAAACTAATCCTTTTTCAGGGTTATTTAATTCATCAGCTTCATAATAGAAATTATAGGATGTGACATCTAGATTGGGTTCTATCATCGTCGCTACATCATAGGGTGGATAGAGCCTATTGAACTGAACTTTGCTATTGAAATATACTTGAGAGATAACATTGCTTTCTTCGACTACTTTACGAAA
Organism: Belliella filtrata; assembly: GCF_022549775.1. Classification (GTDB taxonomy): domain Bacteria; phylum Bacteroidota; class Bacteroidia; order Cytophagales; family Cyclobacteriaceae; genus Belliella; species Belliella filtrata. Next base: position 35,876 of record NZ_JAKZGP010000021.1, on the reverse strand, counting down.
CTCTTCATCCATATCATTGGTGAGAAGCATCATCTCCCTAACTGCTTTTTCTGAAACATTAGGAAGTTGTGGGAAATAAAGCGTACATAATTCAGGGTCATGGTTTGGCGCAGAATTGGCGTAATGCCCCACTTTGATATACTTATTCTCTAGCTCAGCACGCTTCAAAACATTGTCTTTGTCCTCATAGAGCGCTTGCACCTTTTCACTTAAGCTCAACAACTCCTCTTCCAAAGCCTGAAAATCGAAATCTATCATTGAAATAATAGCGGTAATTTCCAAAGATTTGCTGTCTTTATCAAGGCGATTATCATTTTTACAAGATTGTAAAATAAATAAAACCAGGAAGAGCAAAGGTGTTAAGCATCTCATAAAGCTAAAGTTACATACTTTCTATTTGATTTTGGAGACACTTGCCCATTTCTTTGAATCTCAACTTGACTTGATCAAAGAAATCTCCTTGATAGAAACTTCCTAGATCCTTTTCATCAAGCACATCCATTTCTGAAACTTTAAATGTTTGCTCCATTGGTCCCAGCTCAAATTTGATCAAATACTTATTATTCCAAGAGAATATAGATACTCGAACATCCTCCTTTTGAAACTCATCTACTACCCTCATGCTTGTCTCCTTACTTCTGAACTGTATGTAATCTCAGATTTCAAAGAAGAAGCTACCGAACAATATTTATCTACCGATAAGGCTACCACCTTTGCAAACTCTTCTTCTGTAGCATCTGGAGAAACCAAAACAAAGTTTAAATGAATGCTTTTGTAATACGCTGGAATCCCTTCATTCCGATCTCCTTCAGCCTCCACAAAAAAATCAACGATGGTTTTTCGCTTCTTTTTCATCATCAATACGGCATCCACAGAACCGCAGCCTGCAAGTGCAGACAATAACAGATCCATTGGAGATTGTGCTTTTTTCTCAGCTGGGTCATACATATCTATCTGAACCTTGTTGCCTTGGGCATTGACAGCTTCATATTCATAATCAGACTTCATGTGTACTGTTACGTTCCTTTTGCTCATACTATTTTTCTGTTTTTTAAGACTTTCTTTGGCTTTATTCCCGCTATTGGGATTAGATCTAAGATTTTAGGGACTAGGGATTAGATTTTTGACCTGACGAGATCAATTGGTTGGTTGTATATCATCCTTCATTCCTTCCTCCTTCTTATTCTCTACATATTCCTCCTATACTGTCCACCAACCTCATAAAGGGCATGGGTGATTTGACCAAGAGAGCAATACTTTGCGGCATCCATGAGTTTTTCAAATATGTTTTCATTTTTGATCGCAGCTTCTTGTAATTTAACCAACCATTCAGTAGAAATTGATTCATTTCTTTGTTGAAGGTTCTGTAAAGTAGAGATTTGCGCTTCTTTTTCATCTAATGTTGCTCGAATCACCTCTCCTGGGGTCACTGTAGGAGAACCCTCTGAAGAAAGAAATGTATTCACGCCAATGATAGGATATTCACCTGTATGCTTAAGCATTTCATAATGTAAACTCTCCTCCTGGATCTTCCCTCTTTGGTACATAGTTTCCATTGCTCCCAACACGCCACCACGCTCAGTAATTCTATCAAACTCCTGATAAACCGCCTCTTCGACCAAATCCGTGAGCTCTTCTATGATAAATGCTCCTTGAATTGGGTTTTCATTTTTGGCCAAACCTAGCTCTTTGTTGATAATTAACTGTATCGCCATTGCCCTCCTTACAGATGCTTCAGTAGGTGTGGTGATTGCTTCATCATAAGCATTGGTATGCAATGAATTACAATTGTCATAAATGGCATAAAGTGCCTGCAGGGTAGTACGGATATCATTGAAATCTATCTCTTGAGCATGCAAAGAGCGACCAGATGTCTGAATGTGGTACTTCAACATTTGAGACCTTTCATTGGCATTATATTTCAGCTTCATGGCCTTAGCCCAAATTCTCCTTGCTACCCTACCAATTACAGCATACTCTGGATCTATCCCATTTGAAAAGAAGAATGATAAGTTTGGAGCAAACTTATTGATATCCATACCTCTGGAAACATAATATTCCACGTAAGTGAACCCATTGGAAAGCGTCAAGGCTAATTGGGTGATCGGATTGGCTCCAGCCTCTGCAATATGGTAACCTGAAATGGATACAGAATAGAAATTTCTAATTTGATTTTCGATAAAATATTGCTGCACGTCTCCCATCAGTCTCAAAGAAAACTCTGTGGAGAAAATACAAGTGTTTTGTGCTTGGTCTTCTTTCAAAATATCTGCCTGCACCGTACCTCTTACCTTGGCAATGGTATCGGTTTTGATCTTGGCATATACTTCCTCTGGAAGTACCTCATCACCTGTCACGCCAAGTAGCATAAGTCCTAGCCCATCGTTTCCATCTGGTATGGATCCATGATACTTTGGCCTATCTACACCCTTTTCCGCATACATGGCATCAATCTTTTGATTCACTTCCTCTTCCAGACCTTGTGCTTTGATATAAATCTCACATTGTTGGTCGATCGCAGCATTCATAAAGAAAGCTGTCATCGTAGCTGCAGGACCATTGATTGTCATGGAAACGGATGTCATTGGGTCAGCCAAATTGAAACCTGAATACAATTTCTTGGCATCATCAAGACAGCAAATATTCACACCAGAGTTACCAATTTTACCATATATATCTGGTCTATAGTCAGGATCTTCACCATATAAAGTCACGGAATCAAATGCGGTCGACAATCGCTTTGCCGGCAACCCCTTTGAAACATAATGGAATCGCTTGTTGGTACGCTCTGGCCCACCTTCACCTGCAAACATCCTCGTAGGATCCTCTCCCTCTCTCTTGAAAGGAAACACACCTGAGGTATAAGGAAACTCTCCAGGTACATTTTCTGTCAGCCCCCACTTCAACAAGTCTCCCCATGCTTCGTATTTCGGCAAGGAAACCTTGGGAATACTTGATCCAGAAAGTGATGTACTGAAGGTTTTTACTTTAATCTCTTTATCTCGAACTTTGAATATGTAATACTCGTCCTTGTATTGTTGTGCTTTTGAAGGCCATTCCTCTAGCCATTTTTTGTTTTTAGGATCCAGTTCCAGCGCTACAGATGCATATACCTCCTCCAACTCTTTGATGAGTCTATCTTGGTCAGGTAAAGAAAGACTTTGAATTGTTTCTATGGACTTTTTGATACTAAACAGCTTTTGAGCCACTTCTTTCTGCCCATTGACCCATGCATCATAGCTTCTGTTATTCTCCGCAATCTCAGATAAATAGCGTGTCCTTGAAGGTGGTATAATGTAAACTTTCTCAGACATTTCTCCGGTCACAGCGAAAGTGCTTTGAAGATTTACACCTGTCTTTTCGACCAATTTATTGATAACAGCCTTGTAGAGACTGTTCATGCCTGGATCATTGAATTGAGAAGCAATGGTACCATATACAGGTATATCTTCATCTGCAATCTCCCATAGGTTATGATTTCGCTTATACTGCTTCTTGACATCTCTAAGGGCATCTTGAGCACCTCTTTTGTCAAACTTGTTCAAGGCAATCACATCAGCAAAATCCAACATATCTATCTTTTCCAACTGTGTCGCTGCCCCATACTCAGGCGTCATCACATAGAGAGACATATCAGAGTGCTCAATGATCTCTGTGTCAGATTGACCAATTCCCGATGTTTCCAAAATGATAAGATCAAACTCAGCCGCTTTGACGATATCGACTGCATCTTGCACATATCTTGAAAGTGCCAGATTGGATTGTCTTGTCGCAAGAGATCTCATATAAATATCAGGATGATTGATCGCATTCATCCTGATACGGTCGCCTAGTAATGCTCCACCAGTTTTTCTTTTGGAAGGATCTACAGATATGATTGCCATGGTCTTCCCTTTGAAATCAATCAAAAACCTACGGACCAACTCATCTACCAAGGATGATTTCCCCGCTCCACCTGTACCGGTAATACCTAAAACAGGAGTAGTGCTTTTTTGTGAAAGCTTTCTCACTTCCTCTAGGATAGATTTGGTCTCCTCAGGGAAATTTTCTGCTGCTGAAATCAACCTTCCCAAAGCCTTTTTGTCAGTTTTCTGAAGACTATCTAGCCCCTTATGGTCTTTTCCTACTGGAAAATCAGACTTCTCGATGAGGTCATTGATCATCCCTTGAAGCCCCAGAGACCTCCCATCGTCTGGAGAGTATATTCTAGCTATGCCGTAATCATGCAGTTCTTTGATCTCTTCTGGAAGAATTGTCCCCCCACCTCCACCAAATAGCTTAATGTGTGAAGCTCCTTGCTCTTTGAGCAAATCATACATGTATTTGAAAAACTCAACGTGACCTCCTTGATATGATGTAATTGCAATGGCTTGAACATCTTCTTGGATAGCACATGCGACAATCTCTTGTACTGACCTATTATGGCCCAAATGTATCACCTCACAACCCGTGGACTGGATAATCCTCCTCATGATATTGATAGCTGCATCATGCCCGTCAAAAAGCGAAGCTGCTGTAACTATTCTGATGTGATTCTTTGGTTTATAAATTTCCTTTACGATTGACATAAATCTGCTTTGGGTTTACTTCTTTTCTATTTCTTGCTTTTGAAATGTATTCAAAATCATGTTCATTTTGGCTTGCGAATATAAGAAAAATAGAGGACTCAAACCTTTCATTATAGAAGTGTTTCAGAATAATCTTCTGAAATCAAATCATTTATTTTCCTGACTTTTATCATGCTTTGTCAACTTTAGAGGCCTTTACTTTGTTGCATGAAAGGAATTGATCTTCATGATTCTCAACATCAATTATACCTTCATGCCTGTAGTTAATCCATTTTAAAGCCCATATTATGTATCTATACACCACCGCATCTGAAGCTGTCAAGCATATCAAAAGTCATCAGCGCATATTTATACACGGAAGTGCTGCTACTCCCTCCTACCTTCTCAAGGCCTTGGCAGATAGAAAGGATGAATTGAAACAGGTAGAGGTTGTATCTATCTCTACACTAGGTGCTATGCCCTTAACAGACCCTTCATGTAAGGGAAGTTTTTTCATGAACTCTCTTTTTGTATCTGAAAATGTACGCCAAGCTGTCAACAGTGAGCAAGGTGGTTATGTACCAATTTTCCTTAGTGAAATCGGAAGACTTTTCCGAAATGATATATTACCGATAGATGTGGCAATTTTGAATGTATCCGAACCAGACGCCCATGGATATTGCTCCTTAGGTGTATCCGTGGATATTGCAAAACCAGCTATTGAAACAGCTAAAGTCATCATCGCTCAAGTAAACAAGAGAATGCCTCGAACACATGGTGACGGACACATACATTTCTCAAGATTTGCTGCAGCTGTAGAGGTGGATGAACTTCTCCCTGAAGTGAACTATGGGGACAAAATCGGTGAAAATGAACTCAAAATAGGATCATATATAGCTGAAATGATAGAAGATCGATCAACACTCCAAATGGGAATCGGAGCTATTCCTGATGCAGTGCTCCAAAAACTAACTTCTCATAAAGACCTAGGAATCCATACTGAAATGTTTTCTAATGGGGTGATTGAACTTCTAGCCTCTGGAGCAATCACAAATGCCTACAAGAAGAAACATCCTGGGAAAATTGTTTCCTCTTTTGCTATCGGAAATCAATCCATGTATGAGCAAATACACGACAATCCGATTTTCTCCTTTCACGAGGCGGCTTATGTAAATGATACTGCTGTCATCCGAAAAAATCCTAAAGTTGTGTCTATCAATAGCTGCTTAGAAATGGATCTGACAGGTCAAGTTTGTGCTGACTCGATAGGAAGCTATCATTATTCTGGTGTTGGGGGACAAATGGACTTTATGAGGGGGGCTGCCTTGTCAGAAGGAGGGAAACCTATCATGGCGCTCTCAGCTGCTACCAGAAAAGGCACCAGTAAAATCGTTCCATTTCTCAAACAAGGTGCAGGTGTAGTGACCACGAGAGCACATATGCACTATGTGGTCACAGAATATGGAACTGCTTATCTCTATGGCAAAAATTTAAGACAAAGGGCTTATGCCTTGATGAATATCGCCCATCCTGACCATAGAGAAGAACTGGAAAAAGCCATAATCGAACGATTTGGCAGCTATGTATACCCCATGAGTTAAAAGCAACTTCATAGCTCAAGAGAGCGCAAAGGAAAAACGCTAAGGGCGGAAAGAGAAATTTCACACTAAACTCTTGGCGCTCTTAGCGAAACCTTATAACTCTTCATGGTAAAAAATTTAACTTTCTTCTCAGATCTTTGTACTTAATACTTTATACAAACAACTAGTACCAGCCTGTTGGCTTGGGTTTGCGGAGGACATTTCGGAGTAGCGCACCAGAAAGTGCTGGAAAACTTCCGATGACAAACCCTAATACTCCAGTAGCTACGAAAATAAGAAAACTACCCTCCAATCCCATTAAAGTAGCCATACGCTCTGGTAGGTCTGATTGTGTAGTAGCAGAAATCATAAGTGCTTTGACGAACCATACCAATGCCAAAGCAAGACCGCCTGCAAAAAAGGAACTTAACCCTGAAGAACCTACCAAATACGCAAGTGAAAAAATTATAAACATGATAAATGGAAAGGTAAGCCAAGTGCCTAGCATGATCACAGCAAGAAGGGATAAAACGAATAATATGATGAATTTCATAGGTCTATTTTTTGAATTTTAACCGAGCCTTTATTTTTTAGGATCATACTCAGCAAATCTTAACATTCAGCAATTTTTCAGCGGACTTCATTCAGTATACAAGCTATTTAATTGGACTTGGACTTGAAAGTACTTGTAAATAAAGGGTTTCTAAATGAATCCTGCTTATTGAGCCTGAAGTCAACATATTCACCTTTTGCCCAAGACGCAAGGAAAGTATTATAATACTTACTTCCAGGATTACCAGACTGTCCTCCTGGATAAATACCATGAGCTATTGGTTCTTCAGCCATCTCCACTACCATCCTCCAGCTGGCACCATGTCGCTCTGAAGTTGCATTGAGAATTCCAGCTCCTCCACCAGTTTGAATGTTTTGGTAAGAAAAAGCTTCAAAGGCAGGTACCAAGTGTTTGACAGAGGTATTTTTATAAGTCCCCCAAGTATAATCTCCTTTCACCTTGGCTAACTTCTCAAGCTGAACTACCATAGAATCATAACTTATTTTGAGGTGATCTACCACCGTTTCTCTTTTTGGAGTTGCTCTGATGTCAAATATAGAATCTTTAGCATCTTTTGACATCAACTGAACAGTCTGATAATAATTCGGATACACTACAGGAACCCCTCCTTCATCCAAAATTCCCCATATACTTTTGTACAAATTCCTCCACCACAGGTGGAAAATAGTAGGAGCTGATTGTTGTGGGTTGGTATAAAAATCCCATTGTGAAAGCTCATTCCAATACTTTTGATCAATCATCCGTATATTCACTGAGTCTGACGCAATTAAAGTCATCATCAATGGTGTAGCTTCTGCAGCGAGTAAGTGATAATTGTCAAATTGCAAACCCATCATGTCTTTCACAGTAATCTGGTTCATCTCTTCAAGTCTCTGATTGAGTCTTCTGTTACGATAGTGTTCATAACTGTGGTCAAAGACAAAGTATGGGTATGATTCAGCAACAGGATGTTGGTTTGCTGATGACACAAAACCTCGTTCAGGATTAAGAGTAGCTGCATTATGCTCATTGGGCACAAACCCGGCCCACTCCATCTGAGGATCATTTCCATCCATAAAAAACATGCCTTGACCTTGCCATTTTAAAGGGAATCTCCCTTGAACTTTCATGGCTATATCTCCACTTTTGGAAGCAAACACAAAATTTTGAGCTGGTGAAGTATAGTGATCAAGTGCTGCGATATAATCAGCATGATCTCCCCCTTTGTTCAACATCAAAAAAGTCCTCTGCTCTATAGAAGGCATGTGAGCGGTCCACTTCAGGGCATAATTGACATCTTTCCTTTCAGCACCAAAAGACTGGTCATAAACCACAGGACCATGATGTGTATAGATGACCGTGTCCATTTTGCTAGGCTCACCTTTGATCTTAATCTCCTCTACGCGCATGATAGACTTCACCCATTGGTCATTATAAAGATACTCTGACCTGTCTGAATCTTTGAATGTAATGGCATACCAGTCTCGGGTATCCCGGGTAGCATTGGTGACTCCCCATGCTATATTTTCATTGAAACCAGAAATCACTCCCAATGCACCTGGTAAAGTAGCACCTTTCACACTAAAGTCTGGTGTAGATAGCTGCATGGCATACCAAAGTGAAGGCAGATTCATACTCAAATGAGGATCATTTGCCAAAATGGGATTTCCAGAGGCCGTTTTTGATCCTGATACAGCCCAATTGTTTGACCCAGTCCCTGGAGTAGGTTGAGGTAAAGCTTGAAGCAAAATAGAATCACTAGGATACTGCAAATCCTCAGGCTGCTCCACAGCAATAGGTTCAAAATCCCACAAATGAGTTGATTCGATCACGGGATCACTTTCTTCTGGGAAAAGTGGATAAAGCTTCTCAAACAAGTCTTTACCTAGCATCGCTCTAAGATTAGTGTATTCTAAATCTCGATCTCCCACGAGCATATCTGCCATGTACTTCAAAAGCAATAAGGACTTGTATGGCGACCAAGGCTCAGGCTTATAGTTTAATATCTTGTATTCGATAGGAAGAGTTGCTTCTGCCAATTGATCAATGTACTCATTGACCCCATCTGCATAAGCATTCAAATAAAGAAAAATCTCGGGATCTTCTTGCTCTAGGTAACTTATACCTTGCTCTGCTGCAAAAGGCAAGCCCTTTCGCCGTGTAGTTCTGTCAAGCTCTAGTGCCATAGAACCTACTATTTCTGAAAGCCTTCCAGCGGCTGCTAAAGTTTGGAAATCCATCTGCCACAACCTATGCTGAGCTGTCACATATCCCTGTACTTTATAAAGATCTTCCTCATTGTTCGCATAAATATGAGGAATTAAGAATTCATCATAAACTACCTCTACCTGCTCTTTTAAATTTGAAATGGTCAATTCATCCTGAGCCTGTTGATCTTCCGAATAAGCATTCTGCCAAAACCCATGATAAGGATCGAGCAGTTTCCCTAATGGTGGAATCTTATCTATCTGCATGGAAAGCAACAGTCCTAAGATGATCGTAAGGATAAAAAAGAATGCAAAGCTTATATATTTCATAAATGCGTTATTCTGAGACCTTAAGATAGGTAAAAAAAGTAAATTTATCTTGTGTCTTGACTCATGTATCTTGTTTCTTGAAAATTTAAAGGAGGAAGGAGGTGAAGGAGGAAGGAGGAATTAGGGTTGATATATATGCTAAAGCGATATTATTTGATATTTGCTTGCAGCGATATATGCTTGCTTCGAATATTCGTGAAAAAAGAGACTGTAGCGTCTTGATGTCTTTCGTATCTCGATGCTTGTTTCCTGTTTCTTGCTTTTTGTTTCTAATCCCTGAAATACGCTTGAGCGATATACAGTAGATTTATGCCTGCGGGGATATTTGCTCGTTTATAGAATATTCTTGCAAAAAATTAAGAGTGTCGAGTCTTGGGTCTTGGGTCTTGTCACTCACTTATCGCTTCTCATATTTCTTTTCTCGCATCTCACTTCTAAAACTAAGGCTGTTTACCAAAAAGATATATCAGGCTGACTTGGGAGTGTAGGGAGAAGAGGTTTTCTCCTCTTGGAAACTCTGGGGTGGAATCGGGAGCGAGTTGCCATTGGTAGTTGAGGGAGTTTACAAAATTGATGTTCGAGCTGATAATCAAATTATCAAACTGCCAATCTGCCAAAAGCCTAGCAGAAAGGTCTACCCACCTTCCCTGTTCTGAAGGGTCTAAAAATCTCTTTTGATAAATATCTTGATGTCTATTTAGTCTTTCTAATCTAAGACCAAGCTTCTTAAAGCCCTTTACCCACGCACCTTCTAGGGTTTGCACATTACTACTAGGGCCTATTCCTGGTCCTAGCATTTGCCCTCTGTGGGTAAAACCATGCCTAACCGGAATATGACCTCCCCAATTTTGACCTCCTCCCAAATTTGGATACCTCACTAGAATATTAACTGATTCTTGTTGCTGTAATACTTCACCTCTTATTTGATAATGAGCATCATTTGGTGCATTAATCAGTTTTTGAAATCCAAAAAGATAAGCTCTGGCATGCTCTGGGTTTAGGATGGCTTCTCTCCAATTCCAGGCATGATCTCTTCTTCCATACTCAAAATACAATTCTATTTTAGCTTTAGGGTTTACATACCGAACATATCCAGTCAGCTGCTGGTCTCTACCTGCTTGGTCGAAATCTCCTGAATCTGGGGAATCTCCAACCAATCCTTCTTTTTGTAAACCCATAAAAATAGGGAAGTAATCTCTAATTGAACTACCCAAAGTCTGGCTATATTGCTGATAAACTCTAGATATTCCGATAAAAAACCCTGGCACCCATTTAGGACCATAGACTATATTTATACCATTCATATATCTCCAATCTCTTCGGAGGGTATTGCTAATTGGTGATTCAAAACCTGAACCTTCTAGTTTTCCCATAATAACTTGCCCCTCAAAAGTTCCCAAAAATGTCCTAGCGGGTCTTCTAGTATTAAGTGTCAAATGTTCAAAACCAAAGGCATTGTTTGAAAAAAGTAAAGAATTGAACTGCCCAGGACCCCACCAAATATTCTCTGTAGATGCACCAAATGAAAATGCCCCTGCATTAAGCCTGACACTACTTTGACCTGGTAGAAAGGTGCGATAAGTACCATTGCCAAAACGTTCTAGGTATTCTGTTCCTGTTGATTTTAAAACTCCATAATTATAATCTAAATTTTGAGCAAAAATAAATTCAGGATTAACCTGAAAAGATAAGGGACCTAAACTACCTTGAATTCCTATAGTTGAGAAATTTTGATACCCCTTGGACATGATAAAATTTGAAACCTCTGGATAAGGGGTACTAGAAAAAAAATTACTTGCCAATATTGGATTTAATGATAAAGAAACATGTTTGCTTTTTATAAAATCGTGGAATAATAAATCGTTTATATTATTCAAAATAATTGTATCTGAGTAATTTCTAAAAAAAACTTGAATCCGATTGGTAAAAGAATAATTTGAATTCTTTTCTCCAGAAACCTGAACTCTTCTTAGTTGTTCTTGGAAAACGCTTAAGTTCGAATTCACATCTTGTCCAAATAACAAGCTTATGTAAAAAAAAAGAATTCCAGAAAGAAATATAATCTTCTTCATAAAACTATAGATAACTCAGATAATTTGATTTAACTTTTTCATAACTATGGTAATTATTAATATACGATATTGCATTTAAACCAATTTGCACACATAAGTTATTATCATTTAATAATTCCTCCAGTCTTAATAACAGAGATTGAGTATCATCACATACTATCAGCTCATTACCTGTAAGAAAATTTAAACCGTCTGCTCCAATTCTTGTTGTGACAACACATTTCCCTAAACTCATTGCCTCAAGAATCTTATTTTGAATACCTGCTCCAGAAACCATTGGAGCTATCACTATTTGTGATTTAACTAAAATTTCATAAGGATCATCAACAAAACCAGTTACTTTAACCCCGGGGACACGCTCAAAATTTCTAATTTCCTTTGTGGGATAGGCACCTATAATATTAAACTCTAAATCATTTAACTTACTCTTAAGTTTAGGGTACACTTTATACATAAAATACTTAATCGCACTAATATTTGGCTCATAATTCATTTTACCTAAAAAAGAAAGACTGAACATTTTAACATCAACATCATCTTCTACATTTTTAGTTTTTACAAAGTTTCCAATTACCTTTATTTTGTCATTGCCTATGAATTCTTTATCAACTTGAGAAATAACAATTACTTTATCAAATCTATTAGAAATATCTATCTCATACTTACACACCCTAGTTGATTCAATATTATAAATTAATTTCCAAATTCCAGAAGAACTTTCCTTAGCTTTAGAATAATTTAACCCTATAGAATCAACTAAATCAACTACTTTAACTAGATTAAATCTTTCAAGGTAATTTGTCATTCTAATGTGAAATGAAAATAGAAACTCATATTCATTTTCACCAACTAATTTATCTATATAATCAGCAACTTTTTTGAAATAATAATAATTCACTTGAAGAGGTAAAGTGTTTGATATCAAACCTATAGCTGTATTTAAAAAATATTTAAATTTTGAAAACTCAAAACACTTTATAGTTTTGGTATACTTTTTTAGCTCATCTAATTCTAAAATCTCTCCATCCTTTTCTTTTAAAAAGATTAAATCAATGTTATACTTTTCACTTAAAATTTTTAAAGTATTAAATGTCCTAACTCTATCTCCCCCTATTAGTGGAAAAAGAGGTCTTGATGAAATGACCAGGATTTTTTTCTTAAATATCATCTTCAATTACCTTTTTTAAAGATTTATCTCAATTTATTAGAACTTACATTACTTACACCGCTAAAAAATAATAAAACAAGTATAGTTAAAAATAAAGGAAATGAATAGCTGTCTAATTGTAAAGAAAATGCCAAAAACATACAAAAAACAATTTGCAAACCTACATTTCCCTTTAAACTTTTACTAAGTTTTACTCCAAAATATAAAATATAAGTTCCAAAAAATAAACCAAATTCAGCAAGTATTTTAGTATAAAGATTTTTAGGACTTGTACGTATTTCACCTATGACAATAGGGTGAATTTGAACATTATTCACAACTTGTGGATAATCATTTTGAATAAAATAAGGAAATAAATAATAACTGTTCTCTCCTCCAACACCAAGAAAATAACTTTCCTTAAATATCAAATAACCTATATAGGGATTAATAATTCTCAAAAAAATTGAATCATCAATTGCTATTAACTTAATAAAAATACTACTATCTTTTAGAATACTTATAATGGCGAGAAGTCTATTTTGAGTATATTCTGGCATTAAGCCAAATAAACTATAAAATATTACTAATACTATCCCTATCAGCAACATCATTTTAACAATAGCTCTTTTTCTAAACAAAAAAACAAATAGAACAGGAATTATAACAACAGTCAATAAACCGAACGTTGAGCCGACAGCTAAAAAAAGTAAAATTAAAAAAGGTAACAACCTTTTATAAATCACTCTATATTTACCAGTCGAGAAATAGTAACCTATAATAATTACTGATAACAAATATACTGAAGCATAAGCAGGTTCACTTGAAGTTAACTGTATTCTTTGTGTAATTTTACTAACAAAAAGCAATGATATACTCTTTGAAACTGAACCTAACCCTACAAATGGAAAAAACAATTGAATAAGCCCTAATAAAATCGGGATATAAGAGGAAATCAGAAAATAATTAGAAAATTTCTTCCAAATTTCAGACCTATTCTTTTCGTCTAATGAATTGTAGTAATCAGTAACAAAGAACACAAATAGAAAAATCAACAATAAGTTGTAAAGAAATTTCCAACTACCAATTAAATCTTCTATTATAAAAGCACTGACAAAAAAAGACTGTAGAATTAATAAAAGGACAAAAATTAAGGTTTGGAAAGTATTTATTTTAAGAATGAATTTTGGTTTAAAAAAAAAGAAAAAATATAGTAAAGCTGGATAAATACATAAAGGTTTTATTACTCCACCTGGAGCAAAAGGGAATGAATCAAATGGCAAACATAGAATGAATGAAAACCAAATTCTTTCTCTCAAAATACACTTTTTCAAAAGAGGACTCATCTTCCTTTTTGCAATCTTTTATATGCCTTTAAATACATTAAAGTGATTATTTCATTACTGAAATATTTACTATAATCAAAACAAGCTTTTGACATTCCTAATACTTTATCTTTAGAGAGCGTTGTAATTAAATTCTCTAAATCAAAAATTAAATTATTTGGATCTAATAAAAACCCTGTTCTATTTTGGTGAATAATTTCTTTTAGACCTCCCAATTTAGTTCCTATGACAGGTTTTCCATATGAATAAGACTCTACAACTACTCGACCAAATGGTTCTTTCCATAGAGCAGGATGAATCAAAACATCTACACTGTTGAAAAATTCATCTTTACTTTTAAAACCAACAAAATGTATGTTATCAGAACTTTTACTCTTCAAAAAATCTAAATATCCAATTTTATATTCGACTCCTGCAACGATCAATTCATGATTTATATCATTTGAAAATACTTCAATCAATTCCTCAATTCCTTTCTCGGGTCTTAAGGCACCGAAAAAGCCATATTTTATTTTATCACCACAAGAAGATTTTGCAAGAGACGTTTTGCTCCCAATAGAATTGTATATAACTTTAGTTTCACTTGATGAAAAGTACGATTCATCCAAATGTACACTTTTCATAAATTCACTAATAAAAACAATAGTGTTTACATTCTTTGATTCTATTTTCTTTGGGTAAGTATAAAATTTACAAAATTTACATTGATCATTACAAGACCTACCTGATTTAAACATACTCGATTTTGCACAAATCAAATAAAAGTCTCTAGTGGTATGGACTAGAGGGATTTTCAGCGTTTTTATCAATCTAAATATAGAAACAGAAAAACCTGCAATATTATTAGTGTGTATTATATCTGGATTAATCTCTGAAATTACTCTTTTAACTTTAAAGGATGTAAAAGGGTTATAAATGTCTATTAATCTCCAAAGAATTTTACTAATTGTACTTTGCTTACTCGCTTCAAATCTCCAAAAAACATTTGGTATATATACTTTAATTACATCTATACCCTCCCAGGTATATCTTTGATTTTTCTTGGATGTAGCCAGAACATATACTTGATGCCCATTTTCTTTAAGACCCAATGCTAAACTTTGAACTGAAAACTCTGCTCCTCCCAAGTTATCTGGATGGAAAAGAGTATTTATAAGTAGTATCTTCATCTAAAAAAACATTAAGCTCTTTGATGGTCAGTCAAGTTAAATAAAATTCCAAGTTTGAAAATTGTTCCATAGATTTTTAAAAAATATGCAACGTAACCTGCCTTGATTTTTTGAAAAAAAGTCATGTTTTTAATTTTAAACAATTTCTTCAATGAAAATGGAGGTAAAAACCCAATAATGATTATTTTTAGAAAAGTTAGAATAAATGAATTTTTTTCGATTAATATTTCTCCACCAGCCACTCTTCTTTTCTTTTTCAACATCATTTTCATATTACTTCTAGCTGGATGATTTACTAGTACATCTCTTGCATATTCTACATCAAGTCCATTCCTATGAGCTCGCCATCCCCAATCAATATCCCCTCCTGATAACAAAGATTCGTCAAATAAACCAACTCTTTCAAAGCTACTTTTCCAAGTAATCATATTAGCAGTTACTGAAGTTCCTCTTTCGGCATTGAATTTTTGATCAAAAGAGAAAGCCTTTTCAAACAACTCTATTGAACTTATGTTTTTAGATTCAAAAAATAGTTCAACATGCCCTGCTAGACGCTTATTGGAATCCCTTAATCGCATAAAGGCATTACTGAGCCAGTCTTTATCACATATACAATCTGAGTCAGTGAATGCTAGTATTTTTCCTTTAGAAGCTTTGATAGCAGTATTTCTAGCAGCATAGGAACCCACTTTTTCTTCCTTTAACAATATGCAGTTATAAGGTAATCTTAAATTCTTGGGAGGAAAATCCTCAGGATCGTTATTAACAACTATAATTTCAAAATCATCTAAATTAAAAGACTGTGCCTCCAAAGAATTAAGACAAAGTTGAAGTCTATCCCACTCATGATAAGTAGGAATAATTACGGAAAAAGTAATCATATTCATATTTTAATTAAATAGTTTTCTTTTAACCTGCTTGCGGCATATATTCTAGCTATAGAGGTATTTCTATCTGGGGAATTATTACTCAAAGGTTCTTCAATATTTAAAAACGTATTTTCAAACTGAAGATTCAACCAATTATTTGCAACTGTTGTATTTTCTAATAAACTTTCAAATCCGAAAGCCAACTCAATACCAGAAGTATTATAGAAATATCCATATTTAGAATTTTTTAAAGTAGACCTAAAATTATCAGATTCAGTAACAGTCAAAATCTTTTGAATCAAGTTGGATTCCCACAATTCATGTTTTGGACGACTTACTTTAAGCATAGCTAATGCGTATACATTAAATGCATGATAGCCTACTGACTTAGAGTATAAACCTGATTTGTAAGAAGGAACTGCGTTTTTAGCTCTTGATTTTACTTGACCTAAAAAAGATCTAAGACCTAAATTTAAATATTTATACAAATCTCCCATTGAAGATTCATGATAAATTATGTTGTCTCCATATAATTTAACCTTCGATACAATTTTATCCAGAAAAATATCTACTGCTTCTAAAGCAGCAGGAGTTCTTGAAAGCATTCCTGCAGAAGCAGCAAACCACAGTTGATGATTAAAGGTCCCATCAAAACCTAGTATATCTCCGTTTATTTCGGTTCGATTCCAAAGTCCAATTCTATCATCAAACTTATGAAGAAAAAAAACTTCTTGAGCTAAACTATAGCTTTCTTCATCATCAAAACATATTGATGCTTTAACCAAAGCTTCAATGCACCATGCTTGACCAACTAATCCATTACACGAATCTTTCCCTATTTTATCTCTATGATAAAAAGTTTTAAAAAAGGGTCTACTTTTATCACTTTTTAAGTACTCCATACATTTAAGAGCTGATTTTTTAAAAGTATCATCATTAGTTTTAGAATATAAATCACTTAAAAAAAATAGTACGTGTGCTGTGTTCCTTACTGGAGTTTCTGGATCATTATAAGGTCCATTATGACCAGAAGGGAAAGAACCATCGATATTTTGCATTTTTAAAATTCTGGTTGATGCTTTTAATAATAAATCATTTAATCGGATTTCCATTTTTCAAATTATGTTTAAATTAATTTAAAAAAAATAAAGTCTTATCAAGAATACAATTATCGCGTTTTGAGATAAAAGATAATTAATATTTTAATTTCTACAAATGTAAAGAAAAGATCAGGTGTTAATTATGTGGGAAAATTACTTGTTTTACCCTTTCATTCTTAAGATACCGACAATATTAGCAAACCCCATGGTCCATTTCACTACTTGAGCAACAACTAATAACCTAAAAAAATAGGAGTTAAAAACCTTGCTTTTATTAGAAGTAACTAATCTACGTATATAAAAAGGATTCACTGGTATTATTACAGTTTTAATTGAACTCAAAATTGACGTTCTCATACCCTGTTCTTTCCGAATCAAAGGTTGATGTGTCCCAACCCTCCACTGTTTTCTAATTAATTCTAAAAAATCTCTTGCAGGTTTTCTTACTACAGCATCTTGACAAAATTTTAATTTTAAACCTGCAGAAGTAGATTTAAATGTCCACCTAACGTCAGCTCCAGACCTCACCCCTTCAGGAAATAATCCAATTATTTCAAATACATTCCTTTTTATAAATAAATTGGCTGTTTTTGCAATTCCTTTTGAAATAGATTCTTCCATTTTTATATTCGTCAAAGAATCAAAAATCTTTGCACTAGTAAGTTTTTCTTCAAAATCAAACAACACATTTCCACCGATTATGTCCGATTCGGAATTATTTAGGAATAATAGCCCATTATTAAGCCAATTTGGATCTGGAACACATGTTGCATCAAGTAAAATAATGACTTCTCCAGTGCTTACTTCTATTCCCCTGTTCCTGCAAGAATAGGGGCTATTTAAATTTTTTATTTCTTTTAAATAAATCACTTGATCAAATGATTCATCAATTAATTTTTCGATATTAATATTTGATCCATTATCAACAACAATTGTCTCAATTGAAATATTTGAAACATTCTTTTGATTATAAATCGAATTTAATGTTTTTAACAAATAATAAGAATCATTAAAAACTGGAATCACTATAGATACTTTCAACATTTAGCTTTTATTTTCTTAAACATTTATAATTATTGATTCAGAAGTTTAGGACAAGTTTAAATTTATTTCAGTATCAAATCCCTTCCCTCCTTCTTCATTAGAAAAATTACTACTGTTACTAAAACGCTTATTAATAATTTTAATAGCAAGCTCAATAATATATTTTCAATAACAAAATATTCAAGAGCTAACAAATTAAAAACTAGAATTATACTTATAATCAAGGGATAAAAAAGAGTCTTGTAGAAAGTAGTTAATGATTGATTTAAACCTCTCTTTATTAAATAATAAAAACCTTGAAAAAAATTAATTAAAAATGCACCTATCAAACCATATCCAACTGATTCTAAACTTTGGCCTATAAAAATGCCATAACAAATCCCACTTACCATAAAAATTGCACTTAAGCCTCCTGAATAAAATAGTAAATCCGTTCGATTTATAGCCTGAAAGATTGAACCACTACTTGAAAGAATCATCTGTAAACCTACGGTTAATGCAAGAATTTTAAAAACAGGAATACTTTGCATCCATTGATCACCATATAACAATAGAATTATTTCGGATGCAGAAAAATATAGAAATACAGACAACGGAAATCCTATTGTAGCCAACAATAAAACAACTTTATTATAGGCATTAGAAATTCTGTTTTTATCATAATGGAAATCAGAGAGTACTGGGTGTAATACAGGGGTGATAACGTGAGTTAAATTGCTTACAGGCATCATCATTAGTTGATAAGATTTATCATAAAAACCTAAGGAAGCTGGTGATAAGAATTTTCCAATTAATAAATTATCCAAGTTTCTAGAAAAATAGTTAATAAAATTAAATAAAAATTGAAAAGTAGAAAAACGAAGAATTTTATTGATGGCACTGGTTTTTAAATTAAAAGTAATTTTTATTGGTGATAACCAATAAAAAAAGGCAAATGTGAACATTCCATCAAAAATACTTTTAAAAATTAAAGCATAGTAACTAAAACCTTTAAAGGCAAATAAGACAGCAAAAATTCCGCTAATCAATTGTACAAGTACGTTTATAATCCCTACCTTTTTAAATTTTAATTTTTTTAATAATAAAGCATTTGGAACAATTTTTAAAGCTGAAAAGAAAACAGTAAGTGACATCAGTCTTATCAGGGGTATTAATTCTTTATTACTATAAAATGATGAAATCGGAGTTGCGGTAAAAAAAAATATTAAAGCAAGAATAAATCCAATAATTATCGAAAAAAGAAATATTGACTGCAAATCTTCTTCTTCTAATTTTTTATTTTGAATCACAGCAGGCCCTATACCTGCATTTGTTAAAATATTAAAAAAAGAAATTATTACTGTTATTAATGCAACTACACCAAACTCTTCTGGTGATAGGAGTCTTGCTAGAATAGCTCCAATGACTATAGATATAATTACAGTAGAATACTTTGAAATTCCTGTATACAATACTCCAGAAGTAACTGATTTATAAATTGAACTCACCTATTTATATTAAAACTGTTCCATGAAATCCCTAAGCATTGATTAAGTGACTTGTTGATAAACTTAATCATTCTCTAAAATCGAAACTGCTACTATATTTATTAAAATTACTTATGTATTTACGCCTACTTGCGCATAACCGAACAATTGATAGAATATTGTACTATTTCACACCTTCGGATGACCTTGAGCTGTTGTCTGTGGACGAGTATTCGCATGATACAATGCCTCTTTTTTTAACGTGCAGCATTGCGGATACTAATAAAAACTATTTTACGTTTTCAGTAATGGAATAATCTGATTTAAATATGCTTCTTTGGAAAAATGTTTTTCAAATAACAAATATCCCGCATTACCAATATCGTTAAGCAAATTTCTTTCTTTTGAAAGCATAATGACTTTTTCTGCAATTTTTAATGCTTCCGACTCACAAAATATTATGTTCTCTAAATCGGTAAAATACTCATTCAATGCAGATGTCCTTTGTGAAATTACAGGTAAACCCATTGAAATCGATTCAACAACTTTATTTACCATAACAGTTTTTGCTTTAAAACTATCACCAAAATTACCAAATGCAATATCACAATTATCGATCAGGAAATTTTCAAGTGATTTATCTGCAAAGTTTTTATAATAATCAAAAAAAACATGCGACTCCAAACCAAGATTTATTAATTGATTTTTATATGGTAAAGCTTTTTCCGTTGAATTCCCAAATAAGTAAAGCTTAAAGTCAATATTAGCCAGCTTTAAATATTTAGCCGCTTCAATGATTTTATCTAAGCCATGCAAAGGTAAAAATGTCCCCCACCAACAAAGCGTTATAGTTGAGCTTTTTAAGTTTGCATATGGAAGTTTTGATCTCAGTCTATAATTTGTTGCTAAAGGGATTATTAATGTTTTGTCATAAGCAGTTTGTCTTTCAATTAGATTCAAATAATATTCCCTCTCAGAAGAGTTTAAAAATACAATTTGATTACATACGTCAATTAAATTTTGATCAAGTTTTAATAATTTAGAAGCTTTCAAAGAATTTTCCAATACTATTTTTCTATCATTGACGTAAGTATCTAACATTGATATATAAAATTCTCCAATTACCTTCTTTCTTAACATTTTAGATATGAATTTTTCAACACCTATAAGATTACCCATAGGTAAAATATAGATTATATCTGAAATGACTAATTTATGTAAACTTAAAAACTTATCAAATATCCTGAATATCCTAAACAAAAGTCTTTTGAAAAAACTTTTGTTTGTCGTCATCAAAAATCTCGGATCTGAATGGTGGAAAACATATTCAGGAGAAGCCATTAGAAATTCAAACAATGCTCGTGCTCTAAATGATACAAATGCATCACCAATTAAATAAATTCTTTTATACAAAGCCATATTACGAATCAACCCAATTAATCATATTATTTATACCCTCTGATTTAACAACCTTAGGTGTCCAGCCAATCATATTCTTAGCCTTAGAGATATCAGCAACAAAAACTCGTTGGTCACTTTCTCTAGGAGGTAATTGGTTATATTTCATTTTTATATCCAATTTTCTTTCTAATAATTGGAACAATTCTAATAAAGATGATGAATTATCTATACCTCCTCCGATATTAAAAGCTTGCCCTTTGGTAATTTCAATATTTTCTGCGGCTTTCAAATAAAGAGAGACGCAATCACTTGCATAAAGTAGGTCTCTTACTTGTTTACCGTTACCCGAAATTGTAAAAGGTTCTTTAGCAATTCCATTTTTAATTTCAATTGCTTTTTGAACAAACCAGCCTAACCACCCTTGATCAAAAGTAGCAAACTGACGTCCACCAAACATTGAGGAATGTCGAAATACAACTGTTTTCAATCCATAAATACGTGCAAAGTCTAACATATATTGATCAGCACTGCCTTTTGAAGTCCCGTAAGGCGAGTGGAAATCCAAATTCACATTTTCATCGAAGCCATTAGGTTTATCTACACATTCATAGCGGGTTTCAGTTTCACGATATTCAAATTGCTCCAAATCACCATAAACCTTATTTGTTGATGAATAAACAATTGTACTTTCTGGAGAAAACAAACGTACAGCATTCAGTAGGTTAAAACTACCAACCACATTAACTTCAAAGTCCATCCTTGGATTATTTATTGAAGTAGTCATCGCAACTTGACCTGCAAGATGATAAATAACATCTGGTTTATGTCTCTTAATAATTCTTTCGACATCGTTAAAATTTCGAATATCACTATGAATAAATTCAAATTCACCTTTTGTTCGAAGCCATTCTAAGTTTTGGTAACTTCCAAAACGGTATAAATTATCAAATACGACGAGATCATGACCTTGCATTATTATTTCGCTGGCTATATTGGATCCTAAAAAACCGCACCCTCCAGTAATTAAATATTTCATTTTTCTTGCTTTATAATATTAGTTATTCCTTGTTCTAAGTTGATCATTGGAGACCATCCTAAATTCAATAATTTTTTTATATTAACTTCAACCTTCATCATTTCTCCTTCCCTATAAGGAATACTTCCGAAAGCTAGCTTAGTCTCTATCTTTCCAAAATTAGTTTGATATCTATCTTTTAATTCCTCAAGAAAACTTTTTACAGTATTTAATTGCCCAGAGCCAACATCAAATTCATTAAACATTTGAAGTTTAGAATCTTTATTTAAAACTGTTAAATAAGCTGAAACTACATCATCTATATAGATAAAATCTCTTTCTTGCTCTCCTTCCGTTAGTTTAATTTCTTCTACTCCTTGTTGAAATTGGGAAATTATCCATGGTACAAATTTAGTAGTATCATCGTTTGGGCCATACATATGCTCAAGCCTTAAATTAACCACCTTTATTTTATCAGATTTTTTCTCAAGCCACTCAACAAATTGTTTTTTGGACAACGAGTATACGTTGATGTGTTTTTGCAATAGGGTGTCAGTATTAATAAAGGTATTTACATCAAACTTTAAGCAAAAGTCCAAAATTCTTAATCCAAACATTAAATTGCTATCTACAACTTGCCAAATTGACTCCCCGTTTCGTCCATAATTACAAGCCGTATGAATCACACAGTCTACTTTTTGATCTTGGAAAGCTTTTTCAATTGGATATAAATCTATGTCATAGCTTATATACCTTCCTTCTAAATTTTTAATTCTCCAATTATTTGAAGATGATCTTTTAAGAACTACGACTGTATACTCCTCTTTAATTAAGGCCTCAAGCAAATGGCTTCCCAGAAAACCAGTAGCTCCAGTAAGTAAAATTGTTTTTTTATTCATTAAAAATTCAATCCAAAAAACTCTTCCATTTTCTCTACAATAAAGTCTAAATGTTGTCTATCTAATCCAGGGAATATACCAATCCAGAATGTGTTATTCATTGTAATATCCGTATTTGTAAGCTTGCCGACAACTCTATATTCTACTCCTTGAAAATAAGGTTGCTTTGTAAGGTTTCCTGCAAACAATAACCTTGATCCAATTTTATGCTCATCCAAGAACCTCAACAAATCTACTCTATTGACTCCACTCTCTGGTTTGATCGTTATTGGAAACCCAAACCACGAAGGGTTACTGTTTGGAGTTGCTTGGGTCAATTCCAAATAATCAACAAGAGATTGTAATTTCTCACTTAAGTAATTAAAGTTCTCTCTCCTTTTGCTTATAAAATCATTCACCCTATCCAACTGTGCTAATCCACACGCAGCTTGCATATCTGTGATCTTTAAATTATATCCAGCATGAGAATACACATACTTGTGGTCATACCCGAATGGTAGATCACCATGCTTTTGCTCAAATCTACATCCACAAGTATTGTCGCATCCTGGAGCACAATAACAATCTCTTCCCCAATCTCTAAATGATTCAGCTATGACTTTCAACTCTGCATTATTTGTAAAAACTGCTCCTCCCTCACCCATAGTAATATGATGTGCTGGATAAAAACTTAAAGTACCAATATCTCCAAATGTACCTACGAGCTGGTCATTATATGTGGCACCCAGAGCGTCACAGGTATCTTCAACCAACCACAAATGGTATTTTTTACACAGCTCTGTAACTTTTTCTAAGTTAAAAGGATTACCCAAGGTATGAGCAAGCATAATCGCCTTTGTCTTTGGTGTAATAGCAGCTTCTATCAAATCAGCATTGATATTGTGCGTACTTAGGTCAACATCTACAAAAACGGGGACAGCTCCAAATTGAATAATTGGATTCACAGTGGTTGGAAAACCAGCAGCAACTCCAATTACTTCATCTCCCTTTTTTATTGCTCTATCACCTAGTTTGGGCGAAGTTAGAGTGGAAAATGCCACTAAATTTGCAGAAGACCCAGAATTTACAGAAAGGCAATACTTAACTCCTAAAAAGTCTGCTAATTTTTTTTCAAATGCTTCATTGAATCTACCAGTAGTCAACCATCCGTCTAAGGAAGCTTCTACCATGTTTAGCAATTCACCTTTTCCTAAAACTTTACCCGATGGAGGAATTATAGTTGATCCAGGTACAAATTCTGATTCTTGATATTTAATTTCTGCAAACTTTTCTACCAGTTTGGCAATTTCGTTTCTTATAGACGTTTCGTTATTCATCTTTTAATTATTATAAATATTAATCTCTTCTAAACACTTCTCATGCATATTCTTATTACTCAAAAATGCCAAATTCCACTTATTGATAAGCTTTAACACTTCCCCTATGGACCATTTTGGTTCCCATTTCAAATCAGACTTAGCTTTAGAACAATCTAATTTTAAAAATCTTGCTTCATGTGGCTGCGGGTTTTCATCTAAAAGCCATGACACCCCATCACCCCAGATATCTATCATTTGATCTAGTATCCATTTTACGTTCTTACAATCATCATCATTTGGACCAAAATTCCAAGCATCTGCAAACCTCTTCCCTTCCATAAAAAGACTCTCCGCCAACATAAGGTAACCAGATAATGGCTCTAAAACATGTTGCCAAGGTCTCGTCGCTAAAGGATTCCTAACAACCACAGGTCTTTTTTCATTAAAGGCTTTAACTACGTCTGGAATAAGCCTGTCTAAAGCCCAATCACCTCCTCCTATCACATTCCCTGCCCTTGCAGAAGCTAAAGCAGGAGCATGATCCGTATTGAAAAAAGAATTCCTATAAGCAGCTGTTACTAATTCCGCACATCCTTTACTACTGCTATAGGGATCGTAACCACCCATTGGTTCATTTTCTCTGTAACCCCATACCCATTCCTTATTTTCGTAACATTTATCTGTAGTTACAGAAACAATAGATTTCAAATTCCCACAAGATCTTGCTGATTCTAACACATTTACAGTGCCCATTACATTTGTCATATAAGTATCTACTGGTTCAGTGTAGGATAATCTTACAAGTGGCTGTGCAGCCATATGAATCAAAATTTGCGGATCAAACTCAACCATACTTTGTCTCAAACTATCCAAATCTCTTATATCTCCAATTTGATGATATAAAAGATTTTTGACATTTGCAGTATCAAACAACGAGGGAGAAGTATTGGGGGCTAAAGCGTAACCTTTTACTATTGCACCCATTTGATGCAACCAAATAGCCAACCAGCTACCTTTAAAACCAGTATGTCCTGTTAAAAAAACTCTCTTTCCTTTCCAAAAGGATGGATTTACTTTTCTTACCTCCAATTTTTCCATGGTGCTTTATCTTCTTCCCACAACTCTTGTAATTTAATTTTATCCCTCAGGGTGTCCATAGGTTGCCAAAAACCTTCATGTCTAAAAGCCATCAATTCACCATCTTCTGCAAGAGACATCAAAGGTTCTTGCTCCCAAACCGAGGAATCCCCTTTTATTCTTGCTACTACCTTTGGAGAAAGCACAAAGAAACCTCCATTAATCATAGCTCCATCACCTTTAGGCTTTTCTTTAAAACTTTTGATTTCGTCGCCTTGAATATCAATAGCTCCAAATCTTCCTGGAGGATAAGTTGAAGTCATTGTAGCTAACTTACCATGCTTTTTATGAAAATCTATGGATTCTTTAATTTGAATGTCACCAACCCCATCACCATATGTAAAACAAAACGCTTCTTCATCTTTAATATACTCATAAACCCTTTTCAGCCTACCACCAGTCATGGTGTTGTCGCCTGTGTCTACCAAAGTCACTTTCCACGGCTCAACTCTTTTTTGATGTACTTCCATGGAGTTACTTTCCATATCAAATGTAACGTCAGATTGGTGCAAAAAGTAGTTGGCGAAATACTCCTTTATAACATACCCTTTATATCCACAACATATTATAAATTCATTTACCCCATAAGAAGAATAAATTTTCATAATATGCCATAATATTGGTTTACCACCAATCTCAACCATTGGCTTTGGTTTCAGAGATGTCTCCTCACTGAGTCGAGTACCTAACCCACCTGCTAAAATTACTGCTTTCATAAATTTTTAATTTGATTGAACAAAAGAATCTGAAAAGAAACTATTTTCATTTAATCCATTTAAAATTAACTTATTTCTGGTTTGATTTATCATTTCCTCAGAGCCACATGCATAAAACATTGAATTTTCTAAAGCAATTTGTTGATCAAGCAAAATATCCTGTACATACTTTTTTATTTTCCCTTCTCTAGATAGTACTGGAATAAAAAATATCTTCTTATTCGTTGGTGACCAAAAAATCTCACTCGAAAATCTCATCCCCCAAAAGACATAAATATTTTCAAAATCATCTGCTTTCTCTCTGAACTTTTCACTTTCTAAAATACTTTTTATTGGTGCTATACCAGTGCCTGTCGCAAGAAAAACCAAATTTTGTCCCTTTTCATGATCTCTAAGAAAAAATGTCCCTTTTGGCCCTTCAATTCTTAACAGATCATTTATTTTCATTTCGTTAAACCAATAATTACTCATTTGACCACCTTCATAATTCTTGATTAGGAGTTCAATTTTACCTGCATTTGAGGCATTAGCAATAGAATAACTTCTTTTTATTCCTCCTCTTATTACATCAATATATTGACCTTCTAAAAAATTAAACTTTTGATTGGGAGGTAATCTTAAAGTAACCATAACAATAGATTCGGATAAATTTTGGAAGCTATCTATTTTTACTGGGAATGTACGAGATTTTACAAGCCCATAAGCACTCAAATCCTCTGCATCTAGCCAAATATCTGAAACAGGTTTCCTAACACAAGTAAGTATATAGTTATTATCACGTTCAAGTGAACTTAAGGCAAGTTCATTTTCACATATCTCAGTTTCCCCCTCAATAACCTTAAACTTGCAAGATGAACATCTTCCTGTTAAACAACTATGATTAAGAAAGATACCGTTTTTTAATGCTGCATTAACAATGGTTTCATCCTTTTCACACTCGAAAACTTTATTGTTTAAGAAAATTTTAAACATTATTTATCTTGATTAAAATTTTAACTCATCCCTTTTTAAATGCACATAATATTGAAAATTCGTCAAATTCAAGACTACAATATCTTCAACTAAGCCTCTCGGGCAAATATCTGGTCTTTAACCAAATTATATTTTGAATTTGGAATAATTGACAAAAAAAGACTTACTTTTATTGGACTTTTATTCTTCTCAAATAACTATTAATCCGCAATTGAATTGATTTATAAAACTAATCCAGGATCATCCTGTTCCAATTTTTCATAAACTTTTTTAACATCTTGTGCATTTTCCTTGTTCAAGACCAAAATAGCATCATCTGTCTTGACCATAATAACATTTTTGAGGCCAGTGAATGAGGTGTGTATATCAGTCCCTATTACCATGTTTCCATTTTCGTCAATTGGATGGCCTGTTTTAGCCAAGTAATCGTAGATAGATTCAAAAGACCCCATATCAGACCATTCAAAATCTGAGGGTACAACTTTGATTTTAGCTGTCTTCTCCATCACCGCATAATCCACTGATATAGAAGGAATCTTCATACTCAACGCTTCATCCAAAAATCCATCTTTGGCACTTTCAAAAGCATACTTGGCAGCTTCATAAACTTCTTGTTCATAAGTTGCCAGCTCTTTCAAAAATACACCAGCTTGAAAGCAAAACATACCTGAGTTCCAGTAGAAGTTTCCCTTTTTCAAAAAGGATTCAGCAGTTTCCAAATTCGGTTTTTCCCTAAAGCTCTTTACATCTTCCCCATTTGCTTCGATATAGCCGAAGCCAGTTTCAGGCTTGCTTGGCTTCAGTCCAAAAGTAACAATATATCCAGCAGTTGCCAGTTCAATTCCTCTCTGAATTTTATCCTTGTAAGCATCTCCTTCATTGATCAAATGATCTGAAGGAGTTACAAAAAGTATATCGTGTGGTTCAACTACTAATGCAGCGAATGCTATTGCCGCAGCTGTATTGCGAGGACAAGCTTCTATAATCTCATGATACCCTGTCTTACCAAGGTTATTTAAATCCTTTCTAGAAAGTTGATAATTATCTTTGTTGCCGACTACAATAATTTGGTCACAAACTCCTGAGTTTCTACTTATTGTTTTTTGGAACAGTGTTTCTCCTCCAAAGATGGGTAAGTATTGTTTTGGTCTACTTTTACGAGAAAGTGGCCACAACCTTGATCCTACTCCACCAGATAGAATTACATTAAAAACCTTCATTCGATTATAATATTATCATTCAATACCTATCAAAGTCGTGCATCAACAATATCCTTTGACATCACTGATTTCACATCAAATACCACTTGATTGCTTGACTTTTCTATTTTCCAAGACTTAAACTCTTGATGAGCTACGGCTAAAATCACAGCTGCATAAGTATAGACTTCTTCTTTTACCTCACTCTTGCAAATTTGTATGCCATACTCATGTAATACCTCATTTGGGTCTGCCAAAGGATCATAGATGTCTACATCCATATCAAAAGACCTAAGTTCATGATAGATATCTATTACACGGGTGTTTCTCACATCTGGACAATCCTCTTTGAAAGTAAATCCAAGGATCAAAACCTTAGCATCAACTACTTGTAGATTCTTTCTCATCATGTGCTTGATGGTCTCTGTAGCCACATGTTTGCCCATAGAGTCATTGAGCCTTCTACCTGCTAGGATTATCTCTGGATGGTAACCTACTTCCTGTGCTTTTTGTGCCAGATAAAATGGATCTACTCCTATGCAGTGACCTCCCACCAAGCCCGGCTTGAAAGGAAGAAAGTTCCACTTCGTTCCAGCTGCTTCTAGCACTTCTTGGGTATCAATATTCAGCAAGTTAAAGATCTTTGAAAGCTCATTCACAAAAGCAATATTAATATCCCTTTGGGAGTTTTCGATCACTTTGGCAGCTTCTGCTACTTTGATAGAAGAAGCTTTATGCGTTCCTGCAGTAATAACAGATTTGTACAAATCATCCACATAGGTGGCTACCTCAGGAGTTGAACCTGAGGTTACTTTAAGAATCTTGGTTACCGTATGCTCCTTGTCTCCTGGGTTGATGCGCTCAGGCGAGTAGCCTACAAAGAAATCTTCATTGAACTTCAATCCTGAAACTCTTTCTAATAGAGGCACACACTCTTCTTCGGTTACACCTGGATATACAGTTGATTCATAAACTACCACATCACCTCTTTTCAAATGCTTAGCAATAGATTCAGAAGCACTCAACATGGGAGTAAGAACAGGTCTATTATGCTTGTCTGTGGGTGTAGGTACAGTTACAATAAATATATTGCAAGAAGCAAAGTCTTTAGCTACATCAGTTACATTCAAACCTGATTGAAAATCATCAACCTTATCCTTACTAATAAGAACGACTTTTAAATCTTCACTTTGCACCTCCAAAGTACGATCCTTACCCTGACTTAACTCCTTGATACGTTCTTCATCAATATCATAGCCAATCACCTTGTACTTTTCAGAAAAGGCAACTGCCAAAGGTAGACCTACATAGCCCAAGCCAATAATGGCAATTTTCGATTCTGAAAGTGGTTTTAACATGTTATTTTTTATTGCTATTTAAATTTTTATCACGCAGAGGCTCAGAGTAGAGTTTGTTGTTATGTGTTAAGGCGTAAATGCTTCGCGTTAAGCGTTGATGTTTGCCTGCGGCTGCACGTTGAACCTTTAACGTTAAACCCTAAACCCCTATTCCATAATGAACAAAGCCTAGCTCCGCAAGGTACTTTTTATCATAGATATTTCTACCATCGAATACTACCTTTTCATTGAGCAATTTGCCCAAGGCTTCCCAAGATGGGATACGGAACTCAGACCATTCTGTCACCAAAAGCAAGGCATCTGCATCTACGCAAGCATCGTAGGCATCTGTGGCATAGGTAATCTTATCTCCTACATAGATATGCTGTGCTTCTTCCATGGCAATAGGATCATAACCTTTGACTTTTGCCCCAGCAGCGATCAGCTCATCGATAATCACAATAGCTGGAGACTCTCTCATATCATCCGTATTGGGCTTGAAGCTCAATCCCCAAATCGCAAAGGTCTTTCCACTTAGGTCTTCCCCAAAATGTTGTTTGATTTTGTTGACCAAAACGTATTTTTGTGCATCATTTACATCTTCTACTGATTGCAATACCTTAAGTTCGTAACCGTATTGCTTTCCAGTTTTGATGATTGCCTTAACATCTTTGGGGAAACAAGAACCACCATAACCTACCCCAGGGTAGATAAATTTCGTTCCTATTCGAGGATCAGAACCAATTCCTTTACGCACCATATTGGCATTGGCTCCTACTAGTTCACAGAGGTTAGCAATGTCATTCATAAAAGAGATCTTGGTCGCCAGCATGGCATTGGCAGCATACTTGGTCATCTCTGCGGATGGGATATCCATAAAAATAATGCGATCTCCGTTCAATTGGAAAGGCTTGTAGAGTCGCTTCATGATCTTCTCTGCACGCTCATCATCCACGCCAATCACAATTCGATCAGGCTTCATAAAGTCTTCTACTGCTGCCCCCTCTTTCAAAAACTCAGGATTAGATGCCACCGCAAATGGAAGCTCTACCCCTCTTTTGGTCAAAGCAGCTTGAATAGCAGCACGAACCTTCTCTCCTGTTGTCACTGGAACGGTACTCTTTGTAGCCACTACAATGTAATCTGACATCTTAGTACCTATCTCATCCGCCACGGCCAAAACATACTTCAGGTCAGCAGAACCATCTTCACCTGGAGGAGTGCCTACTGCAATAAAGGCAACTTCAGACCCTTGGATAGCTTCTCCTAAGTTTGTGGTGAACTGTAACCTTCCTGAAGCATAATTTCTTTTAACTACCTCTTCAAGTCCTGGTTCATAGATGGGCATGATGCCATTTTTGAGCCCTTCAATCTTATTCTGATCCACATCCACGCAGACCACATTGATGCCTACCTCGGCAAAACAAGCTCCTGATACAAGTCCGACATAGCCGGTACCTACAACTGTGATTTTCATATCTTAATATTGGATTATTTTGTTTGAAAGATGTTAAGCGTTAATACTTCGCGTTAATCGTTAATGCTTGCCTGTGGCAAGGCGTTAAATGTAGGATTGACTATGTTTTACATCTACCTTCGTTGAACGCTTAACTTTTAACGTATACCCCTAAAGACGCTCCCCTTACACTTCCTTCCACTGCTCCTTTACTCCTTTCAAAAACTCGGACCCAAAGACATAAGCTAGGGCTACAATAAAGCCAAGGACAGTAAATATAATGATTATAAGCGGACGCTTGGGAGCTGAGCGCTCGTTTGGTACACTTACAGGCTCTATTACAGAGAATACAGGCGTATCCTTAGCAACCTGTAATTTTGCTTGCTCAACTTGCTTTGCAAGTTCAGTATACACATTAAATACAAAATTATATTCTGCTTCCATACGATCTTGTTGGTTCATGGCAGCAGCTGAAGCAATATTTTGGTTGCGATCACGAAAGCTAGCAAGTCGATTTTGAATCTTTTCGAACTCTTCCTTCTTTTCAGCGAAGCGCTCCTCTGTAAACTTAAGTTGTTCTTTTGCATTGCCTAATTTGTATGCAATCACTTCTGATTGGAGCAGTTTCTTTGTCTGATTTGCCATCTGAGCGGCCATCAATGGTTCGGACATGGTAAAGGAAAGCGCTACAAATCCTTCCTTATCGTTAGGAGTCACAGATAAGCTAGCATCGATAATTCGAAAAATATCATATTCTTCCCTTGTTATTCGTATCAACCCATCATTTGTTGCAACTGTTATGGTTTCGGCCTTCTCTCCTTTTATACCACTCATCAATACGCCAGGCAATCCAATGGTATACTTCTTTACAAGTGATAATATTCCAGGAGAATTATGTTCTAGAATATATGACTTAAAAGTAACTTCCTCACCCAACTCTTCAGGAGTAACTTTTGCTTCAAGTAAGGCCTTTTTGAAAGGAACTGATGAAGTGATTTTAGGGTACAAGGAGGGAGGTATCTCTGCACTCATAACGGTATTCCCAATATTTACCCCTGCCAAAGAAGCTAAACCACCTAGCGCTCCTCCACCTCTGTTGGAATCAGAAGACTGGGGAATAAATGTAGTACTAGCCGTAAACTCATTACTAGAAAATATAGCTACAAATAATCCTACACCAATAAAAATCAAGACAATATATGTAATTAGCCTCCGCTTTGACCAAATTGTCTTCCCTAATGCTAACAAATCGATTTCGTCATTTTCCACTTGACGATCACCATGTTTTTGGATTTCTGACATTTTTACAAATTCAATTTCTTTTAGGTAATATGCTTTCCTATTTCAAGTCTGAAAATTAAACATTAATTTCTAGTCAAATTATTGATGAGCAAGGCCAATGTAGCGAGACTTGTTCCTAAACCTACATAAGCTTGAGCAGACATAGGCTGTCTCTCTGGCCTTTTTGGAACGATAATCTCTGCCCCTGGCTCTACTTTAGGGAAAAAGTTGAAAAACAGAAACTTGCTAGTCCGCCGAACATCCCCATTGGCATAAATCACATAAG
Source organism: Belliella filtrata (assembly GCF_022549775.1). GTDB lineage: Bacteria > Bacteroidota > Bacteroidia > Cytophagales > Cyclobacteriaceae > Belliella > Belliella filtrata. Next base: position 3,449 of record NZ_JAKZGP010000021.1, on the reverse strand, counting down.
ACCTCCCTCTTCGAGAATCCTCTGTAAATCCTCCAGCCCTAGAAATATAAGATTTGAAGTTGGTGTGCTCTCTATATCTAGCTGTAGTTGGATACAATACTTCACCGCGCATACGTACTGTTTGAAGTTCCTTTGGGATAGACAATACATCTCCTTCTTGAAGGATCAGGTCATTGTTTCCTCCAGGATTATTTAGTATTGCTATCAGATCTATTCCTATCATTTCTTGGGTTTTGATGGCTACAGTTTCCACACTGTCATCTTCTACAAAACCAATGATAGTTTCTTTTCTAAAATCATCAGCCATCAAGCCTCCTTTTTTGTTGGACTGATCACCTCCCTTTTCCAAGATTTTCATATCGATCCGTTCTAATAGGAGCTTATCAAACTCCGTCCTGTCCAAGCTATCTCTGGCTACATTCTCTTTAACAGAAGTTAGGTTTTCACTTTTAATTTCATTTTCACTTGGAGCATCATAAAATTCATTTCTTCTGATCAAGGTAGCTCCTTTGGCATAGGCAAATTGGTTCAACCCACCTGACCTTTTGAGTAAATCAGATATTCTTTCATTGGCATTGGCTAAGGCATATTCACCTGGATAGAATACTTCTCCCTCTACCCTGACCATTTTCTCTCTTTGAAAGCCAGGACTTCTTCTTACGATCACATGGTCAAAAGGCATCAAGGTCACATCCATATCAGATGCACTTACTTTTAGGTTTTTATCTACATCTATTCTGATGATCTCAGCCAACTTACCAGAAACATCATTCTTAACTCTTCTTGCTATCTCTATCTGTGAAGCAGATGCAGACTCTTTGAATCCTCCAGCTTTCAAAATGATATCGGCGACTTTCATGTTTTCACCATAGGCAAATGCTCCTGGCTTATTTACTTCTCCAGATATCTTAATATAGTACTCTTCTCTGATATCATATATACTTGGAATATTAAGAACATCCTCTCTTCTGAGCACTACATCTTCCGCTGTACCATTGACCACAGCACTGATATCTATGGGAAGTACTTCTAGGGAAAAATCAGGCTTGGTCCTGTAGAGCGTAGCCCTGTTAAGAAAGGCATCTTCTCTCAGTCCATTGGCCTTTGCTATGAGTTGGGTCAAGGTCATTCCCGGTTGCAAGGCGAATGTCCCTGGTCTCATCAATGCTCCCGATACTTGTACCCTATTTTCAAACCTGTTTAAAATCTGTCCTACCCTATATGTATCTCCATCTTGTGGATTGAAAGACTCATAGTTTACAGCATCCACATCTTCCACTCGCTGTTCAGCACCAGTGCTCCTAGTCACAGTAAGCCGCTCACGATAAGCATCTGATTTAAAACCTCCAGTGAAGGCAATCAGGTCATTGATGCTTTCTCCTTGTTTCATCTCAAAAAAGCCTTCTCTACGAACTGGACCAGATATTTCTACACGTGACCTTACTGGAGGTACTATGATCAGGTCATTGTCTCTTAAGGTGATGCTGCTGGAATTTTCTCCTTTGATCAAAAAGTCATAGACATCTATTTCAACCAACAGTTTGCTGTCCCTAAATACTTGAATGTTTCTGAAAGATCCATTTTCATTAGGCCCACCTGCGGCAAAAAGTGCATTGAAAGGAGAGGCAAAGGCAGGAAGCGTATAATTACCTGGCTTGTTCAATTCCCCTGCCATGGCAATAGACACCGTTCTGATATTTCCTAACCTCAATTCCATAAAGGTATTTGGATTGCCTCCTCCTAATCCTGCATATATTTGAGTCAAAGCTGATCTTATCCTTGAGGTTGCTGAAGCAATTGTTGAACCACCGACTTTGATTGGTCCTACGTTAGGAACCATGATATTGCCTTCAGGACTTACCCTCAGGTCATAGGATTGCTGCGAAGCCCCGTAGATATCAATCAAAAGTTGATCTCCTCCACCTATCGTATAATTCTGTGGTGTTGGTACGTTCAAGCTTGGATTGAAATTGAGTTCTCTGTTATGAAATAAGGTATAACCAAAGATCTTTTTCTGTTTTGGACTTAGGTCTTTATAAGGGTCATTTGCTCTGCCTAGTTCGAAATCGAACTCCTCATCCTCTTCCATACCTTCCACTTGTCGACCTTGATACTGAGCATCCCTGCTGTTTCGGTTCGCATTCCCCTTGCCACTTCTGATGGCTGAGATCCTTTGTTGGAGTTTCGATACTTCAGATGCTGGCATTCCCCGTTCCCTGGCCATGGCAAGGACCTGTTGTTCATTCATACCAGAGGATTCTGCCCTTTTCACTAATTGCTCTACCTGGGCATCACTGAGGTTATCTACTTTGACTGATTGGATATCAGATAAGGATTGGGCCATAAGTAGACCAGTAAAAAGAAGAAAATGTAAAAGAAGAATTAATTTTTTCATGTTTGAATCTAAATCACGAATTAAATTTGGATTTTTCCAACCTGCAAGCTACTTATAAATTAATAATTTGCGGTAGTTCAGGAAACGTAAATTACTGGAAATTTTATGTCATTACTCACAGCTTCGCCCTGTCAGTCCCATAAGGACCTAGCGGGTTGATGTAGTGTTAAGACGAAAACTAATTCAAAAAATTGGTTCAGCTGCCAGATTTATAAATCAACATGGCCTCAGGATCTGATATTTGATCTTGTATACTAAAAACCACTTCTTTTTTGATCAGTTCCTTGAGCTTCTCTGAAATCATCTCAAGATAATGCTCATTAAGTTTATCTCCAGTGACTTGTACATCGATCTTTCCAGAATCTAAACCCCTGGCATAATCACCCACAAGTGCCACTTCATGGACATCTCCCATTCTTTCCAAAACTGTTGCCAAAAGCTTATCGAGTCCCAGATATTTTCTGATCAGGTCTTGGATATTGGAAAAGAAAGGGTGATTGGTGTTGGCTTGATAGTCGATCTTATTTTTATCTGCTACTTTGAGGAGATAACCAGCTTCTGAGAGGTTGTTGAGTTCTTTCCTGATAGCGTTGGTAGATTCTCCAAACTCATCAGCCAAGCCCCTCAGGTGTCCCTGATTTTTGGGGTTACTAAAAAACTTAATTAAAAGCTTCAATCTTGTCTTGGAGGTGATTAAAGAATCTAACATGAAACAGCTGACTTAACGAGTAACAAAAGTACTCGCTAGAAAATGATTTGCAAAATTAATTTCCAAAAAAGTTTTAGTGTAAGCAAAACATTTAACTGCATAGGACGCAAAAGAGAAACGCTAAAGGTGGAAAGAGGATTTTCACACTAAACTCTTGGATCTCTTAGCGAAAACTTATAATTCTTCGTGGTAAAACCTTTAACCGCTAGGTATCTATTAATAGAGTAGGAAGATAGGGATTATTTCCCTATCTGTCCTCTCACACCACCGTACGTACCGTTCGGTATACGGCGGTTCTTTAAGTTTTGATTCTAACCTTTTGGTAATAGTCCGACAGGAATACAT
>NZ_JAKZGP010000020.1 GCF_022549775.1 Belliella filtrata | reverse complement strand
AGATGTGTTCGAAAGAATCCAAGCTCACAAACAAAAAGATCTTTATCAACTACTCCCTTCAAACTGGGAACAGTACCGACCTAAATAAAATTATCCCATACAAGATGGGGTTGGTCGGATGGATACCAATAATAAGAGTTAAGATAATACTCATAAATTCAATTGTTAGAAATAAAAAAAGGCAGCTAAGCTGCCCTTTTTTTATCCTGAAATCAGCGTTAGAAATTATTTCTTAGGAAAAAACGCTGAATCTCCCAATTGCTCTTCAATTCTCAACAATTGATTATACTTTGCCATTCTATCAGATCTAGATGCAGATCCAGTTTTGATTTGACCGCAGTTTACCGCTACAGCTAGATCAGCAATGGTAGAATCCTCTGTTTCACCTGATCTATGAGACATAACTGCTGTGAATCCAGCCTTATGAGCCATAGAAATAGCGTTTAAAGTTTCAGTCAAAGTACCGATTTGATTTACTTTGATCAAGATAGAGTTAGCTGACTTTTCTTTGATTCCTCTAGCCAAAAAGTTAACATTCGTCACAAAAAGATCATCACCAACCAATTGGACTTTATCACCGATTTTCTCTGTAAGCATAGCCCAACCTGCCCAGTCTTCTTCAGCAAAACCATCTTCGATTGAATCGATTGGATACTTCTCAGCGAGCTCAGCTAGGTAAGCAACCTGCTCTTCTCTTGTACGAGTCTGTCCACCTTCACCTTCAAATTTCTTATAATCATATTTTCCATCTACATAGAATTCAGAAGCTGCACAATCAAGCGCTATGGTGATATCTGATCCTGCTTTGTAGCCAGCTTTTTCAATAGCTTCTAAAATACAAGCTAAAGCTTCTTCTGTACCACCAGAAAAATTTGGAGCAAATCCACCCTCATCTCCTACTGCAGTACTTAGGTTTTTATCATGTAAGATTTTCTTCAAGTGATGAAAAATCTCAGCCCCCATCCTTATAGCTTCAGAAAAATTCTCAGCCCCAACAGGTCTGATCATAAACTCCTGAAATGCAATAGGTGCATCTGAATGAGAACCTCCATTGATAATGTTCATCATAGGAACAGGCAAAGTGTTTGCATTAACACCACCTATGTAACGATACAAAGGCTGGCCAACTTCCATTGCAGCAGCTTTAGCAACCGCCAAAGAAACCCCTAAAATGGCATTAGCTCCAAGCTTACTTTTATTTTGAGTTCCATCAAGATCGATCATGATTTGATCAATAAGGTTTTGCTCAAAAACATCAAGACCTAAAAGTTCAGGGGCTATAACGTCATTGACATTAGATACAGCCTTCAAGACTCCCTTTCCAAGGTATTTAGATTTGTCTCCATCTCTTAATTCCACCGCTTCATTGACTCCCGTAGAAGCACCACTTGGAACAGCAGCACGTCCAAAAGCACCATTTTCGGTAACTACATCTACTTCGATGGTAGGATTTCCCCTAGAGTCCAAAATTTGTCTAGCGTGGATTGATTGAATTAACGTCATAATTTTAAATGGTTTAATTAGGTATTATTTTTATTGCATTAAAGATACAAATTCGTCAAATAAATATCGAGAATCATGTGGCCCAGGAGCAGATTCTGGGTGATATTGCACTGAAAATGCTGGTTTACTCTTAAGCTTTATTCCAGCTACAGTTCCATCATTAAGATGGACATGGGTAATTTGAAGGTCAGAATTACTTTCCACATCCTCTTTTTTAACAACAAAACCATGATTCTGAGAAGTAATTTCACTTTTACCAGTAATCAAATTTTTGATAGGGTGATTGATACCTCGATGTCCGTGATGCATCTTGTAAGTAGATACGCCACAAGCTTCGGCTAATAGCTGATGGCCGAGGCAAATTCCAAAAACAGGCTTCCCTGATTCAAGAATAGCTTTGGTAGTCTCCACAGCATAATCCATCACTGCAGGATCACCAGGTCCGTTAGACAAAAAATAACCAGATGGATTCCAGTCTTGCATCTCCTCCAATTTAGTTTTGGCAGGAAAAACCTTACAGTACACACCTCTATCTGCAAGATTACGAAGTATATTCATCTTGATACCGAAATCAAGGCAAGCCACTTTTATTGCTGAATTCTCATCACCGTAAAAGAAAGGCTCCTTTGTACATACTTTGGAAGACAATTCTAAACCGTTCATATCAGGCACAAGATTCAACTCCGCTTTCAAACCTGCAAGATCATTTTCAAATTCAGAGCTAATGATAGCATTCATAGCTCCCTTTGACCTAATGTGACGTACAAGTTTCCTAGTATCTATATCTGCAATACCAGTGATTCCATGCTTTACAAGATAATCTTGCAAAGAACTATCAGCATCTAGTCTACTAAAGACCTCAGAGAAAGAATTCACAACGATGCCTGCAATCGTTGGGGCACCAGACTCGGACTCAGATTCTACAACACCATAGTTCCCAATATGAGAAGTAGTTGTAACGATGATTTGCCCTGTATAAGATGGATCAGTATAAATCTCCTGATAACCAGTCATGCCTGTGTTGAAGCATATTTCACCACCATTTGTTCCTGGATTACCGATAAGAGTTCCGCGGAAAATCGTTCCGTCAGCTAAGAGAAGGGTTGCTTTTTGTTTGTTCATTTTTATTCTAAGACTGGTCAAATTTAAGAAATTTCTAAAGATTAAGCCTTGTAAAATTGAAAGGATATAAAAAAAGGGATTGAACCAAAGTTCAATCCCTTTATATGAAGAGTCCTACAACATATTATTCTGCTGAATTATCTTCTTTTTTTTCTGTTTCTGAAGCATCAGCTTCTGGAGCATCAGCAACAGCTGTATTAGTTTCTGCATTAGATGAAGCACCAGAACCTCTTCTACTTCTTCTAGTAGTTTTCTTAGCTGGTTTTGCTTCTTTCAACATCAATTCGTTGAAGTCTACCAATTCAATAATACACATCTCAGCATTATCACCTAGTCTAAAACCAGTTTTGATAATTCTAGTATATCCTCCTGGTCTAGTAGCTACTTTTTCGATCACTTCGCCGAAAAGTTCTTTGATAGCATCTTTACTTTGAAGGTAAGAGAATGCAATTCTCCTATTGTGTGTAGTATCTTCTTTAGCCCTTGTGATCAAAGGCTCTACAAATTTTCTCAATTCCTTGGCCTTAGCAAGCGTAGTAGATATACGCTTGTGAAGGATCAAAGAAGCTGCCATATTTGAAAGCATAGCCTTTCTGTGGCTGGCAGTTCTTCCAAGATGGTTAAATTTCTTACCGTGTCTCATTTTTATTACTCTTCATCAAGTTTATACTTAGACAAATCCATACCGAAGGTTAATCCCTTCTCTTGGATAAGTTGTTCTAATTCAGCAAGAGATTTCTTTCCAAAGTTTCTAAATTTCATCATATCAGAAATTTCCAACCTTGCCAAATCCCCTAATGTTTTCACATCTGCTGCTTTCAAACAGTTGAATGCTCTCACTGACAAATCTAGATCTCCCAAATTGGTTTTCAATAGTTTTCTCATGTGTAGGAATTCTTCATCAATCGGCTCTGGTTCAGAAACTCCTGTAGAGTCCAAGACCATAGTCTGATCAGAAAACAACATAAAATGCTGAATAAGAATCTTTGCTGATTCTTGAAGCGCCTTTTCAGGATGGATAGAGCCATCTGTAGTCACCTCTAGGATCAATTTTTCGAAGTCAGTCTTTTGCTCTACCCTAGTATTTTCAACACTATACTTTACATTCTTAATAGGTGTGAAGATTGCGTCAATAGGAATAACTCCAAAAACTTGCTCCTTAGGTTTAGACTCTTCAGCTGGAAGATACCCTCTTCCTTTTTCTACTGTAAGTTCTACTTCAAGACTTTTTGATTCATCCAAGTGGCATATAACCAATTCGGGATTCAAAACCTCAAATGAAGAGGTATACTTCGCAATGTCACCAGCAGTAAAAACCGATTGATTTTTAACCTCAACAGTAATCTTACCGTCAATAGCTTCATGAGATTTTTTAAATCTAACTTGCTTTAGGTTTAGGATGATGTCAGTAACATCCTCCACTACCCCTTCAATGGTAGAAAATTCATGAACAACACCTGGTAGTTTTACGGAAGTGATGGCATAACCTTCTAGAGATGAAAGAAGAATTCTTCTCAAGGCATTACCAATTGTAACCCCATAGCCTTTTTCAAGTGGCTTGAATGTGAATAGACCGTGAAAATCATCAGCCTTCTCCATCACCACTTTCTCAGGCATTTGAAATGCTAGTATGGACATATCAATAGTTCTTTTTAAGTCTGAATTAATATTACTTAGAGTAAAGTTCGACGATCAATTGTTCCTTGATGTTTTCAGGAATATCTTCCCTTACTGGAACACTCACGAACTTACCTGCATATGAGGCGTTATCCCACTCTAACCATGAATAACGAGAAGCACCTTTTCCAGCCAAGCTAGAAGTGATCGCTTCAAGAGACTTAGAACGCTCTCTAACCGATACCACATCACCTGCTTTCAAAGAGTATGAAGGAATATTAACCAATTCACCATTTACTAGGATGTGCTTATGAGATACAAGTTGTCTAGCACCTCTTCTTGTAGGTGAGATACCCAATCTATAAACTACATTGTCTAATCTTGCCTCAAGAGACTGAAGAAGGTTTTCACCTGTAATCCCTTGCTTTCTTGACGCAATATCAAACATTTTGGAGAACTGTCTTTCCAATACACCATAGATATACTTTGCTTTTTGCTTTTCAGCAAGCTGTATAGCGTATTCTGACTGCTTTTTTCTTCTACCTCTACCATGTTGTCCTGGAGGGTAGTTCTTTTTTTGAAGCGCCTTGCTTTGTCCTTCTATCGGTTCACCGAATTTTCTAGCAATTTTCGCCTTTGGACCTCTATATCTAGCCATTTTCTATTCTTCTTAAATGATTAAACTCTTCTACGTTTTGGAGGACGACATCCATTGTGTGGAAGTGGAGTCACATCTATAATCGTAGTCACATCAAGACCTACATTTTGTAAAGTTCTGATCGCAGATTCTCTACCCGCTCCAGGACCTTTTACAAAAACCTCAATTTTTCTCAATCCTAAATCGTATGCAACCTGACCACAGTTTTGTGCTGCCATTTGTGCTGCATAAGGAGTGTTTTTCTTAGAACCTCTGAATCCCATCTTACCGGCAGAAGCCCAAGAGATCACCTGTCCAGAATTATTGGTAATAGAGATGATGATATTGTTAAAGGAAGCTTTGATATGCGCTTGGCCTACCGCTTCTACTTTAACTACTCTTTTTTTACCTTTAGCTTTATCGTTTCTTTTCTGAGCCATAATCTAAATCAAGATTTATTTAGTTGCTTTCTTTTTGTTAGCAACAGTCTTTCTCTTACCTTTTCTTGTTCTAGCGTTATTTTTAGTTTTTTGACCTCTCAAAGGAAGACCTTTTCTATGTCTCAAACCTCTATAACAACCAATATCCATTAATCGCTTGATATTAAGCTGGATTTCAGATTTAAGAACACCTTCAGTTCTATATTCTTCAGCTATAATATTTCTAATAGCGGTTGATTCTTCATCATTCCACTCACCAGCTTTCTTATCATAAGAAATGCCTGCTTTCTCTAAGATCGCTCTGGCTGAGCTTCTTCCTATACCGAAAATATAGGTTAAGCCGATTTCACCTCGTTTGTTGTCTGGGATGTCAACACCTGCAATTCTTGCCATAATTATTAACCTTGTCTTTGTTTAAACTTCGGATTTTTTTTGTTGATCACATAAAGCTTTCCTTTTCTTCTGATCACTTTACAATCAACACTTCTCTTCTTGATTGATGCCTTTACTTTCATGACAGTTTATTTGTATCTATAAACAATTCTACCTTTTGAAAGATCATATGGAGAAAGCTCTAATTTAACCTTATCTCCAGGTAAGATCTTAATATAATTCATTCTCATTTTTCCTGAAATATGGGCAATCAATTGATGTCCATTCTCCAGTTCCACTTTAAACATTGCATTTGACAATGCTTCTATTATCGTACCATCTTGTTCAATAGATGTCTGCTTAGCCATATTTAGAAATTAAAATTTTCCTCTATATATTGATGTGTCGTCAGTATCTCTGTTCTATCCTTGAATATCGCAACGGTATGCTCGTAATGTGCAGAGGCCTTCCTATCCGCAGTTCGGATTGTCCATCCGTCTCGCTCTTGTACAATATTGCGTGTACCGAGATTTACCATTGGTTCGATTGCTATCACAAGCCCTTCATTCAATAATGGACCGCTGCCTTTCTTTCCATAGTTAGGAACTTCTGGACCTTCATGTAGACTTTTTCCTAATCCATGACCAACTAATTCTCTGACTATGGTATAACCTTTGGCTTCGACAAATTTTTGAATCGCATGGCCGATATCACCAATTCGATTTCCAAAAACCGCCTTCTCAATTCCTAAGTATAAGGAATCCTTCGTCGTTTTTAGTAATGACAATACTTCTGGGGAAACTTCACCGACAGGGTAAGTATAAGCGCTATCGCTATGAAAACCTTGGTGAAAGACTCCACAATCTATTGAGATTATATCGCCATCTTTCAAAACATAGTCACTTGGAAATCCATGTACTACTACTTCATTGACTGAAATACATAGTGAAGCTGGAAATCCACCGTAACCTTTGAAGGAGGGAACACCACCATGATCCCTTATGAACTCCTCCGCAATTTTATCTAAATAAGATGTCTTGACACCTACCTTTACATTCTTAGCAACTTCTCCGTGAGCTTTGCCTAATATTTGAGCACTTTCTTTGATTAACTGAACCTCATCAGAGGTCTTGTAATGAATCATATAGCTGGAGCGTAATTAGAAGGATTATTCTTGATATTCCCACTTTTCATCATTCCCTCATAATGTCTCATTAGCAAGTAACTTTCAATTTGTCTCAGTGTATCCATGATAACACCAACCATGATCAACAATGAAGTACCACCATAGAATTGTGCAAACTCTCCACCTACTCCTGCGATTATCGCAAAAGCTGGTAATATGGCCACTAAGGCCAATAAGAAAGAACCTGGCAATGTAATTCTTGAAATGATATTATCAATAAACTCGGCAGTAGGTGCTCCAGGTTTAATTCCAGGAACAAAACCTCCATTTCTTTTCAAGTCTTCAGCTATTTGTTCTGGGTTCACCGTGATAGCCGTATAGAAGAAAGTAAATAGTATAATCATAATACCAAATACTAAATTGTATTGCCATGATGTGAAATCCGAGAATGTTGAACCGATGTAATTTGCAATATCATTATCGCTTGACCAAATTTGAGCAATTAAAGCTGGTAAAAACATCAACGATTGAGCAAAGATAATAGGCATAACACCCGAAGCATTTACTTTAATAGGAATATATTGCCTCTGTCCACCATAAACCTTCCCTCCTACTACTTGTTTTGCATATTGAACAGGAATTCTTCTAGTTGCTTCAGTAAGCGCAACCACGCCCACCACGACAAAGAACAATACAGCGGCTTCAATTAACAACAAAAGCATACCAGATGTACCTTTTGACAAACCTTCAGCTATAATAGCTCCTGGAAATCTAGAGATAATACCAATCATGATAAGCATTGAAATCCCGTTACCAATACCCTTTTCGGTGATTTTTTCACCCAACCACATACAGAACATGGTTCCAGCAGATAACAATACTAATGAGCTAAACATGAACAAAGAAGTACTTACCATAACTGCTCCAGTAGGAAGTATAGTGGCTGTTATATAGCCAATACCCTGAGCAACAGTAATCGCAATAGTCAAAATACGCGTGATTTGATTGATTCTCTTACGTCCTGACTCTCCTTCTTTCTGTAACTTTTGAAAATATGGTACTCCAACAGTTAACAACTGCAACACAATAGATGCAGAGATATAAGGCATGATGCCCAATCCAAAAATGGAAGCATTACTAAATGCTCCACCTAAGAATGTATCGATCAAGCCGAAAATACCTTCAGGTGCATCGCCTAATTTGGACGGATCAACACCTGGTAAAACGATAAAAGAACCCAATCTGAATACAATCAGAAAACCAATTGTATTCAAAATTCGGACTCTTAAATCTTCAATAGCAAAGATATTCTTAACTGTTGAGATAAACTTTTTCATTGATTAAATCTTGTTAACTGTTCCGCCAACCTTTTCAATAGCTTCTACAGCGGAAGCAGAGAAATAGTGAGCACTTACATTCAATTTCGCTGTAAGTTCGCCTCTACCTAGGACTTTTACAACATCTTTTTGAGAAACTAGTCCATTCTCTACCAAAACATCAAATGTGATTGCATCAGAATTAATTTTTGAAGCTAATTCTTGCAAAGCATCTAGGTTGATAGGCTTACACTCGATTCTATTAAGACTCTTGAAACCGAATTTAGGAACTCTTCTTTGAAGTGGCATCTGACCACCTTCAAATCCTAATTTACTTTTATATCCTGATCTAGACTTGGCACCTTTGTGACCTCTTGTAGAAGTTCCACCTCTACCAGAACCAGTACCACGACCTATTCTTTTTCTGTTTTTTACAGAACCTTCAGCAGGTTTTAATGTATGTAATTTCATGATTAAGCTTCCTCCACTTTTACAAGGTGACTTACTTTTCTTACCATACCAGCAATCTGTGGAGTATTTTCAACTTCAACAGATTTGTTGATCTTGCCAAGACCTAAAGCTACGATAGTAGCCTTTTGATCTTTCGGTCTTTTGATTGTGCTTCTAACTTGCGTTACTTTAACCTTTGCCATCTTCTTAACCGTTAAAAACTTTAGACATTTTAACACTTCTTTGCTGGGATACAGCGATAGCATCTCTCAACTGTACCAAGGCATCAATTGTAGCCTTTACCACGTTGTGAGGATTAGAAGATCCTTTAGATTTGGCAAGTACGTCTGTTACACCAGCACTTTCAAGCACTGCACGCATCGCACCACCTGCAATTACACCAGTACCAGCAGCAGCAGGTTTGATCAAAACAAATCCACCACCAAATTTACCAAGCTGCTCGTGAGGGATAGTTCCTTTTAGAACTGGCACCCTTACAAGGTTTTTCTTAGCATCCTCAATTCCTTTAGTAATTGCATCAGTTACCTCATTAGCCTTTCCAAGACCATAACCAACTACACCATTACCATCTCCAACCACTACGATTGCAGAGAAAGAAAATCTTCTACCACCTTTAACTACTTTAGCAACACGGTTGATAGCAACAACTTTTTCTTTCAGTTCTGTATCCGTTGCCCTTATGGGTTTTCTTTTAACTTGAGACATAATATCTATTAAAATTTAAGGCCGCCTTCCCTTGCACCGTCAGCAAGAGCTTTAACATTACCATGATAAATGTAACCACTTCTGTCAAATACAACAGCAGATACACCTTTAGCAACAGCTCTTTCCGCTAACTTCATACCTACCTCTTTGGAAACAGAGATTGTTGAATTTTTGGCACCAAGTTCTTTAGAAGAGGCTTGAGCAAGTGTATGACCTTTAAGGTCATCAACCAATTGAGCGTATATACCAGTATTGCTTTTAAATACTGACAAACGAGGTCTAGAATCAGTTCCGGAGATTTTTCTACGGATACCTTTCTTGATTCTAAGTCTTCTTGAATTCTTATTAAAAGCCATCTTAATTATTTTTTACCAGCGGTTTTACCAGCTTTACGTCTTACAATTTCACCTACGAAGCGAACACCTTTACCTTTGTAAGGTTCTACTTTACGTAGAGACTTAATTTTTGCAGCTACTTGTCCGATAAGCTCCTTATCAATTCCTTCCAAAGAAATGATTGGGTTCTTACCTTTTGGAGTTTCAGTCTTCAAAGCGATTGACTCTGGAAGCGCAAAAAAGATGCTGTGTGAATACCCTAATGATAACTCAAGTACTTGACCTTGATTGGAGGCTTTGTAACCTACACCGACCAATTCCAAATCTTTCTTGTATCCTTCAGAGACACCGATAACCATGTTGTTCAACAAAGATCTATACAGACCGTGAAGAGACTTGTGTCTCTTAGACTCTGTAGGTCTTCCTACAACGATTTGATTATCTTCAACCGCAACGGTAATATCGGGATTCACATCCTGAGTTAGCGTACCTTTGGGACCTTTAACAGTGACAGTATTATGTGCTGACACGTCTACAGTAACACCCGCTGGTAGATTTATTGGTTTTTTACCTATTCTAGACATAACGGTTTATTAATAAACGTAACAAAGTACTTCTCCACCTATACCTTCAGTTCTTGCCTCTTTATCAGACATTACACCTTTGGAAGTGGATATGATGGCGATTCCTAGACCGTTGATAACTCTAGGTAATTCGTCATGTTTAACATATTTTCTTAGACCTGGCTTACTCACTCGAGCAAGGCTTACGATTGCATTCTGCTTTGTAGCAGGATTATATTTCAAAGCAATTTTGATAGTCCCTTGAGGGCCATTCTCTTCAAACTTGTAATTTTGTATATATCCTTTATCAAAAAGAACTTTAGTTAATTCTTTTTTGATATTAGAAGCAGGAATCTCTACGATTCTATGAGATGCCTTGATGGCATTTCTCAATCTGGTCAAATAATCAGCTATTGGATCAGTCATATTTATATAAGTCTAACTGCACACCCTTAACGGGCGTGCAAAGTTACACAATGATTTTAAGAATAAAAACTTTTGTCCGATTTTTACCAGCTTGACTTGGTTACTCCAGGAATCTTTCCAGCAGAAGCCATTTCTCTGAAAGTTACCCTGTTGATACCAAATTTTCTCATGTAACCTTTTGGACGTCCTGTCAACTTACATCTGTTGTGAAGTCTTACAGGAGAGGCGTTTCTAGGCAGTTTGTCCAAGGCTTCGTAATCACCGGCAGCTTTCAATTCTGCTCTTTTCTTAGCATACTTGGCTACAAGACGTTCTCTTTTTCTCTCACGAGCTTTTAATGATTCTCTTGCCATAATTATTCTTGATTATTTTTATTGATAAAAGGCATTCCGAAGGCTTTCAACAAAGCAAAGCTTTCTTCATCTGTCTGTGCAGTAGTCACGAAAGTGATGTCCATTCCAGAGATTCTGTTTACTTTCTCGATACTGATTTCAGGGAAGATGATTTGTTCAGTTACACCTAGGGTGTAATTTCCTCTTCCATCGAAGCCTTTATCACTAATACCTTTGAAGTCTCTTACACGTGGAAGAGCTACAGTTGTCAATCTATCTAAGAATTCATACATCTTATCACCTCTCAAAGTCACTTTTGCTCCGATTGGCATCTCTTCTCTCAACTTGAAGTTTGAGATAGAGTTTTTAGCCTTAGTAGCTACAGCTTTTTGACCAGTGATGAGAGAAAGTTCTTCTACACCTTGATCTACCAATTTCTTATCAGCTACAGCAGCTCCAATTCCTTTGTTAAGAACAATCTTAGTCAATTTTGGAACTTGCATTACTGACTTGTACTGAAATTTCTCCTTCAATTCAGGAGCTACTTCAGATAGGTACTTATCTTTCATTCTAGGATTAGCCATTGATCACCTCCCCAGTTTTCTTAGAATATCTAACTAATTTTCCATTTTCACCTTTCTTTCTTCCAATCCTAGTGGCTTCGCCAGTTTTAGGATCTACAAGCTTAAGGTTACTTATATGTAAAGATGCTTCTTTATTTTCAATTCCACCTTGAGGATTTGTAGCAGTAGGCTTCACATGTTTAGTTACCATGTTGATACCTTCTACTATAGCTCTCCTTTTTTCAAGGTTTACAGAAAGCACTTTGCCTGTCTTACCCTTATCATCACCTGTCAATACTTTAACGGTATCACCAGTTTTGATGTGTAGTTTGGGTTGTTTATTGAATTTTCTTTCCATGATTACAATACTTCTGGGGCTAAAGATACAATCTTCATAAACTGCTTCTCTCTCAATTCTCTAGCAACAGGGCCGAAAATACGGCTCCCTCTTGGTTCATCATTGTTGTTGAGAAGGACAGCTGCATTATCTTCAAATCGGATATATGAACCGTCTTTTCTTCTAATTTCTTTCTTCGTTCTCACGATAACCGCTTTTGAAACGGTACCTTTTTTCATGTTGCTGGAAGAAAGTGCGGACTTAACAGTTACTACAACTTTATCCCCAATAGAAGCATATCTTTTCTTGGTTCCTCCCAATACACGGATTACAAGTACTTCTTTAGCACCTGAATTATCCGCTACGCTTAGTCTGGATTCTTGTTGTATCATGTTATTTAGCCTTTTCTATAATTTCTACTAATCTCCAACGCTTGTTCTTACTCAGCGGACGAGTTTCGCTTATCTTAACAAGATCGCCTTGTTGGCACTCATTTTTCTCGTCATGAACCATAAACTTTGTAGTCTTGGCAACAAATTTACCATAGATAGGGTGCTTCACCCTTCTCTCTACGGCAACTGTAATGGACTTATCCATCTTGTTGCTGACTACCTTTCCTATTCTTTCTTTACGTAGATTTCTCTCAGTAGTAGCCATCTCTGTTCTTATTTAGCTAATTGTAATGTGGTCAAAGCTGTCTTCAATCTCGCGATTGTACGCTTTACCTCTTTAATTTGATTAGGATTTTCAATCGGAGAAATAGCATGAGCAAAACGCATTTTTGTCAAATTAGTCTGCTCAGCGGCGATTTTCTCGATAATTTCACTTTCTGAAAGTGATTTGATTTCTGAATTCTTCATAGCTTTTCTTATCCTACGTAATCTCTACGTACCACGAAATTTGTACTTACAGGTAGTTTTTGCTGTGCAAGTCTCAAAGCTTCTCTAGCTACTTCAACACTTACTCCTGTTGCTTCAAAAAGGATAGTTCCCGGCTTGATTACTGCAACCCAGTATTCCGGTGCACCTTTACCTTTACCCATACGAACCTCTGCAGGTTTCTTAGTGATAGGTTTGTCAGGGAAAATCCTAATCCAAACCTGACCTTCTCTTTTCATTGCTCTTGTCATAGCGATACGAGCCGCTTCAATCTGACGAGAGGTTATCCATCCAGCTTCAAGGGACTTGATGCCAAAGTTGCCAAAAGAAAGCGTGTGCCCTCTTTGTGCAATGCCTTTGACTCTGCCCTTGTGCATTTTTCTATATTTAGTTCTTTTTGGCTGTAACATGATTTCTCACTTAGGGTGAAAATTAGTTATTTCTCTTTCTTCTTTTTGGGCCGCCTTCTCTTCTCTTGCCTCTTGCGTTTCCTCCTTTTGGCTCATTGGCTGCACCTACGTTTGGAGAAAGATCTCTCTTTCCGTAAACTTCTCCTT
Organism: Belliella filtrata; assembly: GCF_022549775.1. GTDB lineage: Bacteria > Bacteroidota > Bacteroidia > Cytophagales > Cyclobacteriaceae > Belliella > Belliella filtrata. Next base: position 54,904 of record NZ_JAKZGP010000020.1, on the reverse strand, counting down.
TGAATATCCAAACTTTGATACCGATAATACCATATACAGTATTAGCTTCAGAAATTGCATAGTCAATATCAGCTCTTAATGTATGCAAAGGAATTCTTCCTTCTTTGTACATTTCAGATCTTGCCATTTCAGCACCACCCAATCGTCCAGAAAGTTTTACTTTGATACCTTCAGCACCTACTCTGATTGCTGCAGCAATAGATTGCTTCATGGCTCTTCTGAATGAAATACGAGCTTGTAGCTGCTGAGCTATCGATTCACCGACCAACTTTGCATCCAATTCTGGACGTTTGATTTCAAAAATGTTTATTTGAACATCTTTGCTGGTCAATTTTTTCAACTCCTCTTTAAGTTTGTCAACTTCAGCTCCACCTTTTCCAATCACAACACCTGGTCTAGCAGTATGAATGGTAAGGGTGATTCTTTTCAAAGTTCTTTCGATGATAACTTTAGAGATACCACCTTTTGGAATTCTTGCATTGACGTACTTACGAATCTGCTGATCTTCATACAATTTATCAGCGAAGTCTTTTCCACCATACCAGTTAGAATCCCAACCTTTGACTACACCAAGTCTAAAACCAATAGGGTTTATTTTTTGTCCCATAGTCTAATCTTAATTAGAGTTTTCTTTTGTTTCTACTTCATCAGCGGTAACTGTAGTGTTGAAAGCATCAACTACTAAAGTCACATGATTTGATCTTTTACGAATTCTGTGTGCCCTTCCTTGAGGCGCAGGTCTTAGTCTCTTCAACATACGACCACCATCAACTTGAATTGTCTTGATATAAAGATCAGCCTCTTCAAGTTTCTCATCTGGATTCTTTGCCTGCCAGTTAGCCACTGCAGAAAGAAGAAGTTTTTCTAATTTAATAGAACCATGATTAGGTGTAAACTTCAATATACTTAGTGCGTGTCCTACTCTTTTACCTCTCACGAGGTCAGCTACCAATCTCATTTTACGAGTGGAAGTAGGAACATTATTTAATCTTGCTATTGCTTCCATGATTATCTCTTCCCTTTGTCTTTTTTGGCAATGTGACCTCTAAAGTTTCTTGTAGGAGCAAATTCTCCCAACTTATGGCCTACCATGTTGTCTGTTACAAATACAGGAATAAACTTATTTCCATTATGCACAGCAAAGGTATGACCTACAAAATCCGGAGAAATCATTGACCTTCTTGACCAGGTCTTGATTACTGATTTTTTCCCGGACTCGTTCATAGCATCCACTTTTTTGGCCAAGTGATGTTCTATATAAGGACCTTTCTTTAATGAACGTGCCATAGTTATTTAGATCTTTTACTGATAATAAATTTATTTGAATACTTTTTAGGAGACCTAGTTTTCTTACCTTTAGCAAGCAAACCAGTCCTAGATCTTGGGTGTCCACCAGATGAACGTCCTTCACCACCACCCATAGGGTGATCGACAGGGTTCATAGCTACACCTCTTGTCCTAGGTCTTCTTCCTAACCAGCGCTTTCTACCAGCTTTACCTAATACCACGTTCATGTGATCCCCATTGGAAACTACACCGATAGTCGCCATACATACACCAAGAACTAGTCTCATTTCGCCAGAAGGAAGCTTAACGGTAACATACTTACCATCTCTAGCAACTACCTGAGCATATCCACCAGCACTTCTTGCCATAGCTCCACCTTTACCAGGCTTAAGTTCTATGTTGTGTACTACTGTACCCAAAGGAATATTTACCAATTGCATAGCATTGCCCACTTCTGGAGCTACACTCTCACCGGAAATCACTGTTTGTCCAACTTGCAAACCTTCCGGGGCAATAATGTAAGCTTTTGCACCGTCTACATAATAAAGTAATGCTAGACGAGCAGTTCTATTTGGATCATACTCGATAGATTTAACTACCGCTGGGATTCCAAATTTAGTCCTCTTAAAATCTACGATTCTAAGTCTTCTTTTATGGCCACCTCCGATATATCGAGAGGTCATTTTACCTACATTATTTCTACCACCTGATTTCTTCAACGGAGCCAATAGAGATTTCTCTGGCTTTGATGCTGTAATCTCATCAAATGCCGGTGCTACTCTAAATCTGGTCCCTGGAGTTACAGGCTTTAATTTTTTAACTGCCATGATTTTGATTCAATTAAATTTCTCCGTAAAAATCGATTACCTCACCTTCAGCTACCTTGACGATTGCTTTTTTGAAGGCATTGGTAAATCCACTTACAACTTTTGACTTCGTGTATCTAGTTTTAGACTTACCAGCATATCTCATGGTTCTTACGTCTACTACTTTTACACCGTACATTTTTTCAACAGCTCTCTTGATCTCTGGTTTCTTTGCAGTCTTCTCAACAACAAATCCATATACACCACTTTCATTCATGGCTGAGATCTTTTCTGTGATCAAAGGTTTTTTTAGTATCTCCATTGTCTTACTTCGATAATAAGTTTTCCAAAATACTTACTGAACCTTCGCACAACATCAAGTTGTCTGCATTAAGCAATTCGTAAGTGTTTACATCGTTCACTGAAACAACCTTTGCTTTTGGTAGGTTTCTGCTTGACAAGAATACATTCTTCTCATTTGCAGGCACTACAAGAAGCGTCTTCTTGTCTACCAAAGAAAGACCACTTAAAAAAGCTAAATAGTCCTTAGTCTTTGGTGCATCGAAAGATACATTCTCAACTACCATAAGGCTGTTCTCTTTAACTTTATAAGAAAGTGCTGATTTTCTCGCTACTTGCTTCAATTTTTTGTTCAATTTGAAAGAGTAGTTTCTTGGTCTTGGACCGAATACTCTACCCCCACCTCTGAACACAGGAGATTTTATAGAACCAGCTCTAGCTCCGCCAGTGCCTTTTTGCTTTTTGATCTTTTTAGTAGATCCAGCAATTTCATTTCTCTCTTTTGACTTGTGTGTTCCTTGTCTTTGGTTTGCCAAAAACTGTTTAACATCAAGGTAGATTGCGTGATCATTTGGTTCGATACCGAAAATCTCATCCGAAAGCGTTACGTTTCTACCTGTCTCTTCGCCGTTATGTTTTAATACTGCTAATTCCATTGTCTTACTTCTCTAGAATAACGAAAGAATTTTTTGGTCCAGGGACAGATCCACTTACTAAAAGTAAGTTCTTTTCTGGATAGATTTTCAACACTTTCAAGTTGATCACCTTCACTCTATCTCCTCCCATTCTACCTGCCATTCTCATGCCTTTGAATACTCTTGAAGGCCAAGAACAAGCACCAATGGAACCAGGGTGTCTCTGTCTGTTGTGCTGACCGTGAGTTTGACCACCCACACCACCAAAACCATGACGCTTAACTACACCTTGGAAACCTTTACCTTTGGAAGTACCAATAGCATCGACGAAGTCACCTTCAACGAATACTTGACCAGCTTCTACAGTTTTTCCAAGATCAACCTGACCTTCGAATTCGACCCTAAAGTCTCTGAATTCAACAACCTTCTGCTTTGGCGTTGTACCGGCTTTTTTGAAATGTCCGATAAGTGGCTTTGGAGTATTTTTCTCCTTACGCTCACCATAAGCCAATTGAACAGCGTTGTACCCGTCTGTTTCAACATTTTTTACTTGCGTCACTACGCAAGGACCAGCTTCTATTAGCGTGCATGCAACATTACGTCCATCGGCACTAAAAATGCTAGTCATTCCTACTTTTTTTCCTATTATTCCAGACATCTTCTGATATATAATATAATTAAACACAAGGTCTTACGCACTTGTGCCCTTTTTAAGGACTGCAAAGTTAGAAATTAAATTCCACCTTACAAACTCCAACTTTAATATTTTCAATTATTTACGAAAAAAAATTTGGTAAATTCCCGAAACTTATTCCATAAATCCAACTGAAACCATAGTCCTTTGGTCTTATAGAAAGAAAAACCCTCCCAAAATATTGAGAGGGTTCGCCCTTAAAGTTTCTTAACCGTCAGACTTTGATTTCTACATCTACTCCACTTGGAAGCTCGATTTTCATCAAAGCGTCTACAGTTTTTGAACTGTTGCTATAGATATCTACCAATCTTTTGTAAGTACAAAGCTGATACTGATCTCTAGCTTTTTTGTTTACGTGTGGCGATTTCAATACTGTGAACTTTTCCTTTTTTGTAGGCAAAGGAATTGGTCCAACTACAATAGCGCCAGTAGCTTTTACAGCTTTCACGATCTTCTCAGATGACTTATCCACCAGGCTGTGATCGTATGATTTTAATTTTATTCTGATTTTCTGATTCATTTTCAATTAGAATTTAGGCTTTTTCACCTTTTACTTTCGCAATCACCGTCTCAGCGATGTTGTTAGGTACAGGCTCATAATGTGAGAAGGTAAGTGAAGCAGTTGCTCTACCAGATGTGATTGTTCTCAAATCGGTAACATATCCGAACAATTCAGAAAGAGGAACACTAGCTTTAACTACAGTAGAGGATCCTTTTGTATCCATACCTTTCATCAAACCTCTTCTTCTATTCAAATCACCCGTAATAGGACCTGTGTACTCATCAGGAGTAACCACGTCCACCGCCATGATCGGCTCTAGTAACTGAGGCTTCGCTTTTCTAGCAGCTTCTTTGAAACCTATTCTCGCTGCCAATTCAAATGACAATGCATCAGAATCGACATCGTGGAATGAACCATGGAATAATCTTACTTTCATAGCCTCAACAGGATATCCTGCCAAAGGACCATTTTTCATAGCCTCTGCAAATCCTTTTTGAATGGCAGGAATGAACTCTTTAGGAATCACACCACCAACAATACCATTCACAAAGTCTAGACCTGGCTTGATCTCGTTAGTTTCTGGATCTGGATCTTTAGGACCTAATTCAAAAACAATATCGGCAAATTTACCTTTACCACCAGACTGCTTTTTATAAACTTCTTTATGCTCTACATTAGTAAACAATGCTTCTTTGTAAGCAACTTGAGGAGCTCCTTGGTTGATCTCAACTTTGAATTCTCTCTTCAATCTGTCTATGATAATGTCAAGGTGAAGCTCACCCATACCTCTAAGAATAGTCTGACCTGTTTCATGATCAGTGTTTACAACTAGTGTAGGATCTTCTTCCACCAATTTGGCAATCGCCATACCTAGTTTATCAGCATCAGCCTGAGTCTTAGGCTCAATAGCATAACCAATAACTGGCTCAGGGAAAATCATTGATTCAAGAACAACCTTACGTTTTTCATCACAAAGCGTATCTCCTGTTTTGATATCTTTGAAACCTACTACAGCTCCAATATCTCCAGCAACTAATCTAGGAATTTGATTTTGCTTATTAGCATGCATTTGGAATACTCTAGAGATACGCTCTTTGTTTCCAGAACGGCTATTGAATACATAGGAGCCTGATTCTAGCACACCAGAATAAGCTCTCACGAAACAAAGTCTACCAACAAATGGATCCGTTGCAATCTTGAAAGCAAGACCAGTGAATGGCTCGTTTTCATCTGGTGCAATTTTCACCTCTTTCTCTTCATCCTCCAATTCATGACCAATAATATCATCCTTGTCTAGAGGAGAAGGCAATAATTCCATCACCAAGTCAAGCATCGTCTGAACACCTTTGTTTTTGAAAGATGAACCACACACCATTGGTACTACTTTCATAGCAATGGTAGCTTGTCTTAATGCACTAAGAATCTCTGCTTCAGTAATTGAATTAGAATCTTCAAAGAATTTTTCCATCAAAGACTCATCAAATTCAGCAACAGACTCCAATAAGTACTCTCTGTACTCTGCTACTTCATCTAGCATATCTTCAGGAATTGGAACTTCTTCGAAAGTCATTCCAAAATCTTCCTCATTCCATACGATAGCTCTATTGTTGATCAAATCAACAACACCTCTAAATTTATCCTCAGCACCGATAGGAAGCTGCAAAGGAACAGCGTGGCTTCCTAGCATTTCTTTTACCTGCTTACAAACCTCAAGGAAGTTAGCACCAGATCGATCCATTTTATTAACGAATCCGATACGGGCTACTTTATAGTTATCAGCTAATCTCCAGTTGGTTTCAGACTGCGGCTCTACACCATCTACAGCACTGAATAAGAATACCAACCCATCCAAAATTCTAAGGGAACGGTTTACTTCAACTGTAAAGTCTACGTGACCTGGAGTATCGATGATATTGATTTGGTACTTGTTGTCTCTGTAATTCCAAAAAACAGTGGTAGCAGCAGAAGTAATTGTAATACCTCTCTCTTGCTCTTGAGCCATCCAGTCCATGGTAGCTGCACCGTCGTGTACTTCACCTATCTTATGGCTGACACCAGAATAAAAAAGGATACGTTCCGTGGTAGTAGTCTTACCAGCATCAATGTGCGCAGCAATACCGATGTTTCTTGTATATTTTAAGTCTCTTGTTGCCATTTCAATTAAAATCTAAAGTGTGAGAATGCTTTATTGGCTTCAGCCATTCTATGTGTATCGTCTTTTTTCTTTACAGCTGCACCTTCTCCTTTTGATGCGGAGATGATTTCACCTGCAAGTCTATCCATCATAGTTTTCTCACCCCTTCTTCTGGCATAAGTGATCATCCACTTGATCCCTAGGGACAACTTTCTTTCAGGTCTAACTTCCATTGGGACCTGGAAAGTAGCACCACCAACTCTACGACTCTTCACCTCTACAGCTGGAGTTATATTGTTAAGCGCTTTTTTCCAAACCTCAAGACCGTTCTCACCTACTTTTTCTTCAACTTTCTCGACTGCATCGTAGAAAATTTTGTAAGCAATACTCTTCTTACCATCCACCATTAGGCAGTTTACAAACTTTGTTACCAAAGTATCATTAAACTTCGGATCAGGAAGAATATATCTCTTTTTTGGTTTCGCTTTTCTCATTTTTTCTAAATGTTATAATGTCTTATTTTTTAGCATCCTTAGGACGCTTAGCACCATACTTGGAACGACCTTGCTTACGGTCTTTTACTCCTGCTGTATCTAGTGCACCTCGGATGATGTGATATCTTACACCTGGTAGATCTTTCACACGACCACCTCTGATCAAGACGATAGAGTGCTCTTGCAAATTGTGACCTTCACCTGGAATGTAGGCATTCACCTCTTTTCCGTTCGTCAATCTTACCCTAGCCACTTTTCTCATCGCTGAGTTTGGCTTCTTAGGCGTGGTAGTGTACACCCTGGTACAAACCCCTCTTCTTTGAGGACAAGCGTCCAAAGCTCTAGACTTGGACTTAGTCTCAAGGGTAACTCTACCTTTTCTTACTAACTGTTGTATAGTAGGCATTAATTGATAAAATTTATTTTGTTCCTTTAAACTTATGAATTTTGGACTGCAAAGGTAAACAAATAGGTAAAACAAACAAAATTAAGATGTTATATTTTTGTCAAGCCTCACCTGTTGTACCTCCGAAATTCAGTGGAAACGATACACCTTCTCCACCTCCTTGAATTTTGCCAAACGCATTTTCGTACTTATTGATATTGTCCTTCAATGCTGCTAGCAAACGTTTAGCATGATCAGGTGTCATAATTATCCTGGATTTCACCTTGGCCTTGGGTACTCCAGGCATCATTCTGATGAAATCAATCACAAATTCCGAGTGAGAATGTGCTATCATTGCTAAGTTAGCATATGTTCCTTCTGCAATTTCTTCAGAAAGCTCAACATTGATTTGCTGATCTTGTGGGTTGTTATTTTGATCCATAATTTTTTGATTAAAAAAGGCCTGTATAAAACAGGCCTTTTGAATTTTTAATTACTATATGTTTCTATCTAGCTAATTCCCTAGATTTAGAACTTACTCTTTCTTTTTCTCCAGAAAGTCTTTCATATTCATCAAGTGACCCTACAATGACATCATTGAATGCTCTCTGACCTGTACCAGCTGGGATCAAATGTCCAACGATTACGTTTTCTTTCAATCCGAGTAGTTCATCACGCTTACCTCTAATGGCTGCTTCACTCAAGACTTTGGTCGTCTCTTGGAATGATGCTGCTGAGATAAAGCTTTCAGTACCTAACGATGCAGCTGTAATTCCTTGAAGTGTTGGACGTGACACAGCAGTCTCTGCATCTCTCACTTGTACCAATTTCAAGTCTTTACGCTTCAAGCTTGAATTCTCATCTCTAAGCCTTCTAGCGGTAATGATCATACCTGCTTTCAAAGTACTAGATTCTCCAGCATCCATAACTACTTTCTTGTCAAGAATATTATCATTCTCCTCTCTGAAAGCCCATTTATCTACTATCTGTCCTTGTAAGAATCCTGTATCTCCAGCATCAAGTATTTCTACTTTCTGCATCATTTGACTTACAATTACTTCAATATGCTTATCATTGATCTTCACACCTTGAAGTCTGTAAACCTCTTGAATTTCATTTACTAGATACTCTTGTACTGCAGTTGGACCTTTGATAGACAATATGTCATTTGGCGTGATAGCACCATCTGATAAGGGTTCACCTGCCCTGATAAAGTCATTTTCTTGAACAAGAATGTGCTTGGAAAGGGATACCATGTATCTCTTTTTGACACCATCTTTTGATTCAATAAAGATTTCTCTATTACCTCTTTTGATACCACCATAAGTTACTACACCGTCAATCTCAGACACAACTGCTGGGTTTGATGGGTTTCTTGCTTCGAACAATTCAGTAACTCGTGGAAGACCTCCTGTAATATCTCTAGTCTTACCTACAGATCTTGGGATTTTCACAAGGATTTGACCAGCACGAACTTTGTCACCAGCTTCTACAGCTAAGTGAGCACCTACTGGAATGTTGTACGCCTTATTTTCATCTCCGTAATTAACAACTACAGCAGGGTTTTTCGTTTTATCTTTGGTATCGATAATAACCTTCTCTCTATATCCAGTCTGATCATCAGCTACCTCTTTGAAGGTAACACCTTCAATGATAGCTTCAAATTCGATTTCACCATCAAACTCAGACAAGATCACAGCATTGTACGGATCCCAAGTACAAAGAGAATCACCTTTTGCTATCTTTTGTCCATCCTTCACATTTAGAACTGCTCCATAAGGTACGTGGTTAGAAACTAACAACTTACCCTTTGAATCGTTGATCTTGATTTCTCCAGATCTCCCCATCACGATAGAAACAGGGTCACCATCTTTGTTGGTGGTCTCAATCCATCTCAGTTCTTCTTCAAACTCAACAACACCATCAAACTTGGCATTGATGCTAGCTTCTACTGAAATGTTCGATGCAGTACCCCCTACGTGGAAAGTTCTTAGTGTAAGCTGCGTACCTGGCTCACCGATGGACTGTGCTGCAATAACACCTACAGATTCACCGTTCTGAACTAAGTTACCGGTAGTTAGATTTCTACCATAACATTTCGCACAGACTCCTCTACGAGTCTCACAAGTCAATACTGACCTGATTTCAACTTCGTCGATAGCTGATTCATCTATTCTTTTTGCAATATCATCAGAGATTGTATCTCCAGAACTTACCAATATCTCTTCAGTAATAGGATCTACTACATCATGAACAGAAACTCTTCCCACAATTCTTTCAGAAAGTGGTTCTACAATCTCGTCATTATCTCTTAATGGCTGAACGATAAGTCCTCTTAGTGTACCACAATCCTCTTCAGAAATAATCATATCCTGAGCAACGTCCACAAGTCTTCTGGTCAAGTAACCTGCATCGGCAGTTTTCAATGCCGTATCTGCAAGACCCTTACGGGCACCGTGCGTAGAGATAAAGTACTCCAATACATCCAATCCTTCTTTAAAGTTGGACAAGATTGGGTTTTCGATGATCTCACCAACTGAACCTTGAAGGTTTTTCTGTGGCTTGGCCATCAATCCTCTCATACCTCCAAGCTGACGAATCTGCTCTCTAGAACCTCTAGCTCCTGAGTGCATCATCATGTAGATGGCATTGAAACCTTGCTTATCTTCTTCCATCTGACGCATCAAAATGTTGGTCAAATTGGAGTTAGTTCTAGTCCAAATATCAATTACTTGGTTATATCTTTCATTATCTGTGATCAGACCCATCAAGTAGTTGTTCCATACTTGATCAACTTCCTCTTTCGCTTTATTGATCAAAGGATCCTTCTCATCAGGAATGATGACATCATTAAGCCCCATGGAAAGACCACCTGAGTAAGCCATTTGGAAACCTAGATGCTTGATATCATCCAAGAACTGAGCAGTCCTTGCAATACCACAGATTTTTACTACTTCGGCAATAATCTGCTGAAGCTTTTTCTTGGTAAGCAATTCATTTACGTACCCTACTTCTTCAGGAACGAACTGATTGAAGATCAATCTACCAGCAACAGTATCAATGACTTTTTCAACTAACTCACCACCTTCTCTTACAGTGACTTTACATTTGATCAATGCATGTTGTGAGATTCTTCCTTCATTCAAAGCAATAATCACTTCTTCCTCACCATAGAAAGTCAATCCTTCACCAATAACAGGTTCTTCAGGTGTTGATTTCTTACCCTTAGTCACATAATATAGACCAAGAACCATATCCTGAGAAGGTACAGTAATCGGTGCTCCATTAGCTGGATTCAAGATATTGTGTGAAGAAAGCATCAAGGTAGAAGCTTCCAAAATCGCTTCATGCCCTAGTGGAACGTGAACTGCCATCTGATCACCATCAAAGTCAGCATTGAATGCTGTACATACCAATGGGTGTAACTGAATAGCTTTTCCTTCGATCAATTTCGGCTGAAACGCCTGGATACCCAATCTGTGAAGTGTTGGAGCTCGGTTAAGCAACACGGGGTGTCCTTTAAGCACGTTTTCCAAAATATCCCAAACTACTGGATCCTTTCTATCTACAATCTTTTTAGCAGATTTAACAGTCTTTACAATACCTCTTTCAATCAGCTTCCTGATAATGAAAGGTTTGAAAAGTTCTGCAGCCATATTTTTTGGCAATCCACATTCATGAAGCTTCAACTCGGGACCTACGACAATAACCGAACGTCCAGAGTAATCTACCCTCTTACCTAGTAGGTTTTGACGGAATCTACCCTGCTTACCTTTCAGCATGTCAGAAAGAGACTTGAGCGCTCTGTTACCATCAGATCTTACAGCGTTCACTTTTCTAGAGTTGTCAAAAAGCGAATCTACAGCTTCCTGAAGCATTCTCTTTTCGTTTCTCAAGATCACTTCTGGTGCTTTGATATCTATTAATCTTTTCAGACGGTTGTTTCTAATGATTACCCTTCTGTAAAGATCGTTCAAATCTGAAGTAGCAAATCTACCACCATCCAAAGGAACCAAAGGTCTCAATTCTGGTGGAATTACAGGAACCATTCTTACTACCATCCATTCAGGACGATTTTCGATTCTGGTTCTTGCATCTCTAAATGCCTCTACTACTTTCAGTCTTTTTAGTGCCTCAGCTTTTCTCTGTTGAGAAGTATCTGTGGCTGCTTGGTGTCTTAGGCTATAAGAAAGGTCATCAAGATCAAGTCTTGCTAACAACATTTCAATTGCCTCAGCACCCATTTTTGCGATGAATTTGCTTGGATCATCATCGTCAAGCATTTGGTTTTCTTTTGGAAGCTTATCCATGATATCCAAATACTCGTCTTCTGTCAAAAAGTCTAAATACTGGATTCCTTCTTCAGCTTTCACACCAGCTTGAACGACAGCGTATCGTTCATAATAAACAATTTGATCCAATTTCTTCGTTGGTAAGCCCAACAAGTATCCAATTTTGTTTGGAAGGGATTTGAAGTACCAAATGTGCGCTACAGGAACGACCAATTCAATGTGGCCCATTCTTTCTCTTCGCACTTTTTTCTCAGTCACTTCAACACCACATCTGTCACAAATGATACCTTTATATCTTATGCGCTTGTATTTACCACAATGACACTCCCAGTCTTTGACAGGCCCGAAGATCCTCTCACAAAACAATCCACCCATTTCAGGTTTGTAAGTTCTGTAGTTGATTGTTTCAGGTTGCGTCACTTCACCATGAGAGCTATCCAGGATTGACTCTGGAGAAGCCAAACTAATAGTGACTCTGGAAAAGTCGTTGTTTAGTTTTTTGTTTTTTCTGAACGCCATAATATTTGAAGAGTATGTTAAGGGCCTTGCGGCCCGTATTTTTTCTATTAGTCTAAGGTAATTTCTAAAGCCAAACCTCTAAGCTCATGCACCAATACATTGAATGATTCTGGTATGTTTGGTTTAGGAAGATTCTCCCCTTTCACGATAGCTTCGTAAGCTTTTGCTCTACCTACTACATCATCAGACTTCACTGTTAGGATTTCTTGAAGAACGTGAGATGCACCGAATGCCTCTAACGCCCACACTTCCATCTCACCGAATCTCTGACCACCAAATTGAGCCTTACCCCCAAGTGGCTGCTGTGTAATCAAGGAGTATGGTCCAATAGATCTTGCGTGCATCTTATCATCTACTAAGTGACCTAACTTCAACATATAAGCTATACCCACAGTAACAGGCTGATCAAACTTCTTACCTGTAAGACCATCGTAAAGGTAAGTCCTACCATATGCTGGTAATCCTGCCTTATCAAGTTCTTCAGCAACTTCCTCCATGGTAGCACCGTCAAAGATTGGTGTAGCATATTTCTTACCCATTTTGTGACCTGCCCAAGCAAGTACAGTTTCGAAGATCTGTCCGATGTTCATCCTAGAAGGTACACCAAGTGGGTTCAATACGATATCCATTGGAGTTCCGTCCTCTAAGAAAGGCATATCTTCCTCCCTTACGATCCTTGCCACGATACCTTTATTACCGTGTCTACCTGCCATTTTATCCCCAACTTTAAGCTTACGCTTTTTGGCAACATATACTTTGGCAAGCTGAACAATACCTGCTGGAAGCTCATCTCCTACTTCTAAAGTAAATTTATCGCGCTTGAAGATACCAGAGATTTCATTTCTTGCATTGATATAGTTCTTAACCAAATACTGTATCAGTTTATTGGTATGTGCTTCATCTGTCCAGTCATCCAAAATAATGTCAGAAATAAGATTTGCCTCTTCTTGTACATTATAGTTGGATTCGTCCCTATAAGGGTTTTTGCTAGGGAATAAATTCTGCTCAATATTTTTAGCATTGAACTTCACTCCTTTGCTGATAATTTCATCACCAAACTTATGCTTGACACCTTGAGAAGTCTTACCGTCCAAAAGTGCAATCAACTTATTGATCATTTTAGCTCTGATTCCTAGGAGATCCTTAGAATATTTCGCTTTCAATTTTTCAACCTCTGATTTTGCTTTTGCTCTTAGATCCTTATCCTTCTTCGGTCTTGAGAAGAGCTTGGTTTCGATAACTACTCCATTCAATGAAGGCGAAGCTTTCAAAGAAGCATCTTTTACATCACCTGCCTTGTCACCAAAGATTGCTCTAAGAAGCTTTTCTTCTGGAGTTGGATCAGTTTCACCTTTTGGTGTAATTTTACCTATAATAATATCACCTTCCTTAAGTTCAGCTCCAACTCTGATGATTCCATTTTCATCAAGATTTTTCACAGCCTCTTCCGAAACGTTCGGTATCTCAGATGTCAACTCCTCCTCACCTCTCTTGGTATCCCTTACTTCAAGCTGGAATTCTTCAATGTGAATTGAAGTAAAGATATCTTCTCGGGCTACCCTCTCAGAGATAACGATAGCATCCTCAAAGTTATATCCTTGCCAAGGCATGTAAGCAACTCTAAGGTTTTTACCCAATGCTAACTCACCATTATTAGTAGCATAACCTTCTACCAAAACTTGGCCTTTCTTCACTTTTTGTCCTTTAAGAACCAAAGGTGTAAGATTGATTGTAGTGTCTTGATTAGTTCTTCTGAATTTCACCAAGTTATATGTCTTATACTCATCGCTAAAGTTAACTAACAAGTCATCTTCAGTCAAATCGTATTTAATTGTGATCTTAGTAGCATCCACATAGTCTACTACACCATCAGTCTCTGCAATAATCAAAGCTCTTGAATCAATAGCAGCTTTTGCTTCCAAACCAGTACCTACAATTGGTGACTCGGCTTTTAGCAAAGGAACTGCTTGACGTTGCATGTTTGATCCCATCAAAGCCCGGTTTGCATCATCATGCTCAAGGAAAGGAATCAATGATGCAGCTACAGAAACAATTTGGTTAGGCGCAACATCCATATAGCTAATCTCTTTTGGATCAAGAACAGGGAAATCACCTTCAAATCTTGCTTTGACTCTATCGTTGATGAAGTTACCTTCTTCGTCCAAAGGAGCATTGGCCTGAGCAATATTATTATCATCCTCTTCCTCAGCAGTCAAGAATACGATATCTTCCGTATCCATGGCTACTTTACCTTCTTTTACTTTTCTATATGGGGTTTCTAAGAATCCCATAGAATTCACTTTGGCATGCACACAAAGCGAAGAGATCAATCCAATGTTTGGACCTTCTGGAGTTTCAATAGTACAAAGACGACCATAGTGAGTATAGTGAACATCACGAACTTCGAAACCAGCTCTTTCTCTAGAAAGACCACCTGGCCCGAGTGCAGAAAGTCTTCTTTTGTGAGTAAGTTCAGCAAGTGGATTGGTTTGATCCATAAACTGAGACAATTGATTGGTTCCAAAGAAAGAGTTGATTACTGAAGAAAGTGTCCTAGCGTTGATCAAATCAACAGGTTTAAAATCTTCGTTATCTCTTACGTTCATTCTTTCACGGATCGTTCTTGCCATTCTAGCAAGACCAACTCCGAATTGACTATAAAGTTGCTCACCAACAGTTCTTACCCTTCTATTAGAAAGGTGATCTATATCATCTACTACAGCTTTTGAGTTGATCAAACCGATCAAGTATTTTACTATATTGATAATATCTTCAGTGGTCAATACGATTTTATCCGCATCGATATTCAAACCAAGCTTTTTGTTGATTCGGTATCTACCTACTTCACCAAGATCATATCTTTTATCAGAGAAGAAAAGTCCATGAATAACCTCTCTTGCTGTTGCTTCATCTGGAGCTTCGGTATTTCTCAACTGACGGTAAATTACCTCTACTGCTTCCTTCTCGGAGTTTGAGTTATCTTTTTGGAGTGTATTATAGATAATGGAATAATCAGCTACATTTACATCCTCTCTATGAAGAATGATAGATTTTGCACCAGAATCAAGAATCATTTCAATATCCTCATCAGTAAGGATAGAATCTCTTTCTAACAAAACTTCATTTCTATCGATAGAAACAACCTCACCAGTATCTTCATCCACAAAATCTTCCACCCAAGTCCTCAATACCCTAGCAGCAAGTTTTCTACCTGACACTTTCTTAAGTGCAGCTTTCGTAGCAGCGACTTCTTCAGAAAGACCAAAAAGATCCAAAATCTCCTTATCAGAACCAAATCCTATAGCTCTAAGAAGAGTGGTAACAGGAAACTTTTTCTTTCTATCAATGTAAGCGTACATCACATTATTGATGTCAGTAGCAAATTCTATCCAACTTCCTTTGAAAGGAATAATTCTGGCAGAATACAATTTGGTACCGTTGGTATGCTTACTTTGAGCAAAGAAAACACCTGGCGATCTGTGAAGTTGAGAAACGATAACTCTTTCTGCACCATTGATCACAAATGAGCCTTTTTCAGTCATGTATGGGAGATTCCCAAGGAAAACTTCCTGCTCGATTGTTTCAAAATCCTCATTGTCTTCATCAGAGCACAAAAGTCGAAGTTTGGCTTTGAGTGGAACAGAATAAGTAAGACCTCTATCAATACATTCTTCAATGTTGTATTTTGGAGGATCTACAGCATAGTCAATAAATTCAAGAGTGAAGTTTTCTCTTGAGTCACTTATAGGGAAGTTCTCAGAGAACACTTTGAAAAGACCATCCTGTCTCCTTCTTTCAGCTGGAGTATCTAGCTGGAAAAAGTCTTTGAAGGATTGTAATTGGATATCTAAGAAATCCGGATAGTCTTTGACTACCTTAATAGATGAGAAACTTTTCCTTTCGGGTTGATTCTGGATAGCCAAGGCAGTATATATTTATAGTGATAATTAATAACCGAATGCGACAATTTTCGCTTGAAATAGTGCAATTTTTTACCTGTGCACAAACAGGAAAAGACCTGACTAATAAGTCAGGTCTAAATCTGTTCTCTTTACCTATTTGGCAAAGAAAGTCAAATTACTTGATCTCTACTTCAGCTCCAGCCTCTTCAAGAGACTTTTTCAAAGCTTCAGCTTCGTCTTTAGCGATTCCTTCTTTTACAGCTTTAGGAGCACTATCAACTAGTTCTTTAGCTTCTTTCAAGCCAAGACCTGTCAATTCTTTTACAAGCTTAACTACAGCTAATTTTTGACCGCCAGCGGCCTTAAGGATTACATCGAAAGAAGTTTTTTCTTCTTCAGCAGCTCCACCGTCTCCAGCAGCACCACCAGCTACCATTACAGCACCAGCAGCAGCAGGCTCGATACCATAATCCTCTTTCAAAATATCAGCCAATTCTTTTACTTCTTTTACAGTCAAGTTTACCAACTGATCAGCAAGTTGTTTAAGATCTGCCATTGTATTAATATTTAAATTGTTGTGTTTACTAATTGATTTGATAAATTAAGATTATTCTTTTTCAGAAAGGGTTTTAACCACACCAGCGATAGTGTTCTGACCATATTGAAGTGCAGAAACAAGATTTTTTGCTGGAGATAGAAGAAGACCGATAACATCTCCCAAAAGTTCATTTTTAGATTTCAATGTAGACAACATTTCGAGATTCTTCTCTCCAATGAATACATCTGAATCTATATAAGCTCCTTTGAAAACTGGTCTAGTTTCCTTCTTACCTAATTTTTTTCTGAAATCAAGGATTAATTTAGCAGGAAGGTTTCCAACTTCTTTGGAGAAAACTATTCCTGAAAATCCTTTTAGAGCTTCTTCCGAAAACTTCACATAATCACCCTCAAGATTCTCGAGCGCTTTAGCGATAAGTGTATTTTTATAAACTTTATATTCAACACCTTTTTCGAAACATACTCTTCTGAAAGCATTTACTTGAGCTACATCAAAGCCCCCTGCATCAGTAATGTAGAAATACGGGGTTTCTTTGAATTTCTCTGTAAGACCTTCGATTATTACTTTTTTCTCGTCTCTAGTCATGATTAAATTCCTTGAATACTACCTTTATCTACAATAATTCCAGGTGACATTGTACTTGACAAATGTATACTTCTGAAATACGTTCCTTTAGAAGAAGCTGGCTTCAATTTAGAGATAGTAGCAATAAGTTCTTTTGCATTTTCCTGAATTTGTTCAGGAGTAAAAGATGCCTTACCAATACCTGCATGGATGATTCCAAATTTATCAACTTTGAAATCGATCTTACCTGCTTTCACTTCTTTTACAGCTTTACCTACTTCTAGGGTCACTGTACCAGATTTTGGGTTAGGCATCAAGCCTCTAGGTCCCAAAACCCTACCTAATCTACCTACTTTAGCCATTACGTTAGGCATGGTGATGATCACATCGACATCAGTCCATCCACCTTCGATTTTTGCTATATAGTCATCTAATCCAACATAATCAGCACCTGCTTCTTTGGCTTCGGCTTCTTTGTCAGGGGTACATAGTACCAATACCTTGACATCCTTACCTGTTCCATGAGGAAGTGCGACTACTCCTCTTACCATTTGATCAGCTTTTCTAGGATCTACGCCCAAACGAACGTCAAGATCTACAGAAGCATCAAACTTGGTGTTGGTGATTTGCTTCACAATTGAAGAAGCTTCCTCCAGAGAGTACTGTTGGCTTGGGTCGTACTTAGAAAGAGCTTCTTTTTGCTTTTTTGTTAACTTAGCCATAGTTCTTATTTTATTCCTCCCAAGGGGCTTTTCCAGATACTGTGATACCCATGCTTCTAGCTGTACCTGCAATCATTTTCATGGCAGATTCAACTTTGAATGCATTCAAGTCAGGCATTTTAACTTCAGCGATTTCTTTTACTTGATCCCAAGTAACAGAACCTACTTTTTTCCTGTTTGGCTCTGATGAACCACCTTTGATTTTTGCAGCCTCGATCAGCATATTTGCAGCTGGAGGAGTTTTCACCACAAAGTCAAAAGACTTATCAGAATAAACAGTAATCAAAACAGGCAATACTGAACCCATTTTATCCTGAGTTCTAGCATTGAATTGCTTACAGAACTCCATGATGTTCAAACCCTTTGAACCAAGGGCTGGACCAACTGGAGGCGATGGATTTGCCTGGCCACCTTTCACCTGTAATTTCACATAACCAGTGATTTCCTTAGCCATTTCCTAGTCTTGTTTTTCTACTTGTATAAAGTTTAATTCTACAGGGGTATTTCGTCCAAAGATCTTGACCATAACATTCAATTTCTTCTTATCTTCAAATACCTCTTCTATTGTTCCCGAGAATCCACTGAAAGGACCATCCATTACTTTTATGGTCTCTCCTACTATAAATGGAGTATCAAGCTTCTCTGCAAACTCATCAATCTCCTCAACACGACCTAAGATCCTGTTGACTTCAGATTGTCGTAATGGCTCAGGGGTTTTGGAAGCCCCCCCTTGGTTTGACCCTAAGAAACCGATAACACCCGGAATGCTTGTGATTACGTGATTTGCCTCACCGTGGGTTAGATCCGCATGTACCAAAACATAGCCAGGAAAAAAGTTTCTTTCCCTAACTCTTTTTTTGCCATTACGCATCTCGTAAACTTTCTCAGAAGGTATCAAAACTTCAGGAATAAATTCCTCAAGCTTCTGACGGAGAATCTCATTATCCAAATAAGATTTGGTTTTCTTCTCCTGTCCCGCTACCACTCTAAGCACATACCACTTATGTTCAGCCATCAGTAATTTCTATTCAATTAAAATAAATCGTAAAACCAGGTCATAAGATTTTCAAAGCCCAAATCTATTGCTCCTATAAGTAAAGCGAAAATTAATGAGGCTACAATGACCAAAACTGCACTGTTTTGCAAAAACGAAAAAGCAGGCCATGTGACCTTGTTTTTCATTTCGTCAATGGATTCAATGACAAAGCTTTTGATATTCATGGTTTTACTTTAATGTTGCACGGGCAGAGAGATTCGAACTCCCATCAACGGTTTTGGAGACCGCTATTCTGCCATTGAACTATGCCCGTTTGATGTTTTTCCTTTGAAAGGGAACGCAAAAGTAGTGAATTGCGCTTGAAGAAACAAATGCGACCCCGAAAAATTTCAAGATCGCATTTGAAAATATTTGAATTACAAGGTAATTAGTCTAGAATTTCAGTTACCTGACCAGCACCTACTGTTCTACCACCTTCACGGATAGCGAAACGTAGACCTTTCTCAAGAGCAACAGCATTCAATAGATTAACTTCAATTGTAACGTTATCACCTGGCATAACCATTTCAACATTCTCAGGAAGTTTAATCTCTCCTGTTACGTCAGTAGTTCTTAGGTAGAACTGTGGACGATATTTATTGAAGAATGGAGTGTGACGACCACCTTCTTCTTTAGAAAGAACGTAAACCTCAGCTTTGAAGTGAGCATGTGGCTTCACTGAACCTGGCTTACAGATGATCATACCTCTTTTGATTTGAGACTTTTCAATACCTCTTAGCAATAGACCAACGTTATCACCAGCTTCACCTCTGTCAAGGATCTTACGGAACATCTCAACCCCAGTCACAGTCGACTTAAGACCTTGAGCACCCATACCAATGATATCAACTGGATCACCAGAGTTGATTACACCTCTTTCAATTCTACCAGTAGCTACAGTACCACGACCAGTGATCGAGAATACGTCTTCTACAGGCATCAAGAAATCTTTGTCAATAAGACGCTCAGGAAGTGGGATATGGTTATCCACAGCATCCATCAATTCCATGATTTTATCTTCCCACTTAGCTTCACCGTTAAGGCCACCAAGTGCAGATCCTGAAATTACAGGAATATTATCACCATCGAATTCATAGAAAGAAAGCAATTCTCTTACTTCCATTTCTACTAGTTCAAGAAGCTCAGGGTCATCTACCATGTCCACTTTGTTCAAGAACACTACAAGAGCTGGTACACCTACCTGACGAGCAAGAAGGATGTGCTCTCTAGTTTGAGGCATTGGACCATCAGTTGCTGCTACTACAAGAATAGCTCCATCCATTTGAGCAGCACCAGTAACCATGTTTTTCACATAATCCGCGTGACCTGGACAGTCAACGTGAGCGTAGTGTCTAGCTTCTGTTTGATACTCAACGTGAGATGTGTTGATAGTGATACCTCTTTCTTTTTCTTCTGGAGCGTTGTCGATAGAAGAGAAATCTCTTAATTCAGAAAGACCTTTTTTGGCCAATACTGTAGTAATGGCAGCAGTCAAAGTTGTCTTTCCATGGTCTACGTGACCAATCGTACCGATGTTAACGTGCGGTTTGGAACGGTCAAAGGTTGCTTTTGCCATGCGTGAAAATCCTCTGTTTTAGTTAAAGATATAAATTTATTTAAATTCTTCAATGTTTCTGAGCCAACGACGGGATTTGAACCCGTGACCCCTTCCTTACCAAGGAAGTACTCTACCCCTGAGCTACGTCGGCTGTTGACATTAATTACGTTTGCCTATAAAAGCATAGAGCGGGAGACGAGGCTCGAACCCGCGACCTGCAGCTTGGAAGGCTGCCGCTCTACCAACTGAGCTACTCCCGCTTTTAATACTATTTCCAAATACGTGATTGCAAAAGTAATAATATTTTTGACAAAAACGCAATGTGGGGGAAACAGGATTCGAACCTGTGAAGACATAAGTCAACGGATTTACAGTCCGTCCCAGTTGGCCGCTTTGGTATTCCCCCAACTGTTATTTCAATAAGATCTAAAGTCTTTTCGACTTTTTCGTTCTCTTAACGGATGGCAAAATTATACCCTTTTCTGTAACATTCAAAATTCTGTCAAAAAATTTCTTGCCTTTTTTTGACAGAATTCAATAAACCTAAAGAAATCAATGCTTTAATTTTCATCAAGGTATGGCTCAAGGTAATATTCCATGTACTTCCTCAGCTTTTCATCCTCCTCCTTGGTATACATTTCTTTGATTTTCTCCAAAACTCCTTCATCGTCTACAAAGCCAAACATAGATTGAAAGGCAACTGCTCTGATATAGTTCGCTTGATGATTCATGCCTACTTTGTATAACTTTTCTACTGCGCGCTTACTTTCTGATTCCTTTTGAAGCTTTGAGAAATAATCACCATAATAACCTAAGAAGTAATATAGTGGCTGCCCCGACAGCTTTTCTAATTTTTCATGAAACCATTCAGCACTATCTGATGATTCTTCCTCAATCAAAAAATCTGCAATGGCTACAACTATCCTTACATTATCTTCTTCCATGTACCGCTCAGCTATGGAATTCCTATTAGGATTGTCTTCATAACTAAGGTAAGCAGAAAGAGCGGCTGATGCCACTAGATATGATGGATGATTCATCCATCTCAAAAGTGAAGGGGAATACTTATCAGGATCTAAAATTGATAATAACTCTATAGCACCTGTTTGCACAGCATGTTCTGTTCCATTCTCAGCTATTTCAAATAAGATACCCTCCAAGCCTTTGATTTGTGTAAGCCACTCTGGGTTTCTAGCAATTCCAAACATGGCCATTTCCTGGATTGCCCCAAATGAATCATTTAACGCCAACTCAACAGTCTTTATGGTAACAGGTTCATCAGGATAATTATTTAAAAGGCTATCCAAAGCCTCATACCTAGCTACTCCAAATTGAGATTGTGAATACTGCATCACGAAATGATCAAGCCCTCTTTTTGTATCTTTTACAGCTAGCAGCTCAGACTCTTCATCGAAATAAAGTTGATTGACTGGCTCATTATTCTGCATTGCAAATTGCTGATAGGCTTTGTCTAGCACAAACTCTTTTTCAAAACGCTCTCCATCAATGTACCAACTCACTTTAAATGGGATTTTATAAAGTGGGGTGCTTGTCAGGTCTTGCTTTTGAGTAACCCTCAAAAGCAAATTTTCTTGCTGACTATAATCTACCTCATAGGACAGGACTGGGTGGCCTGAACCCAAAAACCATTGATTAAAAAACCAATTCAAATCTTGGCCAGTTACTTCTTCAAAAGCTAGTCTCAAATCATGGACTTCTACACTTGACCAAGCATGCTTTGTCAAGTAATGTTTAAGTGAGGTAAAAAACGCATCATCGCCAAGATTTCTCCTAAGCATATGTAAAATCCTCCCTCCCTTGGCATAAGAGTGACTATCAAACATGTCCTCTGAGTCATCATGAAAGAACCTGATTAAATCTACTTGCTTTTCTCTAGATTCGTCAAAATATTGTTCCATTTCCGATATATGGTGGAGGTCAGCCACATCTTTTCCTTCTTTGTAATCATACCATAAATATTCAGAGTAATTGGCAAATGCTTCATTAAGTGTAAGGTTGGCCCAGGATTCCGTCGTGACGTAATTGCCGAACCACTGGTGAAATAATTCATGCGCTATGATTCCGTCCCATTCGCTGTCTAGGGCTTCTCGTTCATTGAGATTCAAAGCTTCCATGAAAACAGAGATCGTCGTATTTTCCATAGCACCTGACACAAAATCTCTCACAACTACTTGATCATATTTTTGCCAAGGGTACCTTACTCCAAGCAACTCTGAAAAAAAGCCAATCATTTCAGGTGTATTTTTGAAAACGGTCTTTGCTCCTTGCTCATACTTTTCCTCCACGTAGTAATTCACCTGTATATCTTCCCAAGAGTCTTTTATTTCTACAAACTCTCCTATTACTACCGCGGCAAGATACGGTGCATGCGGCAAATCCATTTCCCAATGATCTGTACGCATATCATTTGATTGATCTACGCTGGAAAGTAGCTTCCCATTGCTAATAGTTCTATACTTGGCTGGTACTGTAAGTTTGATATCTTGAGTAAATCTTTCATTGGGGGTATCAAAAGTTGGGAACCATTTTGAGTTATGCTCTGTCTCACCTTGAGTCCAAACCTGAATAGGTTTATCCTCATCTCCAGTTGGATTGATAAAGTATAGCCCTTTTGTATCTGTGATCGCCTCACTGCCCTTTTCGGGATTTTCATTTGGCTTTGCAGTATACTTTATATATAGTCCTAGTGTATCACTCCTGGTATAGCTTTTTGGAAGGTAAACGGTAATTACCCTACCATCATACTTATAGTTTAATTCATTCGCTCCTTCCTTATCAAGCCTAAGTGCATGAATATCGAAGTCTTTCGCATCTAAAATTACTTGAGCCTGATCAAAAAAGTAGGGTTTCAATATCAGTTTTGCTTCACCTTTGACATGTTGTTGGTCAAAGTCGAAAGTAAGATCCAGCGAAGTGTGTAGCAAGTCGAATGACCTGGTTCGCGAGCCTTTATAATTTTCAATTTCAGCTTCTTTAAGTTTTGCTAAAGCATTTTTATTATCTAGCTCATCTACCACTTCATAGCTTGTGTTGGCATCTATTTGTTCACCTTCTGCAATGTTTTTATTACTTTTACAAGCAACAGTCAAAAATGGTAGCAAAAGCAAAAGAAGCTTAAATCTCTGGATTTTCATATTCAGGCTTTTTATAATTAAATTGTATCTTGTCGCAAAATAATAGAAATGTATTCAGTAAACATCGATAAGTCTGGACTAAATGTGGAAAAATCAGGTAGTGACCTGATAATAAACGGAAATTTATTGACTTGGGACTTCAAGAAAATAAGTGAAAACAAATACCACATTATTCATAAAAATCAATCACACAATCTTGAGTTAGTCTCCATAAACACCCAAGATAAAACACTTAGATTGAAGCTAAATAATAAATTAGCAGAAGTAAAGCTGCAGGACAAGTTTGATATTTTGTTAGAAAAACTTGGAATGAACACAGGACTTGGTAGTCAAGCAAAAGAAATCAAAGCTCCTATGCCTGGTTTGATTTTTGACCTTAAAGTAAAAGAAGGGGATGAGGTAAAAAAAGGGGATCCAGTCTTGATACTAGAAGCCATGAAGATGGAAAATATCATCAAGTCTCCTGGTGACGGAATTGTCAAAAATGTAAAAATCAAAAAAGGTGATAGTGTAGAAAAAAACCAAGTCCTCATCCAATTTTGACGAATGCTTTTAGATTTCTAGCTTGAAGCTTTATATTTGTAAAATTTATCAATCACAAGAACGCTAAAAATTAGCATAATTTTCCAAATCAACACCTAAAATGAAATACAAAAGAATCCTACTCAAATTAAGCGGAGAGTCATTAATGGGCAAAAATAGCTATGGTATCGACCCAAATAGACTTCAACAGTACGCAGAAGAAATCAAGAAAGTGAAAGAGCAAGGTGTTGAAATCGCTATAGTAATCGGAGGAGGTAATATTTTTAGAGGAGTACAAGCAGAAAAGACTGGAATAGACAGGGTTCAAGGAGATTACATGGGCATGTTAGCTACTTTGATAAATGCTATGGCACTACAAAGTGCGCTTGAACAAAACGGTATGTTCACCAGACTCATGTCAGGTATCAAAGTGGAAAGTGTTTGCGAACCATTTATAAGAAGAAGAGCAATCAGACATTTGGAGAAAGGAAGGATTGTAATCTTCGGAGCTGGAATCGGTAACCCATACTTTACTACAGACTCTACAGCGAGTCTTAGAGCAATCGAAATAGAGGCTCAAGTTGTTCTAAAGGGCACTAGAGTAGACGGTGTCTATACAGCAGACCCAGAAAAAGACCCATCTGCAACAAAATACAATACCTTATCATTCCAAGAGGCATACGAGAAAAACTTGAACATCATGGACATGACTGCGTTTACACTATGCCAAGAAAACAACTTACCAATTGTTGTATTTGACATGAACAAGTCTGAAAACCTTATCAAGCTTGCTCAAGGTGAAGACATCGGAACATTAATTACTACTATTCAATAAAAACATAAGCCAGAATACATTTACCATGGAAGAGATACAAATGCACCTGGATGAAGCAAAAGAAATGATGCAAAAAGCAGTAGATCATACTGCTCAAGAACTGGTTAAAATTAGAGCTGGAAAGGCTATGCCAAACTTGCTGGATGGCATCATGGTATCCTATTACGGAGCCCCTACACCACTTCAACAGGTTGCTTCTGTCACCACGCCTGACGCAAGAACCCTTTCTGTCAAGCCTTGGGAAAGAAACCTAATCAGTGAAATCGAAAGATCTATCATCAACTCTGATCTTGGACTTGCTCCTCAAAACAATGGCGAAATCATCATATTGACTATACCACCATTGACTGAGGAAAGAAGAAAGAACCTTGTGAAATCGGCCAAAGCTGAATGTGAGAATGGTAAAGTAAGTCTGCGTACAGTGAGAAAAGACACCAATGATGCTCTGAAAAAACTTCAAAAGGATGGAGCTCCAGAAGATGAAGTAAAAAGAGCTGAAGATGCTGTTCAAAAGCTTACCGATCAATATTCGACAAAAATCGATGAGCTATTAGTGAAAAAAGAAGCAGAAATAATGACCATATAAGTCAAATCACACACACAAAATTATCTTTAAAAAAGTCTGTACAGTTCACTGTTCAGACTTTTTTGTTATCACACATTCCAACAGCAATCTTCCAATCATTGGTTGAGATACTATTTTTCAACAAGAAAAATGTAACTTTGCGCCTTGGAATTCCAGAAATCAACAGCATGAACCTGTCAAAAGAAATAGAAAAAAGAAGGACGTTTGCCATTATAGCTCACCCTGATGCGGGAAAAACAACACTTACAGAGAAGCTTTTGCTCTTTGGGGGTGCGATCCAAACTGCCGGAGCTGTAAAATCCAACAAAATAGATACTGCTACCAAGTCTGACTGGATGGAGATCGAGAAACAAAGAGGTATCTCTGTGGCTACTTCCGTGATGGGCTTCGAATATAAAGATATTAAAATCAATCTTCTCGATACTCCTGGTCACCAAGACTTTGCAGAGGACACCTATAGAACGCTTACTGCGGTGGATTCTGTAATTATGGTCATTGACTGTGTAAAAGGTGTAGAAATACAAACAGAGAAATTGATGGAAGTTTGTAGAATGCGAAACACACCTGTGATCTGTTTTATCAACAAACTTGACCGTGAAGGAAGGGATCCATACGAGCTATTGGATGAGGTAGAAAACAAACTAAACATAAAGGTTCGCCCTCTTTCTTGGCCCATTGGAATGGGAAAAGGCTTTAAAGGAGTCTACAATCTATATGAGAAAAAATTAAACCTTTTCACTCCTAGTCAAAGGAAGCTTAGTGATGATAGGGTCACCATTGAAAATCTTGACGATAACCAGTTGGACGATCTCATCGGGACTAATAATGCCAATCAATTAAGAGAAGATGTGGAACTTATAGAAGGCGTATATCCAGATTTCGACACCACTGATTACTTGGAAGGAAAAGTAGCACCAGTCTTTTTTGGGTCTGCTGTCAATAATTTTGGAGTCAACGAAATGCTCGATACTTTCATTCGCATCGCCCCTACCCCTAAAAGTAGAAATACAGAAGATAGAGAGGTAATCCCAACAGAATCAAACTTCTCTGGTTTCGTATTTAAAATCCATGCTAACATGGATCCAAATCACAGGAATAGGATTGCATTTTTGAGAATTTGCTCTGGTCAATTTGAAAGAAATAAACCATACAAGCATGTGCGTGGAACAAAGCCACTAAGGTTTTCCAACGTTACACAATTCATGGCTCAAGACCGTGAGATGGTTGATGTAGCTTACCCTGGAGACATCGTGGGGCTTTATGATACTGGAAACCTGAAAATTGGCGACACCCTGACAGACGGTGAAGAAATGACCTTCAAAGGTATCCCAAGCTTTTCTCCCGAAATCTTCAAAGAAGTCATTAACAAAGATGCAATGAAAACAAAGCAACTTGAAAAAGGACTCAAGCAATTGATGGAAGAAGGCGTGGCACAATTGTTCACCTTCGACATGGGTTCCAGGAAAGTAATTGGGACAGTAGGACAGTTACAGTTTGAAGTAATTCAGTTCAGGTTGAAACAGGAATACAATGCCTCTGTAGATTTCGCACCTATGCAACTATACAAAGCATGCTGGATCAATAGTAGTGATAAAAAGAAGCTGGAAGAATTTGTTAAGTCTAAGAACAGACACATCGCACACGATAAAGATGGAAAACTTGTTTTCATGGCAGAATCAAGGTCATGGCTTCAAATGGTTCAGGATAATTATCCAGAAATTGAATTCCACTTTACTTCAGAGTTTTAAGTTTGGGTGACTTTATTTATAAAAAGATCTACAAATTAAACTTTACATACAAGAATTTATGTTATTGATTGGCTATCAATCGCTGATCATTTAAATTGAAAAATCTGTCGAACTTCGGCAAAGTATATATTAGGATTATGAAAAAAAAGCCATTTACAGTCGTCTATGAAGACAACCACCTGTTGGTAGTGAACAAGGCTGCGGGTATACTTGTCCAAGGAGACAAAACTAAAGACAAAACCTTAACAGATTATTGTAAGGAATATATTGCAGAAAAGTACGATAAACCAGGAGCTGTTTTTCTTCACCCTGTACACCGACTTGATAGACCAGTCAGTGGTCTGGTTGTATTCGCAAGGACATCCAAAGGACTCGAACGCATGATGGAACTCTTCCGAAAAAGGGACATTCACAAAGTCTATTGGGCGGTAGTTAAGAAAAAACCAGCAGAGGAGATGGGTAAATTGACTCACTATCTTGTCAAAGACGAAAATCGCAACTATGTATCCGCCTTTGACAAAGAAGTGCCAGGATCACAAAAAGCTGAGCTGAGTTACAAGCGACTTGGAAAACTCAATGACCACTGGCTCGTCGAAGTGCGTCCAGTTTCTGGCAGACCACATCAGATCAGAGTACAACTCGCAAGTATGGGGTCTGTGATCAGAGGAGATGTCAAGTATGGCTTTGTGAAAGGCAACCCAGATAAAAGCATTAATCTTCATGCGTTTCATTTGGTCTTTGTACATCCAATCAAAAAAGAAAAATTATACCTGCGAGCCGCCTTACCTGAAGAGCCATTTTGGGAACAGTATCTGGAATTGGAGCCTGTCAAAGCTAAAGATCAACATATCGACAATACTTATAGCGGATAGAAATCAGCACCACCCACACCACTATGAAAAACCTATTCTATCTATTTCTCATTCTATTTGCTCTCGGTGCTTGTGGTACAAAACAAGAGCCGAAGACCATCTATGTGGTCAGACATGCAGAGAAAATGCTCGATGGCAAAGACCCAATGCTCAGTGTAGCAGGAACTGCCCGCGCTAAAAAATTGGATCAAATCTTAGCCGAAAAAGAAATAAAGCATGCTTTCAGTACCAATACGGTAAGAACCCTGGCTACCATACAGCCTATTGCCAACAGGTCTGGAATAGCCAAAGAAATCTATGATCCAGAATATCATGAGGACCTGGCGGACGAACTTCGTAAGAGAAAAGGTAACATTATTGTGGTAGGTCACAGCAATACCATCCACCATTTGATCAATCACTTCGTAGGAACAGGTCAAAAATATGATGAACTGAAAGAAGAAGAATACGATTACATCTTCGAAATCACCCTCGCTGAAGACGGCAGCTCATCAGTAGAAAGGAAAGTCTACAAGGAATATTAAAACAATTGGGCAAGCTTGCCCGTTGTTTTCTATTGGTCAGAATTAATACTCATTTAAAAAATTTATGATTTAGGCATCTGATCAGCGATATTTTGAAAGGTAATCCCTTCCGATCTCATGAGGCTAGTTGATTATATCAAGTAGTATCTAGGATTTTTATCCACCAGACCCATTTTCCAAGATTCATATTTTGAATCCTTTTCAATTTGAAATGAATTTAAGTTTAAATCACTCAAAGTCTCTTGGATCAACTTTTCAGATCGAGCTGTAAAAACCAACAATACATCTTCTCTAAATTTCTCTTCCATGCCAACCAGTTCATTGAGCGTCATTTGAGAGCAGGAAGAACATGAGTTCTCTAATGGAATGATTATGCTCACCTTCTTCTCACTCAAATTATTAAATTCCAACTACGCTTCCAATTTGATATATTCCTCTTCTAAAGCATTGTGGCTACATGCTAGACAACTAACTATAAGTAGTCCTATTGTTAATAAATTCTTTATCATCTCTTCATCGGCTTTAGACCAACAAAAATCAATTCATCCTCAGAGGGATTATTATCAGGATGATTAATGGATATATATAGTTTTCCTCGGTGAGTGAAGTACATCCTTGTGTAGAACTTGTTCTGGGGCAGTTCATATTCTCCCACCTTTTTCATATTATTATCCAGAATGATTATGGATGGCTTTTTATTATCCCATGTCCTTCTTCTGCCATCCAAATCTTTGTAATCTAAACCATCATAGGCAAACCTATATAAGTAACCGGTCTCTTGATCATAAACGATTTCTCTGTATGAATCGCTCTCTACATATTCTTGCTCATCGTGATTCGGGCTTGGATTATCCAAGGGCAATATATCACCATGTCCCCTATGCCCAGCGGCTGCATAAGTAAGCTCTTCTGAGTCTATATTGTAGATCAGCAGATCATTTAAGAATGGTAAACTAACGATTAATTCATTATCTCCCCTAAGCAAGTGTGAGCTATGTGAAAAAAAAGCGCTATATACTAGCGGTGACAAATGAGAAGGTAAATTCAAAACATGCTCCATCTGTAGAGGATCTGCATGTATGAATTTCAAAAAATAAGTCCCAGACCATAGACCTGGTGAATTATAATCCTGATCTCCTGCCGCAAATGTGAACGTTGCATTTTTCGTTCGACTATAGATTAACGGTTTATTAGTATAATAGATCTGAACGTATGGCTTTCCATCTTCCCTCTCTTTCTTGACCGAATTTATCCTGCTTAAAACACTACCACTAAAATCTGTAATGTAAAGTTCACGACGCCAAGAAGTCCCAATCAATAGTGTGCTATCAGACAAAACTTCGAATGCCTTGATTGTCCTTACACCGTTAGGTCCTTCTTGCTGAAACTTAATACTGAAACTTTCCGCATCATCTGACAATGCATAGAACTCCAAGTGGTTTGTGTTTTCGTTGACTAGCCCCAAATAATCCTTTCCCCTTATACTAGTCTTTGAGATGTATTTCGAGAACACATTGGTTCTTTGCCCAATTGGAATAGAAACCGTATCATCAGGCATCAATGTGATTAAATCATCAAATTTTCTTGGTGAAGGATCAAGCGATTGATTCAATGAAGTCTTCTTTTCACAACTTAATAAGCTAAGAATGCTAAAAAAAGAAAGAGCTATATATATTTTTCCCATTTTCCTGATTTTAAAAAAACATCCCTCATGCCAATTGATCAAGAGGGATGCAAATTAATAAATAGATTAACCTTAACAATTACCTGCCTCTGTAACTAAACAACTTCCACTTCCTAAACAACAATGCTGTCCATTATCTTTTTTCCAACCTTCTGCTCCCCACCTCTGAGCAGACAACTCCAGGTAAACACCTCCTGAAAACAATACCAACATGGCTCCAGCGACTAACAATCTTACTTTCTTTTTCATCGCATTCCGATTTAACAAATTTAAAATACCCCTTTCAGAGCAGCTTCAATCTAAAAGCTTTCTTAAAATTATTATTATGCGCAAGTGAATATCAATATTTTTTTTTAAATTATTTCAAAACTAAGTCAAAACAAGTATCAATAAATATTTTTGAGTTTGAATATAACCCAAATTAAACATATTGTAAAACCAAA
Source organism: Belliella filtrata (assembly GCF_022549775.1). GTDB lineage: Bacteria > Bacteroidota > Bacteroidia > Cytophagales > Cyclobacteriaceae > Belliella > Belliella filtrata. The sequence goes on along the minus strand of NZ_JAKZGP010000020.1, from coordinate 24,146 downwards.
CCTGTTTAACCTTTGAAATGAATTAGAATCAAAACTTACCTTATTTAGACTATTAAATATTTTTATTATCAAATATTTTATGCAAATCATGAATTCAATTCCAAAATTGCATAAAATGATAAAAACAGATTAACAAGAAAAAAACAGCAAACTGATCGCTTATGAAATCAAATCTTCCGAGACTTATCACTCTGATTTTCTGAAAGGGCTGAAAAATTTCAAAAAATTGGCTCCAGAAACTGAATTGAAACTGGTCTATGCAGGCGATCTCCACCAAGAAAGAGAAGGTGTTCAAATCAGAAACTGGAAAAGTTTAGAATAAAAAACACTTCCTAAGTTTAAAACTTTGGAAGTGCTAGTATACTGCTAATGACACATTTGAAGTTCTTCTTTGACAATTACCTCAATATCTCCCTTGAAATCACCAATTTTTGAATCTCAGATGTACCTTCACCAATAGTGCAAAGTTTTGAATCTCTATAATACTTTTCAACTGGATAATCTTTTGTAAAACCATATCCACCAAAAATCTGCACTGCTTCATTTGAAACAGACACACAGACTTCAGAGGCATAAAGCTTCGCTTTAGCACCAGCTAGTGTCACTTTCTCACCCCTATTTTTCAAGTCCGCCGCTTTGAATGTCAAAAGCTTCGCTGCCTCAATTTGAGTAGCCATATCTGCCAATTTGAATGAAATCCCCTGGAACTTACTGATTGACTGATTGAATTGCTGTCTCTCTTTGGAATATTGAATTGAAGCCTCTAGCGCTCCTTCAGCTATCCCAAGTGAAAGGGCTGCAATAGAAATTCTACCACCGTCCAGAATCTTCATAGACTGAATGAAGCCCTCTCCCTCCTTTCCAAGAATCTGATCCTTGTGAACCTTGCAGTCCTCAAAAATCAACTCAGCAGTCTCCGAAGCACGCATTCCTAGCTTATCTTCCTTTCTGCCACCTTTGAAGCCTGGAGTACCCTTTTCCACGATAAAAGCCGTCATTCCATGAGAATCTCCGACTTCTCCTGTTCTAGCTATCACCACTGCCACATCCCCTGATACACCATGTGTGATAAAGTTTTTGGCTCCGTTGATGATATAGTGATCACCATCTTCAGTAGCTACTGTTCTCATATTTCCCGCATCAGAACCAGTATTTGGCTCTGTCAACCCCCAAGCACCTAGTAGTTCACATGTGGCAAGCTTAGGCAAGTACTTCTTTTTCTGCGCGTCATTTCCAAACATCATGATATGTCCAGTGCATAATGAATTGTGCGCAGCCATAGATAGGCCAATGGATGGATCTAACTTTGCCAGCTCGGCTATAGCTGTCACATATTCAAAGTAGCCAAAACCAGCCCCCCCAAATTCAGTAGGCACCAATACGCCCATCAAACCAAGTTCTCCTAACTTTTTAAAAACTTCAATTGGAAAATACTGCTGATCATCCCATTCCTTTCTAAAAGGAGTGATTTCTTTAGCACCAAAATCTCTAATCATTTGAGCAATCATCACCTGATTCTCATTCATCTCAAAATTCATCATAATTGTTATACTTGGGTTTAATTTTCACTAAGATAATAACTTCTAGTCAAAAGAGAAGTTTCAATAGAAGAACAGATAATGAACTTATTTAACGCAAAATTTAGATTAGCTTTACTAAACCATTAAAAACACCTATCATCTAAGATACACTAAAGAAAATTTAATTAAGAACATCAAACAATCACGTCAACAAATTCAAATTTCTGCCCATTAAAAAGCCCTTTATCACTCAGTTTCAAATCTGGAATCACTAAAAGCGCCATAAAGCTCAAGGTCATAAAGGGTGACTGAAGTGTAGAACCCATTGCTTTTGCCATAGCATCTATCTTAGTGTAAGCTTCAGCTACTTGATAACCATCATTGGAAGACATTATACCCCCTACAGGCAAAGGAAGAACAACCTTTTCTGCTCCATTGACTGCCGAAACCCCACCTTTCACTTCAATGATCGAATTGACCGCCTCGCATATTGACTCATCGTCCACTCCCACAGCTATAATATTGTGAGAATCATGCCCAACTGATGATGCTATTGCTCCAGATTTTAGACCAAAGTTTTTTATAAATGCCAATGCTGGAGCTGCCTCATGATATCGATTGACAACAGTAAGTTTCAGAATGTCTTTGGAGACATTGGATTCTCCAAAACCATCGCGAAGTTCAATTTCCCCAATAATCTCTGGTGTGATTAACTGACCATCAAGCGCTTCTATCACACGAGCTTTTGATTTCTTTGTTCTAAATTGAAAGTCCTCTACCTTCTTAGGCTGGATATTAAAATTATTAATAACAGTACTTTCTATACTTTTGATTTTAGTAACACCATTTTCTGCTACCAGTTGCCCATTGATGTATGTAGCTCTGACTTTAAAAGACACTACATCATTCAAAATTATAAAATCAGCTGGATCACCTATCCTCAGCTTTCCTACTTGAAGTTTGTAGTGATCTATCGGGTTCAAGCAAGCTATCCTAAGTACATCAAACAAATCCTTTCCTTTTGCGATAGCTCTCGCTACAAGTTCGTTGATATGGGATAAAGCAAGATTATCAGGATGTTTATCATCAGAGCAAAACATTATTTCCTTTGGATACCTATCAATAAGATCAACCAATGCTTCGAAATTTTTAGCAGCACTGCCCTCACGAATTGCTATTTTCATCCCTAACCTCAACTTGTCTAAAGCTTCCTCTATTGTAAAGCATTCATGGTCTGTGGAAATTCCAGCAGAAGCATACTGAGCAGCTTGTTCACCACGTAAGCCTGGTGCATGGCCGTCGATAGGCTTACCATATCTTTTAGCTATATCAATTTTTTCCATAACAGCTGGATCTCTTTGAACTGTCCCAGGCCAATTCATCATTTCGGCGAGGTAAACTATTTCCTTCCTCTCAAGAAGATCATGTATATCTTGAACTGTAATTTCTCCTCCTGCCGTTTCAAAAGGGGTTGCTGGGACACAAGAAGGAGCTCCAAAATAGAACTTAAAAGGAACTTGATTTCCATTGTCAATCATAAAGTTCACCCCATCCATCCCACATACATTAGCTATCTCATGAGGATCCGAAACTGTAGACACGGTACCATGTACTACAGCAAGTCTAGCAAATTCTGAAGGAATCAGCATAGAGGACTCGACATGCACATGAGCATCGATAAACCCCGGAGACATATATGGTAAATCAGGGTTAAACTTGATCTTTCTGATCGCAACAATTTTGCCATCACCTACCTTAAGTTCAGCTGAAAAAATCTCCCGATTCTCAATGTCTATTAATTGACCTTCAATACAAAAGCAATTCATATTTGATGATTTTTGTTAGTTTTTTGACCAAAACATATCAGAAAGAAGTAGATACTATACAGTAACTTGGAATACATCTATACTCCTACCAGAATTAGATTTAAATCTACTATATTTGTACTTGAAAAAAAAGGAGAGGCATACTTAGTCAATGAATAGAATTGTAATTGCGATAGATGGGTACTCAGGTTGTGGCAAAAGCTCTACTGCAAAGGCAGTAGCCAAAGCTTTGGGTTACACCTATATAGATTCAGGCGCCATGTACAGGGCTGCTACTTTGCATTTTTTGAATAATCTAACAGTTTTGACCAATCCAAAAGAAGTGGCAAAAGCAATAGAGACTATGCACATTACTTTTCAAGTCAATCCAGACAACAACAAGCAAGAAGCCTATCTCAATGGACTCAATGTAGAGAAGGAAATTCGGAAAATGAGGGTTTCTGAATACGTCAGTGAAGTAAGTAAAATCAAAGAAGTCAGACAAGAGCTTGTGGCACAGCAGAAAAAGTTAGGCAAGAAAAAAGGTGTAGTAATGGACGGCAGAGACATAGGTACTGTCGTATTCCCAGAGGCCGAGTTGAAAGTATTCATGACTGCTGATATTAAAATACGAGCAGAAAGAAGACAAAAAGAGATTTTAGAAAAAGGTGAATTGATTGGTTTAGAAAAGATTATCCATAACCTAGGAGAAAGAGATAGAATAGATTCCTCTAGAGAGGAAAGCCCATTAAGGAAAGCGGAAGATGCCATCGAGATAGACACCAGCTATTTAGATTTTGAATCTCAAGTCAATCAAATTGTTTCGCTTGCTAAGGAAATTTTGGCAGAAAAGGTGTGATTATATGAATGTTACTATAGATAAAAATTCAGGGTATTGTTTTGGGGTAGAATTTGCCATAAAAATGGCTGAGGATGAAATGGAAGGGTCAGAAATGCTATACTGCCTTGGCGACATAGTCCATAACGACATGGAAGTCAAGAGACTCAGTGAAAAAGGCCTTGTAGTGATCGATAGAGATGAGTTAAGGGAATTACACGACTGCAAAGTATTGATACGAGCACATGGCGAACCACCCGAAACATATAAAATTGCCATAGAAAACAACATTGAATTGATAGATGCCTCTTGTCCAGTAGTATTAAAACTACAACACAGGGTAAAGACTGCATTTGATAAAATGGAAAAAGAGAAGGGGCAAATAGTGATATATGGTAAAAAGGGCCATGCTGAAGTAATAGGTCTTACTGGCCAAACACTTGAAAAAGCTATAGTTGTGATGGAGGATAGAGATCTGGAAAAAATAGATTTCAACAAACCCGTGACACTTTTCAGCCAAACGACCAAAAGCACCAAAGGCTTTTATGAGTTAAAAGAGAAAATTGAGCATAAAATCAAAAGCGCCAAAGGGACACTCAATGAAGTGGACTTCAATGCCAATGATTCTATCTGTAGACAAGTATCGAACAGAGAGCCCCAACTACGCCATTTTTCACAAGTAAACGATGTAATCATATTTGTATCAGGCAAAAAAAGCTCAAACGGAAAAGCACTGTATCAAGTATGTAAAGCTGAAAATGAAAGAAGCTATTTTATAGAAAACGAAACAGAAATAGACCCAGAATGGTTCAACTCCAGAGACAATATTGGGATATGTGGAGCTACGTCCACACCGATGTGGCTCATGGAACAAGTGATGAATCACATTCATTCTTTAGAGTCTGGAATAGCCCTAGAAAGTAATTAAATAAAAGGAAGGCAAATCAATCTAGATATGTCAACTTAGCAAGATGATGGCAAATAATAACAGAATTATCTTCTAATAACTGATCTATTTTATTAGATTTGAGGCGTTTTTCAAAAGACCATACAGTTCAAAATAATATGTCAAAACTAATTAAGCTTAAGAAGGGATTCGACATTAAGCTTGTTGGAAAAGCTGAAAAGCAGCTTGTAGACTTCCAACCAGCCAATACCTTTGCTATCAAACCTACGGACTTCATCGGTCTTCAAAGACCAAAAGTAACTGTATCTGAAGGAGATACTATAAAGGCGGGAACTCCGATTCTATTCGACAAAGCCTTGGACAAAGTCCAGTATGTCGCACCAGTTTCTGGTGAAATCGTAGAGATCAAAAGAGGTGAAAAGAGAAAGTTATTGGAAATCAAAATTCTTGCTGACAAGGAAATCAGCTATGAGACTTTCGAAAAATACACCGAGTCCACCATAAAATCTGTCAATCGCGAGACCGCAATTACTCAATTGACAAAGAGTGGTGTGTGGCCACAACTCGTTCAAAGACCTTATGGTATTGTAGCCAATCCAGAGGATAGCCCAAAAGCTATTTTCATCTCAGGATTTGACTCTCATCCATTGGCTGCAGACTATGCTGTTACACTCAAAGGTGAAGAAAAATATTTCCAAGCTGGAATTGACATTTTGAAAAAACTTACTGATGGAATCGTTCACTTGAATCTTAATGGTGACGCAGAGGTACCTTCAGTATTTGCAAACGTACAAAATGTACAAATCAATAAATTCTCTGGCCCACACCCAGCAGGAAATGTAGGCGTTCAAATCCACCACATCGACCCCATCAACAAAGGAGAGATTGCTTGGACAATCAACCCTTTCGGCGTCGCTCAGATTGGAAAACTTTTCTTGGAAGGCAAATATGATGCTTCTCGCGTTATTGCAATCACAGGATCTAGAGCCAAAAAAGCTGCATACACAAAAACCATTGTAGGTGCATGTGTGGACACATTGGTAAGTGGAAACTTGAAAGAAGACGAAAAATCAGATATTGCTCCAATCACCAGAGTGATCTCTGGAAACGTACTTACAGGAGAAAAAATCAATCAAGACGGATACTTAGGTTATTACCACAGCCAAATCACGCTAATTCCTGAAGGAGAGTATCATGAGTTTTTAGGCTGGATGAAGCCAACTGCAGATAAGCTAAGTTATCACAGAGCACTTGGATTGCTTTCATTTTTGAAACCAAACAAAGAGTTTGTTTTGGACTCCAATGTAAGAGGAGAAGAAAGAGCATTCGTACAGACTGGTGTTTTTGAAAGTGTAACTCCAATGGACATACTTCCAATCTATCTATTGAAAGCCATCATGGCAGAAGATTTTGATGAGATGGAGGAACTCGGAATCTATGAGGTCATAGAAGAGGACTTGGCTCTATGTGAGTTTGTGGATGTTTCTAAGCACCCAGTTCAGGAAATAGTAAGAAAAGGAATAGACTTAATTCAATACAGTTAAACAATATGAAGTTTCTAAGAGATCTGTTGGATAAGCAGAAGCCCCTTTTTCAAAAGGGAGGAAAATTGGAGAACTTTTATTATGCGTTTGAGGCGGGTGAAACATTCTTGTTTTCCCCTAATCATACCAACGCCATAAAAGGTACTCAAGTAAAAGACGCTGTCGACTTAAAAAGAATGATGATCACTGTAGTAGTGGCCATGATTCCATGTTTGTTATTTGGAATTTACAATACAGGACACCAACACTTTTTGGCTACAGGTCAAACAGCAGGTTTGTGGGAAGATTTTGGACCAAAAGCACTCTTGGGTCTTCAGCTTGTGTTACCAATAGTTATCGTGGCATATGCTGCGGGAGGTATGGTGGAAGCTGCTTTCGCAGTAATTAGAAAACACCCCATCAATGAAGGCTTCTTGGTGACAGGGATGTTGATACCTTTGGTTGTACCAGCAACTATGCCATTGTGGCAAGTAGCATTAGCGACAGTCTTTGCAGTAGTGATTGCCAAAGAAGTATTCGGTGGTACAGGGATGAACATCCTCAATGTAGCTATGACAGCAAGGGCGTTTTTGTACTTTGCATACCCAGCACAAATTTCTGGAGATCAGGTTTGGACATATTTAGGAGACAAAACTGCTGTTGATGGTTTCTCAGGAGCCACAGCGCTTGCAGTAGCATACAATGCTGGAGTAGAGGGTGAAACAGTTACATCAGCACTAGCTTCACATAATTCGGAACTAGGTTCAGGCTTGTTTGAATTTGCTAATTTGTTTATGGGCTGGATTCCTGGCTCAATCGGTGAAACATCAACCTTGATGGCTTTGGTTGGAGCTGCGATCTTAGTGGCTACAGGAGTTGCAAGCTGGAAAATTATTGTATCAGGATTTGCAGGTGCATATCTGATGGGACTAGTAATGAATGCATTTGCAGTAAACGAATATATGGCAATGGGTCCAGAATATCACCTAGTGATGGGTGGTCTAGCTTTTGGTGTAGTTTTCATGGCTACAGATCCAGTATCAGCTTCTCAAACAGAAATTGGAAAATGGATATATGGACTACTTATAGGTATACTTACAGTTATTATACGTGTAACAAACCCAGCTTATCCTGAAGGGATCATGCTTGCAGTATTGTTTATGAACGTATTTGCTCCATTGATCGATTATTATGTAGTAAAAGCAAACAAGAAAAGGAGGTTACAACGTGCAACAGTCTAACGGATATATCATCACTTTCTCAGTAATCCTTACAGTTGTATTAGGATTATTGTTATCAGGCACATCACAGCTTTTGGGTCCGATCCAAAAGAAAGCTGTAGAATTAGATACCAAAAAACAAATTTTGGGTGCGGTACTTGAATCTTCAGAGCTTAGCGCCATGAAAGCTGAAGAAATCCTTGAATTCTACGATAATAGAATATCTTCAAAAGTAGTAGACTACGAAGGAAATGAAATCGAAAAAGATGAGGATGGAAATGAAATCATAGCTGAAAATGTAGATGTAGCTAAAAACTATAAATTAGCTCCAGAAAAGAGAAAGTATCCTGTATTCATATTCCATCAAGAAGGTAATGAAGATGATGCAGAAGCTATCATCGTACAACTTTATGGTGCAGGTCTTTGGGATGAAATCTGGGGCTTCTTAGCTTTGGATACCGACTTGAACACCATTGAAGGAGTCACCTTTGGTCACAAAGGTGAAACACCTGGTCTAGGCGCTAGAATCACTGAAGGAAGTGTACAAAACAGGTATCAAGGAAAGAAAATCTTTGATGACTCTGGAGAATTCCGATCAGTAGATATGCAGAAAGGTGAAGGTAAAGATTACAGCGGTGAAGATCACAAAGTAGATGGCCTTTCCGGAGCTACCATCACTGCGAATGGTGTAAATGCCATGCTTGAAAACTACCTGAAAGCATATAAGTCTTACTTCGAAAAAAGACAAAAGTCTTAATCTGGTAAAGCAGCTATAATTAAAAAATTTAGACATTATAAATAAACTATAATGAGCACAGAAACTGCAGAAGTAAAAGAGACCAAAGTATCAGAAGCTTTGTTCTCTAAAAGAAGAAAAAAACTGATCAGTGATCCTTTAATAGATGACAACCCAATTACAATACAAGTTTTAGGAATTTGTTCTGCATTGGCCGTGACCACGCAGATGCAGCCTACCCTTGTAATGGCAATCTCTGTTATATTCGTAATGGTAATGGCAAACTTGACCATTTCATTATTGAGAAACACTATTCCATCAAGGGTACGTATCATCGTTCAGTTGGCTGTAGTTGCCTCTTTGGTAACTTTAGTAAATGAAATTTTGAAAGCTTTCGCTTATGATATGTATAAAGAACTATCTGTTTTCGTAGGTTTGATCATTACCAACTGTATCGTAATGGGTAGGTTAGAAGCATTTGCGCTAGGAAACAAGCCTTACGATTCTGTATTAGATGGATTTGGTAGTGCCTTAGGTTATTCTTGGATTATCTTAGCTGTGGCTTTCTTCAGAGAGCTTTTAGGTTCCGGTTCAGTTTTTGGAGTTGAAATCTATGATGGTATCAGTAGCTTATTCGGAGGTGAATTTAGCCTAGCTACCAATGGTCTTATGGTTTCTCCAGTTGGAGCATTCATCATCCTTGGATTGATTATTTGGGTACAGCGTACCAAAACTGGCTATGTTGAACATTAATAAAGAAAAGAGAAATGGAATTATTTAGCTTAGCAATTAGGTCAATCTTTATTGACAACATGGTATTCGCTTACTTTTTGGGAATGTGTTCATTTTTGGCCGTTTCGAAAAAAGTAAGTACAGCAATAGGACTTGGAGCAGCCGTTATCTTCGTATTGACCGTAACGGTTCCAGTAAACTGGCTCCTAAATGAATTTGTATTGAAAGAAGGTGCTCTCTCTTGGGCAAGTGCATCACTTGCAGGTGTTGATCTTACTTTCTTGAGATTCATCATGTTTATCGCTATCATCGCTGCTATGGTACAGCTTGTTGAAATGATAGTTGAGAAATTTGCACCAGCTCTTTATGGAGCATTGGGTATATTTCTTCCTTTGATCGCTGTGAACTGTGCGATCCTTGGAGGATCTTTATTCATGGCTCAAAGAGATTATACTTTAGCAGAATCAGCAGTTTATGGATTCGGTTCAGGTACTGGCTTCTTTCTTGCTATTGTAGCACTTGCAGCGATCAGAGAGAAATTGAAATATTCAAATGTACCTAATGGGCTGAAAGGTCTTGGTATCACGATGCTTCTTACAGGCTTGATGGGTATCGCTTTCATGTCTTTCATGGGTATAGATCTTTGATAAGAATATTGCTATCTTACACAAAAGGCCTTGGGATTTATCCTCAAGGCCTTTTTATTTACAAGATTGTTGAGTGTTTTCCCAGTCAAACAATCACTTGAAAAATACTCGGTACTGCTCGCTGACTCTTGTACTATTCAATACCATCGAGCTCACTCAGTTCAAGCCATCTAAGTTCCATCTCTTCCAGTTGATTATCTATGACCTGAATTTCATTTGACCATGTGACTAATTTTTCGTGATCATCTGTGCCCATGGTGATTTTACCGATCAACTCAGACTTTGCACGCTGAAGATTCTCCATTTTAGCTACCAATTCCTCAAATTCTTTTTTCTCTTTAAAACTTGCTTTGGCCTTTCCCCCTTCTGATTTTGTTTCAGTGGCGACTGTTTTAGGTTGTGCATTTTGAGTATCTTTTGATTCTTTGGCAGTACTAGATGACTCCTTTTCCCATTCTCTAAAATCAGTATAATTACCTGGGAAATCCGTGATCTCACCTTCTCCCTCAAAAACAAACAAGTGCTCAACAAGCCTATCCATAAAGTATCTGTCGTGAGACACTATCACTAGACATCCCGGAAAAGTATCCAAGAATTCCTCCAGTGTATTTAGTGTCATGATATCCAAATCATTGGTTGGCTCATCAAGTATCAAGAAATTCGGGCTCTTGATCAATATCATCAAAAGTTGAAGTCTTCTCCTCTCACCTCCGCTTAGTTTTGCTATTGGTGTATGCTGTTGTTTTGGTGGAAAGCCAAATTTGGTCAAGAATTGTGATACCGTAATCGTAGCGCCTCCACTGACAGTGACCACTTCAGCTACCTCTTTGACAATATCAATAAGTCGTTTTTCTTCGTCGAAGGAATCTTCTTCCTGTCTATAATATCCTATCGCTGTGGTTTGTCCTATGCTAACTTTACCAGCATCAGGCTCAAGCGCCCCGGTGATCATGTTCAAAAAAGTCGTCTTTCCAGCACCATTTGGTCCAACTATCCCTATTTTATCCCCTTTCTTGAAGATATAATCGAAATTGTTAACAATCCTTTTGTCACCATAAGATTTAGTGATCTTTTCGATCTCGATAATCTTATTACCCAATCTCTGCGTGGTCACGCTGAGCTCAATTTCCCTTTCTTCTCTTTTTGAAAACGCCTTCTCCTTTGTCTCCTCGAAAGCATCCACCCTGTATTTCGCCTTTGTTCCTCTTGCTTTTGGCTGCCTTCTAATCCAATCCAATTCTTTTTTGTAAAGACTCTTCGCCTTATCTATTTCTGTGGCCTCAATCTCTCTTCTCTCAGCTTTCTTTTCTAAGAAATATCCATAGTTTCCTAAATACCTATGAACCTTACCATTGTCAAGCTCCAAGATTTGATTGGTCACTTTTTCAAGAAAATACCTATCGTGAGTCACCATAAATAATGCAAGATTAGCCTTAGACAAGTAATCCTCCAGCCATTCTATCGTCTCCAGATCTAAATGGTTGGTCGGTTCATCTAGGAGCAAAAGATCTGGTTTTTCAAGAATGGCCTTTGCTAGGGCTACTCTCTTCCTCTGACCACCACTCAGTTTTCCTACTGCCAATCCTGTGTCATGAAGCCCAAGTTTTCCTAAAATCTCATTGACTTGATATTCAAAATCCCAAGCTTGTAGCCTGTCCATTTTCTCAAAAATGCCCTGAAGTACATCGGCATTATCCTTGCCATTTTCTGAATCAGCCATGGCTTTGTGATAAGCTTCTATGGTCTTCAAAGTCTCATTATTGCTATCATCAAATATCGTCTGATAGATGCTCAACTCTCCCGAGAAGACAGGGTTTTGATGGACATATGCCACTTTTACTTGTTGATTGATGGCTACGTTTCCTTCGTCGGCTACTTCAAGTTCCATGATGATTTTCATCAAAGTGGACTTTCCTGCTCCATTGACTCCTACTAAAGCAACCTTCTGACCTTGATCTAGCCCAAAAGAGATGTTTTTAAAAAGTACACGCTCTCCAAAAGACTTACTAAGATTTTCTACTGATAAATAATTCATGGTACAAAGATAGTAGAAAAACCGCCGATAATCTTTGAATCAAAAAGTCTATTTCTTTTTAAAAATCGATTCTATAGCCATTCCAAATTGTTCAAGTGCATTATTGAAATGAATTCTTGATTTTCGGAAATTAGGTTCGAAAGCATCTCTTTTTTCTTGATAAATCTTTTCAAACTTTTCTTTCCCCTTTTTCAACTCTTCTTCCAAATTTGTTTGCTTACCTCTTAATTCAGAAATCTTTTTCTCTAATTCATCCTTTGCCTCTCCCCCAGCTTGGGCGGCCTTCTCCATGAGAAACTCTATCTTTTTCCCTACATCTTGTAGCAAAGATTCTACTTCATCAAATCCTGATTTTTTCATATCGTGATTATTGATTTTGGTAATATAAATTACTCTTCAATTTGTTCGTTGACTTGTGTTTGCTTTTCATAAAGCTCAGCATAAACGCCCTTCTTTGAAAGCAAGTCTTCATGTGTTCCTTGCTCAACAACCTGACCTTCATTGAGCACTATAATCTTATCTGCTAATTTAGCTGAAGACACCCTGTGGGAAATGATAATTGAAGTTCTTCCCACCATGATCTTACTTAAAGCATTGAGTATGGCGTGTTCCGTTTTGGTATCTACCGCTGAGAGACAATCGTCTAACAATAGTATACTCGGTTCTTTGGCTATAGCCCTTGCGATAGAAACCCTTTGCTTTTGGCCTCCTGAGAGTGTAATTCCTCTCTCACCTAGTCTTGTCTCAAATCCTTTTGGGAAATCTATGATGTTATCATATACATCGGCATCCTTGGCTGCTTTATGAATAAGTTCATCAGTATAAGTGTCCAGTCCAAAGCCAATATTATTGGATATGCTATCGCTAAACAAAAATACATCTTGTGGAACAAAGCCAATTTGCCTGCGTAGAGTGGCAGTATCAAATACTGAAATATGCTTGTCATCTATCAAGATATCTCCTGATGTCACATCATACATACGCATGAGCAGGTTTGCTATCGTTGATTTTCCAGAACCTGTGGTGCCAATGATAGCCATAGACTGTCCTGCCTCTATTTCAAAACTTACTTTATCCAAAGCTTTGATACCAGACTCTGGATATACAAATGAAACATTATCAACTTTAATCCTACCTTTAATAGAAGTGTCCAAATTCTCGGAACTTAGAATATCATTTTTCTCATCCAAAAACTCATTAATCCGTGTTTGAGATGCTGCAGCACGCTGAATGATACTTGTCACCCAGCCAAGTGAAGTAACTGGCCATGTCAAAATATTCACATACAAGATGAATTCCGCGATCACTCCATAGCCAATAGTACCTTCTATTACTTGAACGCCACCTATATAGACTGTAAGTATGGTACTGATACCTATCAAAGCCAAAATTAAAGGATAAAACAAAGACTGAACTAAAGTAAGACTAATGGATTTTTCTTTGTAGTCTTCACTTGCATCTTTGAAATCGTGAGCACTATCATCTTCTCTAACGAAAGCCTTCAAAACACGAATACCTGAAAAAGCCTCCTGAACATAAGTACTCAAGCTAGACAGGCTTCGCTGTATGCGTTCCGATCTTTCATTGATCATATTATTTACAAAATAAATACTCAATGAAAGCACTGGCAAGGGTAATAAAGAATATATGGTAAGCTCAACATTTTCGCTTAGCATGTACCCAATCACAAGGGGAAACAAGACAATCAAATTGAGACCATACATGATTGCTGGACCTAAGTACATTCGGACCCTACTGACATCTTCTGTGATTCTAGCCATTAGGTCTCCAGTACTATTTTTTCTGTAAAAACTCAAAGGGAGATTTTGATAATGAGCAAAAATCTCATTTTTCATATCATATTCGACCAACCTAGACATGATGATAATCGTCTGCCTGATCAAAAACAAGAAAAAACCTCTCAGCAAGGCCATTGCTAAAATCAAAACTCCAAAAATAAAAACAAATTTCATGAAAAAATTCCTTGCAAAAGAACCCAAATCACCTTCATTGAAAAGGTTGTAATACGAGAAACTCTCAACCACATAATCTATTGCAATCCTGACCAGTTGAGCAGGAATAATTACAAAAACATTCGAAATAACAGTGAATAAAATCCCCAATAGGAGATATCCCTTATACTTGAACAAATACTTATTTAATCTCCAAAGCGGCTTCACGAAATAAAAACTTTTAAATCACTTGATTAGTTTATTTTAACTCCATTAATTGCATTGGTAAAGCCCGATAAAAATATATAATTTTGCATCGGAGATTACACCATACAGCAGTCCCAAATATAACACATTAAAAAATTCCAAGTTCAAATGCTAGAAATTAATACTGGGGAAAAAGTCAAAGAAGGGTTGATCTATGGACAGATCACTTCATTAGGACATGAGCAATTGGTCATCTGTTATGATGAGCCTACTGGACTCAAAGCAATTATAGGAATTCACAACACAGTACTTGGTCCAGCACTTGGAGGTACTAGGATGTGGCATTACACCTCAGAAGAAGAGGCAATTACAGATGTACTAAGACTCTCTAGAGGAATGACTTTCAAGGCATCTATCGCAGGACTAAATCTAGGTGGTGGGAAGGCCGTAATCATAGGTGATCCAAAACTTAAAAATGAAGCATTCCTTAGAAGATTTGGAAGATTTGTGGATTCACTTGGTGGTAGGTATATCACTGCTGAAGATGTCAACATGAAGACAAGCGACATGGAGTACATTGCGATGGAAACCAAATATGTCACAGGACTTCCTGAAGTAAGAGGTGGTGGCGGTGACCCTTCTCCAGTGACAGCATATGGAACATACCTTGGCATGAAAGCAGCAGCTAAAAAGGCTTATGGAAATGACTCCCTAGAAGGAAAAAGAATTGTGGTTCAAGGTGTCGGTCAAGTAGGGAAATATTTGGTCGAAAGGCTGGTTAAAGAAAAAGCTGATGTTTTTGTAACTGATATATTTGAAGACAAACTCGCTGAAGTAGCAAAGCAGACTGGAGCATCTGTAATCACCCCAGATATGGTTTATGATTTTGACATGGACATCTACTCTCCTTGTGCACTTGGCGCTACGATCAACGATGACACCATTGATAGATTGAAATGTAAAGTTGTAGCAGGTGGTGCTAACAATCAGCTTAAAGATGAAGACAAGCATGGTAAAATCCTTCTAGAAAAAGGCATTATCTATGCCCCAGATTTCCTCATCAACTCTGGTGGACTCATGAATGTATGTGCTGAATTTGTAGGTGGATACAATAGAGAAGCTACATACAAGCAAGCTGAAAAAATCTACGACATCACCACGGCTATTCTTGATAAGTCAGCAATAGATAACATCCCCTCTCAGCAAGCAGCTATAGAATTGGCTTGGAGCAGAATCGAATCTATAGGAAAAGTCAAACTTCCTTATTAATACATTAACATTAACAAACAGACCACCTGAAACTTACTGCCTATGTAAGGACTTCAGGTGGTTTTATTGCTCAATAATGACAGATTCACTTGGCTGTCTTCATTTACTCAAGTGAAAATACTATATTTACGTTCTTTAAAATCAGGTATGTTAAACAGAAGAATTCTTAGGGTAAAGGCATTTCAAAGCCTATATGCTTACGAGCAGTGCAAATCATCTAATTTCAATATAGCCAAAGATTCTATAAGAGAGTCTTTCCTTCCAGATTTGAACAGTATGGAAGTGCAAGATAAGGCTCAATTGAAAGCTGACGCAATTACCACAATACAGCTTTTTAGTGACAACCTGAACAACAAGTCGCTTATATCTCAACAAGAGGTAAGCACGAAAATCAAATCTGAAGCTATCAAAGCAATTAATGCTTTTCATAAAGCAAATGAAAAAGATTACGATTTTCTGCTTAAAAACATGATCACATCTGCTGAACGTATCCCTCAACTCTACCTCAATGCCATACAGATGCTGATCGAGTTTGGCAACCATGTCTCCAAAGAAGCTGAAAGGAAAAGAAAGATCAATAACGATCAAATTTCCACATCAGCAAGAGAACTAAACTTGAGTAGGAACGTTATTCTAAACAAGATAAAAAACAGTCCAGCTTTCGAGACTGCCTTGATCAGACATGATGCACACCTAGATGATATAGAACTTGAAATCAAAGAGTGGTTTAGAGTTTACATCAAACCATCTGAAGTTTATCAAGAATATATCAAACTTAATGATCCACAAGAAGAAGATGATTTCAATATTTTAGAAACATTATTGAAGAAAATCATCTTTAAGAATGAAGTCATTCTAAACTTCTTTTCAGAGAAGGATATGAATTGGTCAGAAAATAAGCAGGTCGTAAGAAGTTTGGCTTCTAAATTCATCAAAAATGTATTTGAGCAAGGGTCATTGGAGGATGAGCTTCTTCCAGACTTGGCAATGAACTGGGAAGACGATAAGGAATTCTTCCAAAATATCTTTAACTTCACCATCGAAAATGAAGAAATCAATAAAAGCCTAATTGCCAAAAAAACGCAAAACTGGGACATTGACAGGATTGCATTTACTGATAAAATCATCATTTCAATGGCTTTGACTGAGATGAAATTCTTCCCAAGCATCCCTGTCAAAGTTTCAATAAATGAGTACATAGACATCTCTAAGAACTATAGTACGCCAAAAAGTAAACAATTTGTAAATGGATTACTTGATGTAATCTCCAAAGAGCTTATGGACAAAGGAGAAATCAAGAAAAGTGGAAGAGGTTTATTAGATAACAAATAAAAACATCTTTAAAATGAGCAAAAACAGCACTTCATGGATCACATTTTTAGCTGGTGCCGGACTTGGCGCAGCTTTAGGGCTTTTATTTGCCCCGGATTCAGGAAAAAACACCCGAGATAAACTTTCATTCCAGCTCTCAAAATATAAAGAAGAGCTTGAAGAAATCATCAAAGACCTACGTAATGGCAAAAACCTTCCCTTCAATGAAGCAAAATCAGAAGGAAACAAAGTCATCACTGATGCTAAAAACAAGGCCGAAAACCTATTAAATGACGTCAATAAACTTATTGACCAAATTAATCAAGAGGCTAATTAATTAATTATATTATGAAAAAGTTAAGCTTGTCCGCACTGCTACTTTCAGGAATCCTAGTAATGAACTCATGTAGCAACAACGACCAATCTGAAAAAATTGCTCAATTGGAACAGAAAATAGCTCAAATGGAAGCTAGTACTGTCAATGCGAGCGCTCCACAGCCTTCCAATGTACAATCTGTATCAAATGTGGACCCTAGCTCAATGGCAAAATTCAATTTCTCAGCAGAAGAATTTGATTTTGGCACAATAGCGGAAGGAAAAGTAATTGAGCACGTATTTAATTTTGTCAATGAAGGAGAAGTGCCATTAGTTATCTCTAATGTAACAGCTTCGTGTGGTTGTACTACGCCTGATTATACCAAAACGCCAGTAAAACCTGGGGAATCTGGATTTGTCAAAGTAGAATTCAACTCAGCTGGTAAGCCAGGTACACAGGCGCCTACAGTTACTATCCAAGCCAATACTAATCCAAACGTCAATAGGCTTAGACTAAAGGGAAATGTAACACCAAAAAATTCATCTAACAATCAAGGTGCCCTAGGGCCAGTTAAACAATAAACATGCTTAATTTCATATTACTTCAAGCAGAAGGTGCTGGAGGTGGAATCTTAGGACAAGTATTCCTTTTCGGATCTATTATTTTGATCATGTATTTCTTCATGATCAGACCTCAACAGAAAAAACAAAAAGAAACAAAAAATTTCCTTGAAGAGGTAAAAAAAGGTGACAATATCGTAACGATAGGTGGTATCCATGGCAAGATTTATGCAGTAGAAGGTGACACTATCATTCTTGAGCTTGACAAAGGCTTCAAAATCAAAATAGAGAAATCAGCTGTCTCACTAGAATTTACTAAAAGAGCCAGTGGTACAAAATAATTAACACTTTGACTAGGTTAAAAAAATTCTTTAAATCAGCAAGTCCAAGAACTGCTGCAAACATGAAAGTGGTAGCGCTATGTTTTTTAGCCGCTTCCACTTTCTGGTTTTTAAACGCACTCAACAAAGACAATTACAACACAGTAGTAGATTATCCTATCGAAATTATTTTTGATAGTGAAGAATTTATGGCTGTAGAAAAACTACCTACTAAAGTAAAAATTGAAATCAATGGCAATGGCTGGGACTTGCTCAGGAAATACTTTAATGTAAATGAAAGTCCATTCCTGATCGAAATCAATAACCCTGCCACCAAAAATCATATCCTTTCATCAGAAATCAGAAGAAGTCTTGCTGAAAATATCTCACCAACTACATTGGTATCTATGGTTTCTGACACGATTAAATTCAAAATTGACAAAATTGTAACTAGAAAAGTCAAAGTTGAACCTGACACAAGTGGTAATATCATTGCTAAAAATCACAGGATACTCGGAGAAATAGAAATCAATCCTACCACCTTAAACATAAAAGGTCCAACATCAGTCTTAGAAAAGCTTGAAGGTTCCCTAAAAATCAAATTGGGAGAAGACAAGATCAACAAGAACTTTGAAAAATCTATACCAGTAGCTATCCCAAGTGAATGGGAAGATTTCCTAAGCTTGGAAGAGGAGAGTGTTCAAGTGAAATTCAACATCGTACAGCTACTAGAAGGGAATAAAAGATTGAAAATTAATAAAATCAACTTCCCAGAGAATGTGAGCTTGGTTCAAGAACCAAACAATGTAATGATGTACTATCTCATCGAAGAACCAAAAGTCGAACAGCTTAAGCAAATGGACTTAGAAGCCATTCTTAACTATTACAACAGAGATAAAGAAGACAGTACCATTTCTATAACCCTAAGTCCTCGCACATCTATTCTCGAAAATGTCAGGTTTGAACCATCTACTTTTAGACTGAAATATGAGTAACCTCAAACCACTATTAATAGGTATCACTGGAGGAATAGGCTCAGGGAAATCTACAGTTGCGAAAATATTTGAGATTTTAGGAATTCCTGTATACTATGCAGATGACAAGGCAAAATGGCTAATGGCTAATGATCAGAGCCTCAAAGCAGCAATCAAGGAATCATTCGGAAATCAGACTTACTTTGATGATGGATCATTGAATAGAGCCTTCCTTGCGGAAAAGGTATTCAGTGACGACTCAAAGACAAAACTGATCAATAGCTTGGTTCACCCCGCAGTAAAATTGAATTTTGAAACATGGGCTGCAGAACAAAACACTCCGTATATTCTAAAAGAAGCTGCACTCCTTTTCGAATCTGGCTCTGCCAATGATTTGTACAAAATCATAACGGTAAGCTCTCCGCTGAAAGTGAGGATCAATAGGGTGCAGATGAGGGATCCACACAGAAGCCAAGCTCAGCTTCAGGCTATCATTGACAAACAATTGCCAGATGAAGAAAAAATCTCCAGAAGTGATTTTAGTGTCAAAAACACAGAT
Organism: Belliella filtrata; assembly: GCF_022549775.1. Lineage (GTDB taxonomy): Bacteria > Bacteroidota > Bacteroidia > Cytophagales > Cyclobacteriaceae > Belliella > Belliella filtrata. Next base: position 4,715 of record NZ_JAKZGP010000020.1, on the reverse strand, counting down.
AATAAGCTACTCATTCCTCAGGTGCTAGACATTCATCAAAAACTTCTCAAGCTGTCCGAAGTTGGCAATTGATTTAAAAAGCTATAAGTCAAAGTTGATCTGATCCAAGTAGAATTTCATTCGAGTATGTTGGTGATTTAGGTACTCTATTTTATCTATTCTATCATGCTTGTGATTATAAAATACTTCAACATAATCATCCCCTAAAAGATACAAATTGATTTTGTGCGAGTAGTATCTAATCGCCACTACAAAAGTCCCTTCCATATAGAGCTTTTGTATCTTTTTTGAAATGGGTAATTTTTTGAAATCTTCTCTACTCATATGTATTTCACAAAGCAAATATGATGCAATATAGCCAAAAACAGGCCATTTTAAGGGTAAAGGATCATTGATTTTTCATTAAATTGTAGTAAAACAAAATTAACAAATCATCAATGCGTTATTCAATCAACTTTACCATATTAAAAAATTCTGGTGTTTTACTAATAACACACAATTTATAGCTAATCCAAAAAACACTTTGAATCTAAAGTGAAGCTATGTATAATTGAAAGTCGTAAAACTACTCAATAAGTATCGATAACAATTTTCGCCAATAAAACCATTCCAGACAGAAGCATGAGGATCAAAGGAAGAAAACTAGCTATCTCTAAAACAGTTTATATATTTTTATTTTTGGCATGTGTACTTCAATTTAGCTCCTGCTCTTCCACCAAAAAAGTTAGAAGAAAAAACATTAATCAAGTCGTCGAAACGGCAAAATCATATCGTGGTACGCCTTATCGCTATGGTGGCACTACTAGGTCTGGTATAGACTGCTCAGCATTGATCTTCCATTCCTTCGCAAGTGTAGGAGTCACTATGCCACGGACCTCAAGTGAGCAGAGTAAAATAGGCAAAAGAGTACCTGAAAGAAAACTTGAAAAAGGTGATGTAGTATTTTTTGCAACCGGTAAAAGTAAGCGACAAGTATCACATGCTGGAATAGTCACGGAGATCAGTAGAGGGCAAGTTTGGTTCATTCATTCCTCCACATCGCTAGGTGTGACAGAAGACAAGCTTAGTAATAGCTATTGGAACAAAGCCTACTTATTCGGAAGGCGAGTTTTTTAATAAATCCATTCCAGTGGGATACCTTGTATATTGCGTCTGAGCGATAAATTGATGAAAACCGATAATTATTCTTGATTTAATTTCCAAACATCCTTTGGTATTAAGCTTTTATAATTAATTTTGCATGCAAATTGAAAAAAGCGTAATTCCCTTTTTACATCAATACATAAAAATGGCAAATCTTGGTAAAATAACACAGGTAATTGGTCCAGTAGTGGATATCTCTTTCGAAGGAGGCAAGTTACCTAATATCCTTGACGCACTAGAAATAACCAAAGAAAACGGTCAAAAAGTAATCTTGGAAGTTCAGCAGCACTTGGGTGAGGACAGAGTAAGAACTATTGCAATGGATTCCTCAGAAGGAATGGTAAGAGGCATGGTAGCTACCGATCTAGGTGCACCTATCTCCGTTCCAACTGGAGAAGGCATCAAAGGTCGTCTATTCAACGTAGTTGGAGAGGCAATTGATGGTCTTCCACAGGTACCAGCAGGAAAGAGACTTCCTATTCACAGATCAGCTCCGAAGTTTGAAGATCTTTCTACTGCGACAGAAGTACTTTTCACAGGGATCAAAGTTATTGACTTGATCGAGCCTTATGCAAAAGGTGGTAAGATTGGTCTTTTTGGTGGAGCTGGTGTTGGTAAGACAGTATTGATTCAGGAATTGATCAACAACATCGCCAAGGCATATTCAGGTCTATCTGTATTTGCCGGTGTTGGTGAGAGAACTCGAGAAGGTAATGACCTTCTTAGAGAAATGATCGAATCAGGTATTGTAACTTATGGAGATGACTTCGTTCACACTTTGGAAAATGAAGGTGGATGGGATCTTTCAAAAGTAGACTTGAAAAAACTAGAAGAATCTAAAGCAACCTTCGTCTTTGGTCAAATGAATGAGCCTCCTGGGGCTCGTGCAAGAGTGGCCTTGACCGGTTTGACCTTGGCAGAATATTACAGAGATGGTGAAGGTGATGGAGCAGGAAAAGACATCCTATTCTTTATTGACAACATTTTTAGATTTACTCAAGCAGGATCTGAGGTATCGGCACTTCTTGGTCGTATGCCATCTGCGGTAGGTTACCAACCTACTTTGGCTACTGAAATGGGTACCATGCAAGAGCGAATTACCTCTACTAAAAATGGCTCCATTACTTCTGTACAGGCAGTATATGTACCAGCGGATGATTTGACTGACCCTGCTCCAGCGACGACATTTGCTCACTTGGACGCTACTACAGTACTTTCAAGAAAAATCTCTGAGCTAGGTATCTACCCAGCTGTGGATCCATTGGATTCTACATCAAGAATTCTATCTCCAGAGATCCTAGGAGATGATCACTACAACTGTGCTCAGAAAGTAAAAGAGATCCTACAGAGATACAAAGAACTACAAGATATCATTGCCATTTTGGGTATGGAAGAGCTTTCTGAAGAAGATAAGCTAGTCGTACACAGAGCTAGAAGGGTACAGAGATTCTTATCTCAGCCATTCCACGTAGCTGAGCAGTTCACTGGCCTCAAAGGTGTCCTAGTAGATATCAAAGAAACTATCAAAGGTTTCAATATGATCATGGATGGTGAATTAGATCATTTGCCAGAAGCAGCATTCAACTTGGTAGGTAGCATCGAAGATGCCATTGCCAAAGGAGAGAAAATGCTTGCAGAGGTAAAGTAAAATAGTTACTAGTTAGTGGTGCTCAGTTTATTTATAATAAAGCTGGTCACCATTAACTCAATAACCTTATAAGAAGAAAAAATGCAACTAGAGATCGTAACACCAGACAAAAAAGTGTTTCAAGGAGAAGTTTCAGAAGCAAGCTTTCCAGGAGCAAATGGTGCATTTCAGGTATTGAAAAATCACGCACCGCTAGTCTCTGCATTGGCAAAAGGGACTGTATCCTTTACGACCAATGAAGGCAAACAGAGCCTAATTGTAGATGGTGGTGTTGTAGAAGTAAAAGACAACAAAATCGTTTTGCTTGCAGAAAAAGTAGTGGGGTAAAACTTGCTATAACAAATCATAAAAGGGTTTCCTACAGATGTGGGAAACCCTTTTTGTTTTTGAGGAGTGAAAATTACGTTCGCAGTAAATGAGACTGAATCCCAATAACCATTAGTAGATTCAAACATAATTTCAACGATATTCAGCAACAAAAAACAATTCATTTGAATAAATTATTTTTTAGTTAAATTAAAGATTCAATAACACAAAAATTTCAAATGACTTACATGTGTATTACATTGTTCGCCTATCGCAAACTGAAAAGAATTAGTTTCATATTTATATTACTACTAGTTTTTACTCAATGCACCCAAAAATCAGACTATCAAAGTAGACCTGGTGAGTATTGGGTAAGGGTAACCGAAAGTGATCTCCCACAGAAAACCATATTGAGAGGAGAACCATTTGGAATCACAAATTTTCAAATGACAAGAAAGCCATTTTTCATAGATGAGTACATTGTGGTCTCTGATAAAGCTATGGATCCCCCACTCCACATCATAGACACCAAAGAGAAGAAGTGGCTCTATGGTCTAGGCATAGAAGGTAGTGGGCCAGGCGAGGTAGCATATACATGGACCCTAGACTATAGTTTTACGCCAGGCAATTTTTGGGCATACAGTTTTGAAAAAGTATTCTCTGAATTCAGCTTAAATGACAGTACACATAAGCTTTCTCAAAACCAACTTAAGCAGCGTAATCCAGAGTTCTACGCAGCAACTGAAATCACTTGGTTAACAGATAGCACCCTTCTGGCACTTAGGGTATCTGGAGAAGAAAAATTTGTAGAATACAGCAAAAGTGGAAAAGTATTGGCAGGGTATGGAAGCTGGAAAGGAATGTTACCAGATGATAACCCCTTGAATGTAAATAGACAAGCTTTTGCAAATCATTTTACCTCTAACAGGAGCAAAACAAAATTCGGTTTCTTTTCTATGGATAGGGATCACTTTGAAATACTAGACTACTCCAGTAAAGAAATCCTCGTCGTAGAAGGGCCATATTTCGAAAACCCAAGCTATGAAATCATACAACAATCTGAAGACTACTCATACTACTACATGAATGACCCTGAAGCAGTCAGAACCTATCAGGACTTTTCCTTGGAGAACACCAAATCTTTATGCTATACAGTGGGGAGAAAGTCAAGAAAATCCAAACCACTGGAATGTCTCCATGCCATATAATATTCCTATTTGATTATACAGGTAAAGTCACTGGGCATTTCGAACTTAATATCCCAATCAAATACATTACTGTAGATGAAAAAAATAAAGTAATCTATGGATTATCATCAAGTGAAGAGGAAGATATTATTGAGTTCCAGTATTGATGACCTAATCTAGCAAAGCATGCATATGCTTTGCCTTTAGTAAAGTGGCAAAACATCTTCAACAATAAAAACTATGTGATTAAAAAAAAACAAACACCAAGAAGAGAAAGCTATTTCTTGAAAAAAACAAGCAATTGTCAGCAATTCCGATTTTAAATAATTGAAGTAGTTTGATCAATTTGCTTTAGAAAATAGACATAGGATTCCCATGACCCTGTTTCCAGGGAATTCTTTTTTTTAATTAAACCAGTTTTTGTGTTTTTG